>JBFHJC010000060.1:0-15902 GCA_041596155.1 Ilumatobacter sp. | reverse complement strand
GCCACTGATCGCCCGCCAGGCCCGGCGGGCCGCGGGCGATCATCTCACCCTGCGAAGTCGGCGCGCCGGTGACTCGGACACCCGGGCATCACGTCGAACGACGATTCCCGCCGTCGTGACGCCCGAGCGCCTCGGACACCGCCCGTGTCGGTCGCCGGCGCGCCGACCTCGAACTGGTTACTTCTTCGGCGGCGGATCCTTCGGATCGCCCGTGCACGTGAAGTCGGACAGCACCAGCCTGCCGGGCAGGTTCGTGGACGCGTCGACGAGCGTGCCGCCGACGTGCTCGAACGTGAAGTGCTGGTTGCTCCTGTTCACCTTCGTCGCGCCCTGCACGATGACCGCGTTGTCGAAGACAACGGTGATCGTGCCCGGGCCTTCGCCGCGCGTCTGGTTGTTGACGAAGTGCCAGACGCCCGTCTGGCCCTCGGCGCAGGACTGACCGCTGCCGTTGCTGAGGTCCGCCGCGATGGCCGGCATCGTCATCGATGCCGTGAATGCCAACGCGAGGGTTGCCGCCGTGGTGATTCTCCTCATGGTTCCCTCTCTGGTGTGGTTCTTTCCGCCTCGGTTGCGAAACTTAAGGCTTCGGCCACCCAGCGTCAACCGGTATTTCGCCGATGTCACCCGATGTGACGATCAGGTAACGGCTTGCGTGCGGTCGTCACTTGGGCGTCGGTCCGACCGCGACGACTTCGGCGGTCCGGAGGCCGTCGGTGCGGGTCTCGAGCTCGATGTCGACCCACGTGAGGTTGTTGTCGCGTGAGGTCTCCACGAACACGCCGTCGTGGTCCGCCTCGGCCCACAACCGGTAGCGGCCGTCGGGGAGGCCGGTGATGTCGATCGACTGTCCGGGCAGGGTCCACTTGTAGACGTCGCTCCAACCGGGCGACAGGCCCATGTCCCAGCGGGAGTCGTCCTCGTGACCGCACCCCTCGACCTCGAAGACGCGCTCGGCGGGGCCCCGCTCGAGCTCGTGGTCGGAGTCGAAGAAGCAGAACCCGACCTTGGTGTCGATCAGGCCGGCGGCGGCGGCCACCTCGTGCCCTTCCTCGGCGAGCGGGTACGGCTCGAGCCAGTAGTTCGCCACTCGCAGGACATGCCAGTGATGGTGACCGTCCCCGCCCCAGCCGGCTACTGCATCGGTCGGGACGATCTCGCCGCCGCTCGTCGAGTACGAGATCTCCTGCTCGATCGCCCAGACGTCGCCGACCTTGGTGCCGCGGAGCACGAAGTCGCCGACACCGACGTTGACGAGTGTCGACGTGAACGCCATCTCCCAGTTGGCCGCTGCGTAGTCGTCGGAATTGTCGAAGCGCAGGTGGAGGACCTCGGGTGGGGCGGGCATCAGGTCGGGCAGGACGCGTTCGCCGACCGGCGCTCCGGGGGTGGGGCGGGGCACGTGGGTGGCCGACGGCCGCGCCGCCGAGTCCTCGCCGCACCCTGCGAGCAGGGCGCCGAGCGCCATGACCACCGTCCACCGCCGTCGCATGGCGCCACGGTAGCGAACGGCGACGTCCCGACGCAGGCGGAGTGATCGTCGTACGCGTGCCCCGATCCGCGCTGCGTCCCACCTTGTTCACTACTGTCGGCGCGATGTCGGACGTACCACCGCCTCCTCCCCCCGGGGCCACGCCGCCCCCGCCGCCGATGGCTCCGGCCGCGGCTGCCGTCGGTCAGTACTCGAGCTGGGTGAACCGGCTCGCGGGCTACCTGATCCGGGCCTTCTCGCTGGCCGTGTTCTACGTTCCCGGGTTCATCCTCGGCGCGATCTTCGGCGACGCCGGCATCGTGTTCATCGTCATCGCCTACGTGTTCGTCATCGCGGCCGCGATCCGCATGATGATCCAGCGCGGCCACCTCGGGTACGACCTCGGCGACCGCGTCGTCGGCCAGGCCCTCGTCCGCGAGGCGACCGGCCAGCCGATGGGCTCGGGCTGGAGCGTGTTCGGTCGCCAGGTCGCGCACATCCTCGACGCACTGCCGTGCTACCTCGGCTTCCTCTGGCCGCTGTGGGACGCCAAGAAGCAGACGTTCGCCGACAAGATCGTGAGCACCGTCGTCGTCACCGGACGGCCACAGCCCCACGACGCCAAGGCGTTGTTCGTCAACGCTGTGCAGGTCTGGACGCCCGTCCTCAAGAGCTGACGCCGCCGGCGTCGAACGCACGTCGCGATCGGCACACCCGGCTCCTAGCCTGAGCGGCCTATGCCGGCCAGCGACCTCGACCAGATCGTCAACCTCTGCAAGCGGCGGGGGTTCGTGTTCCCGTCGGCCGAGATCTACGGCGGCTTCAGGTCCACCTACGACTACGGCCCGCTCGGTTCGCTCCTGCTGCGCAACGTCAAGGACGCCTGGGTGCGGGCGATGGTCCAACAGCGCGACGACGTCGTGCTGATCGACGCAGCCGTGCTCGGGCCGCCGCAGGTGTGGGAGGCGTCGGGCCACCTGGCCAACTTCACCGACCCGCTGGTCGACTGCACCGAGTGCAAGAACCGGTTCCGCGAGGACAAGCTCGACGATCCGAACGTCTGCCCGAGCTGCGGGGCCGAGGGCTCGTTCACCGAGGCGCGCCAGTTCAACCTGATGTTCAAGACCCAGGCCGGCCCGATCGCCGACGCCGGCGCCGACGCCTACCTGCGGCCCGAGACGGCGCAGGGCATGTTCACCAACTTCAATCAGGTGCTGCAGACGAGCCGCAAGAAGCCGCCGTTCGGCATCGCCCAGGTCGGCAAGAGCTTCCGCAACGAGATCACGCCCCAGAACTGGATCTTCCGCACCCGCGAGTTCGAGCAGATGGAGCTGGAGTTCTTCGTGCCGCCGCCCGACAGCGAGCGGTGGTACGAGTACTGGTGCTACGAGCGGCTCGAGTGGTACGTGCGTCACGGCATCCCGTCGGAGCTGCTGCGTATCCGAGCCCACGACGCCGACGAACTGTCCCACTACTCGGCGGGCACCTCCGACATCGAGTTCATGTTCCCGTGGGGCTGGGACGAGCTCGAGGGGATCGCCCAGCGCACCGACTACGACCTCAAGCAGCACGCCGAGCATTCGGGCGAGCGTCTCGACTACTACGACCAGCAGGCCGATGAGCGCTACGTGCCCTACGTCATCGAACCGGCGGCCGGCGCGACGCGGACGATGGCGGCCTTCCTGCTGGCGGCGTACGACGAGGAGATCGTCAACGACGAGACGCGCACCGTGCTGCGACTGCACCCGCGGCTCGCGCCGTACAAGGTGGCCGTGCTGCCGCTGTCGAAGAAGGACACGCTGACACCGCTGGCGCGCGCGATCCGGGCGACGCTCGGGGAGCGCTACATGGTCGACTACGACGAGACGCAGGCGATCGGTCGCCGGTATCGCCGCCAGGACGAGATCGGCACCCCGTTGTGCGTCACCGTCGACTTCGATTCGCTCGAGGACGGGGCGGTAACGATCCGCGATCGCGACACGATGGACCAGGTCCGGGTGCCGATTCCGGAGGTCACCGCCGTCGTCACGGAACGACTCGGTTTCTGAGCTATTCTCACGCTCCGTGGCCACGTACCTCGACCGGATCCTCGACCGTCATCGTGAGTTGGCGGCGCAGGAGACGCGGCCGCTCGACCGTCTGATCGACGAGGCGTCGACGGCGCCGCCGACGCGCGGTTTCCGCGACGCCCTCGCCGCGAGCCCGCTGCTCGCGGTGATCTCGGAGATCAAGCGCCGATCGCCGTCGAAGGGCGACCTTCGGGCCGACCTCGACCCGGCCCTGCTCGCCAAGTCGTACGAGCTCGGCGGTGCCGCATGCCTCTCCGTGCTGACCGACGAGGAGTTCTTCGGCGGATCTGCGGGCGATCTCCGCGCCGCACGCGCCGCGTCGCGCCTGCCGGTGCTCCGGAAGGACTTCACCGTCTCGCCCCACGACATCGTCGACGCCCGGCTGATGGGCGCCGACTGCGTCCTGCTCATCGCCGCCGCAATGCCCGCCTGCATGCTCGCCGACTTCCACTCGCTGGCGACCGAGCTCGGGCTCGACGTGCTCGTCGAGATTCACGACGAGATCGAGCTCGAGGCGGCGCTCGAGGCCGACGCGACGCTGATCGGGGTCAACCAGCGGGACCTGAAGTCGTTCGCGGTCGACCACGAGCGGGCGGTCCGCGTCGGCGAATCGATCCCCGCCGACGTCGTGAAGGTCGCCGAATCCGGCGTGCGCGGGCGCGCCGACGCCCTGGCGTTGAAGGCTGCAGGGTTCGACGCCGTGCTGGTCGGTGAGACGCTCGTCGTCGCCGACGACCCGACGGCTGCCGTGCACGAGCTCAGGGTCTGACCGATCGCTTGCTCGATCGCGGCGAACGCCGCACCACCGGGGTACCGTGCGTCCCGGCATGTTCGTCAAGATCTGTGGCATCACCAACGAGGACGACGCCCTGTTCGCGGTCGCGATGGGCGCCGACGCCGTCGGTTTCATTTTCGCCCCGTCGCCCCGACAGGTCGCCGCGCAGCAGGTCTACGACATCACGCGGCGCCTCCCGCCGGAGGTGCTCACCGTCGGCGTGTTCCGCGACGAGCACCCGTCGCGCGTCATCGAGATCGCCAACCGCGCCGGCGTCAAGGCCGTGCAGCTCTCGGGCCGCGAGACGCCCGAGCAGTCGGCCGAGATCGCCGGCAGTATCCGCTGGGTGATCAAGGCGTTCGGCTCGGACTCGCCGCACCTCGCGAAGGCGGACCGCTATGCCACCGATCTGGTCATGGTCGACGCACCGAACCCCGGTTCCGGCAAGCTCTGGGACTGGAGCCTCACCGATCAGGTGCCCGACACCGTGCGGCTGATCCTCGCCGGCGGGCTCGACCCCGACAACGTCGCCGCGGCGATCGAAGCGGTCGAGCCGTGGGGCGTCGACGTTGCCACCGGAGTCGAGTCCTCGCCGGGCCGCAAGGACCCGACCCTCGTGCGGCGGTTCATCGCCAACGCGCGCGCGGCGGCACCGACCCCGTACCTGGGACCCGACGAGCTGCCCTACGACTGGGCCGACGAGTGATCGCCGCGTTCGCCCCGAATCCGACACCACCCCGACCCCCGACCCCGAGCCGTCACCGTCACCATGCCTGATCGTCCCACCTTCGACGCCGATTCGATGATGGCCGAGCCGAGCGCCGCCGGCCGGTTCGGCGAGTTCGGCGGCCGCTTCGTCCCCGAGACGCTCGTGCCGGCGTGCGAGGAGCTCGAGATCGCCTTCCGCGCCGCCTGGGCCGACGCGGGCTTCCGCGCCGAGCTCGACCGCATCCTGCGCGACTACGCCGGTCGGCCGTCGCTGCTCGGCGAGTGCCACCGGCTCGGTGAGGAGCTCGGTGTCCGGCTCCTCCTGAAGCGCGAAGACCTCAACCACACCGGGTCGCACAAGATCAACAACGTGCTCGGCCAGGCACTCCTCGCGCAGCGCATGGGCAAGACGCGCCTCGTCGCCGAGACCGGTGCCGGCCAGCACGGCGTCGCGACCGCCACCGCCGCCGCCCTCCTCGGTCTGGAGTGCAAGGTGTACATGGGCGCCGTCGACGTCGACCGCCAGGCGCTCAACGTCTTTCGCATGCGGTTGCTCGGCGCAGAGGTCGAGGCGGTCCACAGCGGCTCGCGCACCCTCAAGGACGCCGTCAACGAGGCGCTGCGCGATTGGGTGGCGACCGTCGGTCACACCCACTACTGCCTCGGATCGGTGATGGGGCCGCACCCGTACCCGTGGATGGTCCGACAGTTCCACCGGGTGATCGGCGACGAGGCGCGCGAGCAGTGCCGTGCGCTCACCGGTGGCGATCCCGACGTGGTGGTGGCGTGTGTCGGCGGTGGATCGAACGCGATCGGCATCTTCTCGGGGTTCGTCGACACCGACACCCGACTCGTCGGCGTCGAGCCGGCCGGCGGGGCCGCGGTGCGGCACGGCGTCCCCGGCGTGGTGCACGGCATGCGCAGCTACCTCATGCAGGACGAATACGGCCAGGTCGAGGAGGCACTGTCGATCTCGGCGGGCCTCGACTACCCCGGCGTGGGCCCCGAGCACTCGTACCTCGCGTCCATCGGGCGCGCCGAGTATCCCAACGTGACCGACGACGAGGTCGTCGAGGCGTTCCAGCTGCTGTCGCGGACCGAGGGGATCATCCCCGCGCTCGAGTCCGCTCACGCGATCGCGTGGGTGGCCCGTGAGGCGGCGTCGATGGCCGGGCAGATCGTGCTCGTCAACCTGTCGGGCCGCGGCGACAAGGACGTCGCTCAGATGATGGACATCCTCGGAGGGCGATCGTGAACGGGCGGCTCGAGCGCGAGCTGCGCGTCAAGCGCGATGCCGGCCGCAAGCTGCTCGTTCCGTACATCACCGGCGGGTATCCGGGCTGGCAGGACGCCGTGCGGGCCGCCGCCGCGAACGGCGCCGACGCCATCGAGATCGGGGTACCGTTCTCCGATCCGGTGATGGACGGCCCGGTCATCCAGCAGGCGTCACAGGCGGCGCTCGACGCCGGGGCGACGCCGCCCGGTGTGCTCGGCGACGTCGCCCGTCTCGACGTCGAGGTGCCGTTGCTGGTGATGACCTACTACAACCTCGTCCACCACGACGGCCACCGTCGCTTCGCCCATCGCCTGGTCGAGGCCGGCGTCTCCGGATGCATCCTGCCCGACCTGCCGCTCGAGGAGTCCGAGCCGTGGTGCCGCGCCGCCGACCAGGAAGGCGTCGAGACCGTGATGCTCGCCGCCCCGACTGCGCCCGACGAGCGGCTGCCGCGCGTGGTCGCCCGCTCGCGCGGCTTCGTCTACTCGGTCGGCCTGCTCGGCGTGACGGGGGAGCGCGAGTCGTTGGCCGCGACGGCCACCGAGCTGGCGCGCCGGCTCAAGGCGATCACCGATCTGCCCGTGCTCGTCGGCGTCGGCGTGTCGGACGCGTCCCAGGCGTATGCGGCGACCCGCGTCTCCGACGGGGTGATCCAGGGCGCCTCGGTCGTCCGGCGGCTGATCGAGGACGGGGCTGACGCCGTCGGCGCCTACGTCGCCGAGGTTCGGGCGGCGATCGACGCCTCCTGACTCGTCCGGGCCCGCGCGCTGCGTTCGAACGCGAGACGACGGGGGCCGCCGGCCCCCGTCGTCACCGTTGCACCCAGTCGTGTGGTTCCGCTCGTCCCGACGTCGCGGGTGCGCTCGATGGCCGATCGAGCCGCGTACCTGCGTCGCCGGGACGACGACTTGATGGGGATGTGCCACGTCTCGCTGGCATCGTCACACGGAGGCGGCCGTGTGTGCCGATGCGCGGTGCGTGGACATCACCGGTTAACACGGACGAACGTAGTGCATAGCGCCTCCTTCCGACCTGGGACAAACGGTCAGTAGGCACTGTAACACTGTCCGTGAGGATTGTCATCTCGGAACGGTCAACATCTTGAAGATCGGGTCGATGGTGGCGCGATATCGCGCGTTTCAGTGGCCGTGTCGACACAGACATGCAGCGTGGCAATGCGACGAGGAGCGGCGCCTCGGCATCTCGGCGTGGTCGGGCAGCTCCGGTCACACCGGCCGCGCGCCGCGCCGCGGCGTAGAGTCCGGACGTGCACCCGACCGACCTGCTCCCACATCGGCCGCCGTTCCTCTTCGTCGACGAGATCCTCGACATCGTGCCGGGCGAGTCGGCGCGGGGTCGATGGCGGCTGACCGGCGACGAATGGTTCTTCGCCGGCCACTTCCCGGGCCGTCCGACGCTGCCGGGAGTGTTGATGTGCGAGGCGATCGCCCAAACGGGCGCGCTGGCCGTGCTCGCCGATGAGCGATTCGCCGGCCGACTCCCCCTGTTCGGCGGGCTGGACGGCGCCCGCTTCCGCCGTCAGGTGGGCCCCGGTGACGAGCTGATCCTGGAGTGCACGATGAATCGCCTCTCGGCCCGGGGCGGGAAGGGCAGCGGCCGAGCCCTCGTCGCCGGCCAGGTCGCCACCCAAGCGGACCTCATGTTCGTCGTCGTCGATTCCGGCTGATCGGCGCGCTCGCGGCGTTCCGTCGCGACGGGCGTTCGCCATGGACATCTTCTCCGTTGAGTCCGGCGATGATTCGCCACTCGCAAGGCGCGACGAACCCGAGCAGCCTCTCGGCTGCGAGCGGCGAGGCGGAACGAAGCGAGCGGCGAATCAGCCCGGACTCAAGATGATGGAGCCGTTGTGGCCGCCGAACCCGAAGTTGTTCGACAGGGTCGGGCCGGGCTCCCACGGCCGCGGCTCGCCCATGACCACGTCGACGGTGATGTCGTCGCCGAGCACCTTGGTGTTCGCGGTGGGCGGGATCTGCCGGTGCTCGAACGACAGCAGCACGGCCGCCGCCTCGAGCGCACCGGCCGCACCGAGCGCATGACCGGTGACCCCCTTGGTCGACACGACGGGGACGCTGCCGGCACCGAACACCTCGGTGATCGCGGCTGCCTCCGCGGCGTCGTTCAGCGGGGTGCTCGTGCCGTGGGCGTTGATCTGGCGGATGTCGCCCGGCTGCAGTCCGGCATCGTCGAGCGCGAGGCGCATGCAGGTGATCGCGCCGACGCCCCCGGGTGATGGCGCAGTGATGTGATGGGCGTCGGCGTTGCTGCCGCCGCCGAGCACCTCACCGAGGATGGTGGCACCGCGGGCGACCGCCGACTCCCACTCCTCGAGCACGAACGCGGCGGCGCCTTCGCCCATGACGAAGCCGTCCCGCTCCGTGTCGAACGGTCGGCTCGTTCCGGTGGACGACAGCGCGGTCATGTTCCCGAAGCTGGCGAGCGACGTCGGCGTGGCGGCGTGCTCGGTACCACCGGCGAGCACGGCGTCGGCGAGCCCCCACGCGACCAGCCGGGCGGCGTACACCAGCGCGTGGGTGCCGGCGGCGCAGGCCGTGCAGATCGTCTCGTTCGGCCCGCGCAGGCCGAACCGCATCGACACCGCTGCGCCGGGCGCGTTGGCCATCATCATCGGCACGAGGAAGGGCGAGACCCGCCGGTCGCCCTTGTCGAGGCGGACGGCGATCTGCTCCTCGAGCGTGTGGATGCCGCCGACGCCCGTGCCGAAGATCGTGCCGAACCGCGCCCGGTCGATCGCCGGCTCACCGGCCTGCTCGAAGGCCTCCGTGGCGGCAGCGATCGCGTACTGCTCGCTCAGGTCGGCGCGGCGCGCGTCCTTCGGCGAGTCGTAGTACGGCGACGGATCCCAGTTCTCGATCTCGACCGATCGTCCCACCCCGTCGAGCCCGGGCCCGAGCAGACCGCGCCAGTAGGCGTCCTTGCCCAGGCCGCACGGTGCGACGACGCCGAGACCGGTGACGGCGACGCGCCGGCCCTGTCCCTGCATCGGCCGACCTCAGAGCTTGGAGGCGACGAGCTCGTAGGCCTGGCCCACGGTCTCGATGCCTTCGAGCTCTTCCTCTGGCACCTCGACGCCGAACTCCTCTTCGAGCGCCATGACCAGCTCGACGAGGTCGAGGCTGTCGGCGTCGAGATCGTCACCGAACTTGGCGTCCGGGGTCACCTGGTCCTCGGAGACCGAGAGCACCTCGACGGCGCACTTCTGGAAGCGGGCGAACAGTTCTTGATCCAACGATGTGTCTCCTTGTTGCGGTGGGCGGCCCCAGTGTAGGACCACCCCGTCGGGTTGTGGTCGTGCCGGCGTCAGTGCCCCATGCCGAGGCCGCCGTCCACGGGGATGACGGCCCCGGTGATGTACGCGGCGTCGGCCGACGCGAGGAACTGGACCACGCCGGCGATCTCGTCGGGGGACGCCGCCCGTTCGAGCGGGACGGCGGCGACGATCTCGGCCATGCGGTCGTCGCCGAGGGCGCGCGTCATGTCGGTCTCGACCGGGCCCGGCGCGACCACGTTGACGGTGATGCCTCGCGATCCGAGCTCGCGCGCCAGCGATCGCGCGAATCCGACGAGGCCGGCCTTCGAGGCCGCGTAGTTCGCCTGGCCGGCGGCGCCGAGCAGACCGACGACCGACGACACGAGCACGATGCGGCCCTTGCGGGCCTTGAGCATGCCGCGGGCGGCACGCTTGGTGACGCGATACGCCGCGGTGAGGTTGGCGTCGATGACGGCGGTGAAGTCGTCCTCGCTCATGCGCAGCAGGAGGCCGTCGCGAGTGACACCGGCGTTCGACACGAGCACCTCGACCGGTCCGCCGAACTCCTCCTCGATCGCCGCGAAGGCGGCGTCGACCTGCTCGCCGTCGGTGACGTCGCACTTGACTCCGAAGAACCCTTCGGCGGGCGGCGACGAGTGGTACGTGACCGCGACGTGGTCGCCGAGGGCCCGGAACCGCTCGGCGATCGCGAGCCCGATCCCGCGCGACCCGCCGGTCACCAGCACGATGCGCGGCTGCGTCACGACGCGTCGGCCCCCCAGCGCAGGACGCAGCTCGCGGCGGTCATGCCGCCACCGAAGCCGACGAGGAGGACGAGGTCGCCGTTGGCGACTCGGCCCGAGTCGAGCGCGTCGGCGAGGGCGAGGGGGATCGATGCCGACGACGTGTTGCCGGTGCGGTCGATCACCACGGCGGCGCGCTCGAGCGGCACGCCAAGGCGTTCGCAGGCGGCCTGGATGATGCGGATGTTCGCCTGGTGGGGGACGATCAGCGCGATGTCGTCGCCGGTCACACCGGCATGGGCCATCGACTTCTCCGCCGAGTCGACCATGATCCTGACCGCGCGGCGGAAGACCTCCTTGCCCTCCATCTGGATGAAGCCGCCGACCTCGGCCTGCAGGATCGGGAGCGCCGAGCCGTCGGCGTCGAGGTCCCAGCCGAGCAGCTGCCCCGCGCCCTCGACCGACTCGATCACGACGGCGCCGGAACCGTCGGCGAACAGGGGTGCCGTCGCCCGGTCGTCCCAGTCGGTGATGCGCGACAGGGTGTCGGTGCCGATCACCAGCACGCGCTCGGCGCCCATGGCGATCAGACCGTGGCCGGTCACCAGCCCGTACACGAAGCCGGAGCAGGCGGCGTTGACGTCGAATGCACCGCACCGCAGCCCGAGCTCGTGCTGGACGGCGGCGGCGTTGCCCCACTGCTTGTCGGGAGTGGTGGTGGCGAGGACGAGCCCGTCGATGCGTTCGGGCGTCAGGTGGGCCATCGCCAACGCCTGGCGACCTGCTTCGACCGACAACCCGATCGTCGACCCGCCGATCCGGCGCTCGCTGATGCCGGTGCGAGTTCGGATCCACTCGTCGCTCGTGTCCATGGTGGCGGCGAGCTCGTCGTTGGTGACGACCTTCTCGGGCAGGGCGGTGCCCCACCCGGAGATCACGGCTCCCTTGGAGCCCGGTCGGGTCGCTGGCATCGGTGGGACCTCCAGATCCGGCTGGCTAGTCGGAGCGCAGCCAGGCGATCGGTTGACGGGACATGACGCGCTCGGTGTCGACGGCGATGAAGCTCTGCAGCACGCCGCGGAACGGCGAGCGGACTTCGTGCTCACCGACGTGTCCGATGACGGTGCCGACGTCGATCAGCGCACCGGACTCGAACGACCGCGGCGTGAAGACGCCGGCGGCCGGCGACACCACGAGCCGCTCGACCGCGAACAGGTGCTCGCCTTCGAGCTCCGAGACCGGAGCCGCGGCGTCACCACCGACCCACTCCAGCAGCTTGTCGAGGTCGTCGGGTGTGGCGACCGAGATCGTGCGCGCCCCGGTGACCGTGCGCTTGGCCATGCCGGTCAGCACGCCCCCGGGACCGAGCTCGGCGAAGTCGGTGACGCCGAGCGATCCGAGGGTCAGCAGGCAATGCTTCCAACGCACCGGGCTGGAGAGCTGGGCGGACAGCAGCGACTCCCACTCGCCCCCGACGTCGTGGGGCTTGGCGTCGACGTTGGACACGACCGGGATCTCGGCGTCGCGGATGCCGGCGGCGGCGATCGCGTCACGGAGACGATCGCGGGCAGGGCTCATGTAGGCGGTGTGGAACGCACCGGAGACCTGCAGCGGCATGACCCGCTTCGCACCGAGCTCCTTGGCGTGCTTGCCGGCTGCTTCCACGGCGTCAGGCGCGCCCGCGATGACGACCTGCCCGGGCGCGTTGAAGTTGGCCACCCAGACCTCGTCATCGGCGAGGTTGCAGGCGACCTCGACCTGGTCGTCGTCGAGGCCGAGGACGGCCGCCATGGTGCCGGGCTGGGCGCTGCCGGCCTCGTGCATCGCGTCGGCGCGCTCGGCGACGAGCACGACGCCTTCTTCGAACCCGAGCGCGCCGGTCGAGGCGAGCGCCGTGTACTCGCCGAGGCTGTGGCCGGCGCAGTAGCTGGCGTCGATGCCGAGCCGCTCGACGGCGTCGAGCACCATGAGGCTCGACACGAAGGTCGTCAGCTGCGCGTTGCGGGTGTCGCGCAGCTCGTCGGCGTCGGCGTCGAGCAACAGTGCGCCGACGTCGCGCCCCGCGACCTCGCTGGCCTCGTCGACGAGCTCCCAGCTGTCGTGATCGACCCAGGGGCGGCCCATCCCGGGCCGCTGCGACCCTTGACCGGGAAAGGTGAAGGCGAGCATTACGGCGAGGCTAGACGCGTTTGCCGGGCGTCCTCTCGCTACCGACGGGTAACCGCATGGCGCCCGCGATCTCCCACTGACCGGTCGCCGACGCACGACGTCGCCGCCGGTAACCTCGAACGGCCACGCCCCGGTAGCCCAACGGCAGAGGCAGCGGTCTCAAACACCGTCCAGTGTGGGTTCGAATCCCACCCGGGGCACGGCGCTCGCACTCGCCGTGCCCGTCGGGGCGGCGTAGGCTCGCCTGCCGTGGGATCGTGGCTCGTGCAGCGACGCCTGACGCAGACGGCGGTGCGGCTGAAGGAGCTGCGCGCCGAGCTCGCCCAGCTCGACGAGCAGCTCGAGGTGTTCCAGAGCGACGCCGACGATCAGGCGTTGCGGGCGTTGGTCAGCGAGACCCCGGGCGCCGCGTTCGAAGCCAACGACGCCCACAAGCACGCCGCTGCGATGCGCCGACATCGTGAGCACGTCGCCGAGCGGATCGCCCAGCTCGAACGCCGCCAGGACGAGCTGCTCGATCGCATGACGAGCCGCACCTGAGGCCGCGGCGGTCGGGGTCTGGTTGAATGTGGCCGTGACCGTCTCGCTCCGCCATCGGGCGTTCGAAGAAGGGGGCCCAGCGTGTCGTTGCGCGTCGTGATCGCCGAGGACGAAGCGATCATCCGGATGGACCTGCGCGAGACCCTCCAGGAGGAGGGATACGTCGTCGTGGGCGAGACCGGTCGCGGCGACGAGGCGGTCGAGCTCGTGCGCGCACTGCAGCCCGACCTCGCCGTGCTCGACGTGAAGATGCCCGGCATGGACGGCCTCGAGGCGGCGGGCATCATCACCGGCGAGAAGCTGTGCGGGGTCTTGATCCTCACCGCGTTCAGTCAGCGAGAGGTGATCGAGCAGGCGCGCGACGCCGGGGCCTTGGCGTACCTCGTCAAGCCGTTTCAGAAGAGCGATCTCGTCCCGGCGATCGAGGTCGCGATCGGCCGCTTCCGCGAGCTGCGCAACCTGACCGGCGAGATCGACGCCCTCGGCGAGCAGCTCGAGGCCCGCAAGCTGATCGATCGCGCCAAGGGCGTGCTCATCGACGAGTGCGGGTTGAAGGAGCAGGAGGCGTTCAGCTTCATCCAGCGCACCGCCATGAGCGAGCGCACCAAGATGCGCGACGTCGCCGACCGCATCCTCGACGGCTCCCTGCGTCCCTGAGGCTCCTCCTTCCGTCGCCCGCGTCAACCCGGGTCGACGTCGATGACGAAGAAGGCGTCGTCGCCGCGGTTCGGTACCCAGATCTCGCCGTGGGCCACGACCGGCTGCTGCGGTCCGGTCGTCAACGAGTCGTTCGTCCCGACCTCGAACGTGCGTCGGATCTCGAGCGAGTCGGTGTCGATCACGGTCAAGATCTCGGCGGAGCCGTCCTCGGCGACCCAGAGACGGCCGGCCGCGACGATCGCTCTGAACGGGATCGCCTCGGTGCGGATCCTTGCCTCGAGACGCTCGGTGGTGACGTCGAGGACCAGGACGTCCAGCCCGAACACCGGGAGCAGGAACGCACGCCCGGCATCCACGTGGATCCGGTTGATCGACGCGTCGATCTCGATGCGGCGGACCTGACCGAACCCCGCACCGTGCGCCGTGATGCCGAACAGATCGCCATCGACGTCCGTGACCCAGACCTCGTCCCCGGTCATCGCCTCGGGCACCGCCGTGACGTCGGTGAGCCAAGCCGAGCTCACCGATGGGCGCGCGAGACGGGTCTGGCCGAGCGTGGCCTCGTCGATGATCGTCACGGTGCCGTCGATGATGCTCGGGATCCAGACGTGTCCGAAGGCGGCGATCGGGCGGACCGGGAACGCGCCCGTGTCGATCGTTCGCAGGATGGTCGCCGTCTCGGGGTCGATGGCGACGACGCTCGCATCGTCGTGGTCGACGACCCAGAGGTACCGGTCCCCGGCGACCTGGTCACCGGGCTGACCTGGAGCGAACGGTACGGACGCGACGGGCGCTCCGGTGTCATCGAGCGCGACCACCCGATCGGAGAGACCAACCCACACCCGCCCACCGAGCTCGCTGAGCGCGGGTTCGACCCCGGGCGAGTCGAGGACGACCTCGACGTCGGCGGTCGAGGGGTCGATCCTCACCACCGCCGCCTCGAGAGCACCGCGCGACCAGACGTCGGGTCGGTTCGACGTCACCGCCCAGACCGACCCGAGCGCGAAGAGGCCGTTGCTCACGTTGGGCACGCCCGCGACGCGTCGGACGGTCGGTGCTTCGAGCGGCATGCCGCCGGGGGCGGTGTCAGCGGTGCCGTCGGGCAGTTCCTGTCCGACGCGGGGAGTTGGCGCGTCCCCGTCGCCGCCCGGGATCGCGAGGGCTGCGGCGACGGCGCCCACTGCGATCGCGGCGACGGCGATGGTGACGCGGCGTGCGTTGAACATGCGCGACCTCGGGTCCGAGGATAACCCGGGATGCGCCGCCCTCCGAGGGGAGTGATCCCGCAGAGTTGACAACCTCGGTTGCGCGGACGGCGGCTCGGGACGGTTTCGTGACAACCCAGGTTGTCAACTCGGGGACGGCGGACCACTCGGGGGGCCGCGACGCAGCGTGGTGCCACACCCCGCCGTCACCGTGGGCGGCATGACCTGTCCGTCGGAGGTGAAGCAACACGTCGAGGAGGCGCTCGGCAACGACCCTCGAAAGGCGCTCGTCGCCGTGCGCCAACTCGCAGTCGTGGATCTGCCGTGGCTCGAGGAACGTGCCGTGCGGCTGGCGCGGGCCGATGGCTACACCTGGGCACGGCTCGGACGGCTGCTGCAGAAGTCGCGCCAGGCCGTTCGCAAGCGGTTCGGCGAGATCGACGGCGCGCCGCAGCCCCCGCCGTTCCGAGCGTCCTCGCACGACGATCTCGTCATCGGCAGCTGGAGTCGGGCCCGGGCCGACGTCCGGCGCCGACAGGAGTTCGCCGACCTCGGTCCGGACGACGCCGTGCCCTGGTGAGGCGGCGCCGCGCGTAACGTGCATCCTGATGGGCACCTACCTCCTCGTCGACGGTAACTCGCTGACGTATCGGGCGTTCTTCGCGCTGCCGGCCGACATGGCGACGGCGAGCGGGCAGGTGACCAATGCGGTGTTCGGGTTCACGTCGATGCTGATCAACGTCGTGAAGGACCACCAGCCCGACGGCATCCTCGTTGCGTTCGACCGGCCCGAGCCGACGTTCCGGCACGAGAGCGAGCCGGAGTACAAGGCCCAGCGCGAGGCGGCGCCCGACATCCTCCGCCAGCAGATGGGCCTCGTGCGCGAGGTGCTCGACTCGCTCGGCATCCAGCAGGTCGACGCCGCCGGATGGGAGGCGGACGACCTGATCGCCACCGCAGCCGACGTGCTCGTGGCGCGGGGCGACGAGGTGATCAT
>JBFHJC010000059.1:0-16042 GCA_041596155.1 Ilumatobacter sp. | reverse complement strand
TGCGCCCATCCACCCCCATCCTCACCGGCCCACGGGGCCGGCCCGCACATGCGGCTGCGATCTCCTCCCGGCCGTCGAGGCGCGTCCTGTCCGACATGGCGGTCGGTGCTGCGGAGCCCGCCCGGTCCGTCACCTCGATCGTGCGTCGGACCTGACGGCAGTGCTGCTGACGGAACGATCCGGTGAGGCGGTCGGAGGCCGATGATGGGCGAGCTGCACGTCGTCGTTCTGCTCGCGATCATCGTCGTCGCGCTGCTGATGGTGGTGTCGGCCGGCACGCTCCTCGCTCGGGTCGGCGACCAGATCGCCGAACACACGGGTCTCGGGCGGATGTTCGTCGGCGCGCTGCTCGTCGCGTTCGCGACGTCGCTGCCCGAGCTCGCCACCGATCTCACGGCGGCGGTCGCGGAAGCGCCCGATCTCGCGCTCGGTGACCTGTTCGGATCGAGCATGGCGAACATGGCCATCCTGGCGATCGTCGACCTGCGCTACCGCGGCACGGTCTTGCCCACGGTCGAACTCGGCCACTCCCGGATCGCGGCCATCGCGATCGGCATGACGGCCATCGCCGTGATGGGGATGTCGACGCACCCGGGCATCGACGTCTTCAACGTCGGGATCACCTCGATCGGGCTGTTCGTCGGGTACGTCGCCGCGCTCGCCTGGTTCCGCCGGGTGCCGCCGATCGGGGTGGCTGCGACCGTCCCGACGCCGTTCCACCGGACGTCGTCGCTGACGCAGATGTGGGCCGGACTCGGTCGCCAGCTGCGCCTCTTCGCCGGTGCCGCGGCGGTCCTCCTCATCGCGGCCCCGACGTTGACCCTCGCCACCGAGGAACTGTCGCATCGATCGGGGATCAGCCAGGGCCTGCTCGGCGTCAGCCTCCTGGCGACGACGACGTCGCTGCCCGAGCTCGCAGCGTCGCTCGCCGCGGTTCGGATCGGTGCCCACGACCTCGCGGTCGGCAACCTGCTCGGCAGCAATGCCGCCAACATGGCGATGATCGTCTTCGTCGACGCCGCCTACCGGCCCGGTCCGATCCTGGCGGCCGTGAGCGACGTCCACGCGGTCGCCGGCACCGGCGCGATCTTGCTGATGGCACTGGCTCTGGCGAGCATCGTGTCCGGCCGAGCGAACCGGGCCCAGCGCCTCGAGCCGGACAGCATCATGCTCCTCGTGGCCTACGTCGGTGCCGTGGCGGCGGTCGCCATCGCCAGCTGACGGGCGCCGGTCAGTCGCGATCGAGGATGCGGGCGAACGAGATCGATCGCACGGCCGTCACGCCGCGGCGTCGAACTCGGCCTGCACCCGCCCGGCCTGCGGGTGGGTCGCAATCAGCGCCTCGATCTCGGCGCGCTGGCGCTCGGCGATCAGTGCCGGCTGGTCGACCGTCGCCCACTGCACCAGGCCGTCCCAGAACCGGTCGATCAGCTCGCGCCCCGCCACGGTGCCGCCATCGAGCGCGCGGAACGTCACCTGCTCGAGCTCGCCGAGGTAGATCCGCAGGGAACGGACGTGGATCAGCTCGTCGGTGCGGATCCGCTCGATCAGGTCGGCGGCCAGCTCGGCACCCTCGGCCCGGTCACCCCACAGGTCGGGCGTCCGCAACACCGCCTGCGCCTCGGCGAAGCCGATCTCGGCCCGGAACTCGATGATCAGGAGGTTCGCCAGCAGCGACACCAACCCTTCGATGTGCTCCGGCAGTTCGGGCATGAACCGGGCGCCGGCCTCGGGGCGAGCGATGTTCTCCGGTGGCTCCACGTCGGGATACGCATCGGGGCCGAACGCGAGGTCGCGGGCCAGGAACCACATCACGTCGTGGCCGCCGATGCCGCGCTCGGGCTGGCCGCCCTCGTCGATGCCGTGGGCGTGGAGCAGCCCGCGCCCGAGGTGTCCGATCGCCATCTCGGAGATGTCGTCGACGATCACCGGTTGCAGATCGGGGACGTCGACGTCGGCGAGCAGCCGGCCGCGCGCCTCGATCTTCCCGGTGATCGTCAGCTGGTTCCAGAACCGGCGGCCGAGTCCGTTGCGCAGCAGCACCCGGTGTTGTTCCACGTTGGGCACCCGCGCCCCCGTCAGCAGCGACGAGTCGGCCGCCAGGACCTCACCGCCCCGGTCGCGCAGTGCGTCGGTCCAGGCGTCGAGCGCAGCTTCCCGCACCAGCGCCCGCGGCGGCTGGTACGTGCCGTCGGGGAGGAGCCCGCCGTGCAGCAACCGGCCGGCGATCTCGTGCGGCGCGAGGCCGGGATGATCCCGCAAGAGGTCCGCCTCGTCGTACACCAGCCGCGCGCCCGTCACGGCGTCGACGGTACCCACGCCGCCATACCGCCGCCTGGTCGGAGCGGCATCGGCACATGTGACGGAAGCGATCTTGCGCCCTCGCGCCCCGAGGTTCACGATGGAGCCCACGGGCGGGAACCGGGCAGGCTGCCCGGTCGCCATCTCACCGGCGATCGGGCGCACCGCATTGCGAGGAGAGGGGTCAACATGTCCGCTTCCGTCACGTCGGTACCGGGTGGAGCCGTCGGGTTCAGCGACGAACAGCTCGCCGAGCTCGGACACCAGTTCCGGGGCCCGATCCATGCGCCGGGCGACGCCGGCTACGACGAGCTCAGAGCCGTCGAGAACCTGGCGATCGATCGCCGACCCGGCCTCATCATCCGATGCTCGGGGGAGGCCGACGTCATCGACGGCGTCAACCTGGCTCGGGAGCACGGGCTCGTCCTGGCCATCCGGGGTGGGGGCCACCACGTCGCCGGCCACGGCACCGTCGACGGCGGGCTCGTGCTCGACCTGCGCGACATGCACGGCGTGTGGGTCGACCCTGCCAACCAGACGGTTCGCGTGCAGGGCGGGGCGACGTGGGGCGACGTCGACCGCGAGGCGCAGGTCTTCGGGCTGGCCGTTCCCGGCGGGGTCGTGTCGACCACGGGTGTCGGTGGGCTCACCCTCGGGGGCGGTATCGGCTGGCTCCATCGCAAGTGGGGACTGTCGTGCGACAACCTGATCTCCGCCCAGGTCGTCCTGGCGTCCGGCGAGCTCGTCACGGCCAGCGACGACGAGCACCCCGACCTGTTCTGGGCGATCCGCGGCGGCGGCGGCAACTTCGGCGTCGTCGTCGACTTCATGTTCAGGGCACGGGCGGTCGGTCCGGAGGTCGCGCTCGCGGCCGTCTTCCACGACGCCGCCGCCGGTGCCGACCTGCTCCCGCAGTGGCGCGACCTCGCGCTGCGCGCCGGCGACGACGTCACGACACGGGCGCTGTACTGGGGTCTGCCGGCCGACGAGGCGCTGCCGCCTCCGGTGCAGGGCAAGGACGTGTTCATCGTCGCCGCGCTGCACGCCGGCGACAAGCGGTCGGGGCAACCGATCATCGACGAGTTCCGCGCGCTCGGCGAGCCGCTGTTCGACATGACCGACCACGTGCCGAACTACCGCGCCTTCCAGGCCGGATTCGATCCGTTGGTGAAAGGTCTCCACTGCTACTGGAAGTCGACCTACCTGGACGCGCTCACCGATGAGGCGATGGCGTTCGTCCACGAGCGGGCGATGTCGCGACCCGACCCGAGCACCCTGATCCACATCCCGATCATGGGTGGTGCGACGGCCGCCGTCGCGCCGGCCGACACGGCCTTCGGCGACCGCAGCGCGCCGTTCATGCTGAGCATCGACGGGATGACCTACGACGCAACCAACTTCGAGCGGGTGCGCAGTTGGGTTCGCGACTCGATCGACGCGGCGGGCCGATTGGCCGGGGCTGGCGGCACGTACCTCAACTTCTCCGGGGACGAGGGCACCGACGAGCGTGTCATCCGGCAGCAGTTCGGCGGCAACTTCGATCGCCTGCGCGACGTCAAGCGGCGCTACGACCCGGACAACCTGTTCCGCGTCAACAACAACATCAAGCCGGCCTGACTCGCCGGTTCCCGCGTCGTCGGAGCGACCGGCGGCCACCTACGGTCGCCGGTCGTGGACCATCAGGCTGCCGCCGCCGAGCTGCTCGCCATGCGCACGACCCATCGCGTCGAGCCGAACCTGCCCGCGTCCCTCCGGCCAGCCGATCTCGCTGACTCGTATGCGATCCAGGACGCCGTCGTGGCCGGCCTGCTCGCCGCCGCGCCCGACGACGCCCGCACGATCGGTTACAAGTGCGCGTGCACGAGCCCGATCGCGCAGGAAGCGCTCCGCATCGATCGCCCCGTCTTCGGGCAGCTCCTGTCGCACACGACCTCGCCGTCGGGGGCGACCCTCGACGCGTCGCGGTTCGTGCACCGCGTGATCGAGGCCGAGTTCGGGTTCGTGGTCGGCCGCGACGTGCGGCCCGTCGAGGGCGGTCACACCCACGCCACGATCGCCGACCACATCGACGCCGTCGTTCCGGCGATCGAGATCGTCGACCACCGCTACGAGTCGTGGGCGATCGGTGCGCTCCCGATCGCCGCCGACAATGCGATCCACGGATGGTGGATCCACGGCGAACCGGTCGCCGACTGGCGCCATCTCGACCTCGCCGCCGCGGCCGTGTCCGTCGAGCGCGATGGCGCGGTCGTCACCACCGGCACCGGGGCCAACGTGCTCGGTCACCCGCTCACCGTCATGGCGTGGCTCGCCGACGAGCTGCCCCGCTTCGGTCGGCGTCTGCGCGCCGGCGACCGCGTCACCACCGGTGTGACGACCGACGTCTTCGAGGCCGAAGCGGGTGACTCGATCCGAGCGACGTTCGACGCGCTCGGTGCGGTCGACGTCGCGTTCGGCTAGTTCGGGGCGCCGGCGAGCAGCCCGTCGATCTGGCCCAGCGCCTGGCGGAGGCCCTCCTCCATGCCCATGTCGAGCACCTGGGCGAGCTGCTCGGGCGAGGGGTAGGTGCTCTCGAGCCTCATGATCCCCGTGCCGTCGTGGCGCTCGGCGAGCGTGACGACGGTACGTGACGTCGGCAGGTCCGCCTGTTCGTTGCCGTCTTCGTCGGCGAAGAAGTCCTCGATCTCCAGCCGACGGGGTGGTTCGACGTCGAGCACGCGCCATCCACCGTGGTACCGCTCGCCGTCCGGTCCGGTCATGAAGTACCGCACGACGCCGCCCTCGCGCAGATCGTGCTCGGTGACGGTCGCCGGGTGGCTCGGTGGCCCCCACCAGCGCTCGAGCTGTCGCGGATCGGCCCACAGCTCCCAGAGCCGTTCGGGGGCGGCGTCGAACGCCGTCACCACCGTCATCTCGCCGCGCTCGCGGTCGATGCTCACGTCGGTCACACCCATGGTCGGCCCTCCTTCGCTGACCCCGCGGCGTCCGTGCCGCGCCCGTGTTGTAGCACGCGGCTCGATCGTGATCGCCGCGTTCGGCGTGTCAGACTGACGCGCCGTGGACGTGAACCTCTCCGCAGGCCGCGAGCTCGTCGCCATCCCCGGACCGTCGGTCGTACCGGACCGTGTGCTCGCCGCGATGCACCGGCCGATGCCGGACATCTACGCCGGCGAGCTGACCGAGGTCATCGACGAGGTGTTCGACCGGCTCCCCGTCATCGCCCGCACGGCGAGTCGTGCGTTCGTGGCCATCGGCAACGGCCACGCCGGCTGGGAGATGGCGATCACCAACACCTTGTCGCGCGGCGATCGCGTGCTCGTCGCCGACTGTGGGCGTTTCGCGGAGCTCTGGGGTGAGATGGCGTCGTTCGACGGCCTCGAGGTCGAGCTCCTCCGCGCCGAGGCCCGCCGCGCCGTCGACCCGGTTGCCGTCGAGGAGCGCCTGCGTGCCGACACCGAGCGCCGGATCAAGGCGGTTCTCGCGGTCCAGACCGACACGGCGTCGTCGGCCCGCAACGACGTCCCCGCGATCCGGGCGGCGATCGACGCCGCCGGGCACCCGGCGCTGTTCATGGTCGACTGCATCGCCTCGATGGGATGCGAGCGGTACGAGATGGACGAGTGGGGTGTCGACGTCACCGTCGCCGCCTGCCAGAAGGGTCTGATGACGCCGCCCGGATTGGCGTTCGTGTGGGCGGGCGAGCGGGCGCGCGCCGCCCACCGCTCCGCCGATCTGCGCATGAGCTACTGGGACTGGACGACGCGCACCGAGGAGGGCCCCTACTACCTCCGGTTCACCGGCACGCCGCCGGTGCCGCACCTCTACGGTCTGCGCGAGGCGCTGCGGATGGTCGACGAGGAAGGGATCGAGGCGCGCTGGGAGCGCCACCGCGTCCTCGCAACCGCCATCCACGCCGCCGTCGACGCATGGCACACCGACGGCGGCCTGAGCCTCCACGTCACCGACCCGTCCGAGCGGTCGGCGGCGGTCACGACGATCCGCACCGGCTCGGTCGACGCAGCGGAGCTGTCCCGCCGATGCCGCGAGGAGCTCGGCGTCACCCTCGGTGTCGGCATCGGCGACCTGGCGGGGCCGTCGTTCCGCATCGGACACATGGGTCACGTCAACGCACCGATGGTGCTGGGCGTGCTCGGCTCCGTGGAGACGGCGCTGGCATCGATGGGGGCATCGGCGCGGCGCTCCGGCGTCGCCGCCGCTGCCGGCGCACTCGCCACCGCCCTCGGCGGTCCGTAGCAGCGTGTGATCAGCCGGTGCCGGCGGGCGCCCTCACCAGCTCGGTCACCGCGACGCGTCTCGTCGCAGGGTGCAACGTCCCCACCCGCGAACCGACCTGGGGTCAACGGGCTGCTCGCACCCGCAGCTCGCGCTCGGCGGCCGTCCGAGTCCACTCGACGACGTCGTCGCGACTGATCAGCGCATCGTGGGCGACGACCTGCAGGGCGAGGCCGTCGAGCACCGACAGCAGCCGCCACGCCGCCGCGTCGGGATCGTCGGTGGCGAAGGCTCCGGACGCGACCCCGTACTCGACGATCCGGCGTACGAGGGCCTGCCACTCGCGGTTCAGTCGGCGCGAGACGTGCTGGAGCGCGGGGCGGCGGGCGGCCTCCGCCCACGCGTCGAGCCACAGTTGCATCGTCCAGTCGGACTGCGCCGGGGCGTACGACCGGATGAACGCGTCCAGTGCGGCCGGAGCATCCTGCTCGGCGGCCACCGCCGAACGCGCCCGCGCGAGGTCACCGGAGGCGGCGTGTTCGAAGGCGGCCGCGAGCACGTCGTCCATCGAGTCGAAGTAGTGGTGGATCAGCCCGCTCGAGGTGCCCATCTCGGCGGCGACGTCGCGCACGGTGGTCGCCCCGAGGCCCTGGCGGCGCGCGACCGCGAGGGCCGCGTCGACGATCGCCCGGCGACGTTCGGCGGGGGACAGACGCGGCATGTCCGCAGGCTAGGCCCGCCGTTGCGCAGTTGTCCAACAACGCGCTACCGTCGGTCCATGCTGCGCCAGACGCCGTTCCATGAGCGGGTGGCGGCCGCCAACCAGACCCAGCTCTGGAGTCATTGGGCGGGCCACTTCGTCGTCGACAAGTACCAGTTGTCGGAGAAGTGGGAGTACGTGGCGATCCGCAACGCGGCCGGGGCCTTCGACACGTCGCCGCTCTACAAGTACCGGATCGTCGGTCCCGACGCGGAGCGATTCCTCGCGGGTGTGCTCGCCCGCGACGTGCGGCGGTGCCGGCCCGGCCAGGCGCAGTACACGATCTGGTGCGACGAGCGCGGCTTCGTCAACGAGGACGGCGTGGTGTTCCGTCACAGCGCCGACGAGTTCCTCCTCACCGCGGCCGAGCCCAACCTCGCCTACTTCCTCGACCTCGCCGGACACCAGCGCGTCGAGATCGACGAGGTGACCGACAGATACGGCTCGCTCGCGGTCCAGGGGCCGCGGGCACACGCGATCCTCTCGCAGCTCTGCCCCGAGGTCGACGGGCTCGGGTTCTTCGACCACGCGCCGGCCAAGCTCGCCGACGCGGCGGTCACGATCTCGCGCACCGGCTTCACCGGCGACCTCGGCTACGAAGTGTTCTGCGACGCCGACGACGCGCCCACCGTGTGGGACGCCGTCTTCGAGGCCGGCGCGCCGCACGGGCTGATCCCGTTCGGCCAGATCGCGCTGCTGATGGCGCGCATCGAGGCCGGCCTGCTCCTGATCCACGTCGATTTCGACGCCAGCCGCCTCGCCGAGAACGACGAACACCGCTCGACCCCGGACGAGCTCGGACTCGGCTGGATGCTGCGCGGCATCGACGACGACACTCGACCCTTCGTCGGGCGGCGGGCGATCCTGCGCGAGCGCGCCGAGGGCACGACGCGCTGGAAGATGACGGGCCTCATGGTCGACCCGGCGGACCACTACGCGAAGTACACCGCCGCCGACATGGTCCCGCCCAAGGACCACACGCCCGTCCACGAGGACATGATGGTGTACGACGGCGACGGCCGGCGCGTCGGCTATGCGACCAGCTTCATGTACTCACCGGCGCTCCAACGGCACATCGCCCTGGCGCGGATCCGGCCCGACGCGGCGGCGGTCGGCAATCGGGTCAACCTCGAGTTCACGATCAACCACCGCTACGTCCAGGTGGCCGCCGAGGTGGCCCGCAACCCGATGTTCAACCCGGACCGCAAGACCGCCATGATGAACGGAGCCGCAGCGTGAGCACCAGCACCGAGTACGACGCCATCGTCATCGGTGGCGGGCACAACGGCCTCGTCAACGCGGCCTACCTGGCCAAGGCCGGGCTTCGCACCCTCGTGCTCGAGCGCCGCCACCTCGTCGGGGGCGCCGCCATCACCGAGGAGCTGCGCCCGGGATTCAAATTCACGACGTTCTCCTACGCGCTGAGCCTCCTGCGCCCCCACATCATCCACGACCTCGATCTGGTGCGGCACGGCTTCATGCCACTCCTGATGCCGTCGAGCTTCTGCCCGATGGAGAACGGCGACTCGCTGGTCATGGGCACCGACCGCAACGCCAACATCAAGGAGATCGCCCGCCACTCCAAGCGCGACGCCGCCGCCTACGACCAGTACGGACACGACATCACGATGGTCGTACGCGCCGTCAAGCCGCTGTTCGACCGGGCGCCCCCCGACCTGTTCGATCGGTCGCCGGAGGGCCTCGCCGAGATGGCGAGGCTGGCGACGCACCTGCGCGGCGTCGACAAGCGGGTGCTGCACGATCTCGTCCGGCTGCTCACCGGGAGCGCCGCCGACTTCCTCGACGACTACTTCGAGTCCGACATCGTCAAGGGCTACCTCGCGTCGTCGGGCATCATCGGCACCAAGGTCGGACCGATGTCGCAGGGGTCCGGTTTGGTGCTGCTCTTCCACGCGATGGGGGAACACGACGGCTCGCTCGGGTCGTGGGCGTTCCACAAGGGGGGCAACGGCGGTTTCACCCAGGTGCTGGCGCGAGCTGCCCAGGCGTTCGGTGCCGACATCAAGCTGAGCGCCGAGGTCGATCGTGTGATCACGTCGAACGGGCGCGCCACCGGCGTCGCCCTGCGCGACGGCACCGAGCTGACGGCGAAGGTGGTGGTGTCGGCCGCCGACCCGCGACGCACGTTCACCGAGTTCGTCGACCAACGCGAGCTGCCCGCCGACCTGGTCGACGGGCTCCGTCGCTACCGCTACCAGGGCACGTCGTCGAAGGTGAACTTCGCGCTCGACGACATCCCGCGCTACCCGTCGCTCGGCGACCGCGCCGACATGTTCCGCGGCTTCACCAACGTCGGGCCGTCCATCGAGTACCTCGAGCGGGCCTTCGACGAGGCGAAGTACGGGTGGTACTCCACGCGCCCCTACATCGACGGTGCGGTGCAGTCCACGATCGACCCCGACATGGCGCCCCCGGGCAAGCACGTCATGTCGTGCTTCATCCACTACACGCCCTACCACCTCAAGGGCAGCGACTGGACGAAGGAGCGCGAGCGGATGGCCGACAACGTCCAGGACACCCTCGAGTCGTTCTTCCCCGGCTTCTCCGATCTGGTGCTGCAGCGCGAGGTGGTGACGCCGCTCGACATCGAGCAGGTCGCCGGCCTCCCCGAGGGCAACATCTTCCACGGCGAGTTCCTGGCGCCCCAGATGTACTTCTTCCGGCCGGCCCCCGGCTGGAATCGCTACCGCACGCCGATCGACGGCTACTACCAGTGCGGGAGCGGCACCCATCCCGGCGGGTGCGTCAGCGGCGGGCCCGGATGGCTCGCGAGCCAGGAGATCCTCGCCGACCTCGCGCGCTGAACCGCTCGCACCTCCTCAGCCGTACAGGGCGCGGTCCGCCTCACGCAGCCGCGTCGCCAACTGTCCCAGCACCGCCCGGGCGACGGACGGCGAGCTGTCCAGCACGGCGTCGAAGGCCTCACGGTCGATCCTCAGCGCCGACCCGCGCGATGCCGCCACGACGGTGGCCGACCGTTCCCCGCCGTCGAGCAATGCCAGCTCGCCGAACACCGCACCGGGGGCGAGGTCCGCGACCTTGCGGCCGTTGCGGTGGACGGTGGCCGTCCCGTCGGTCAGCACGAAGCAGGCCGTGCCGCGCTCCCCCTGGACGACGAGCTTCTCGTACTGCTCGTGCCCGCGCTCGTCGGCCGAACGAGCGAGGCGCGTGAGCTCGCGCTTGCGGAGATGGGAGAACAACGGGATCGAGGCCACGATCTCGGTGCGGTCGGCGAGGGTGTGATGCACGAGCGCGACGCTAGACCGTCGTGGGCGGGGCCGGATCAGTCGGCCGGACGCCCGGACGCCGACGTCGCGCGGCCGGTCGGCGCGGGCGGTCGGCGCGCCCGGTGCGGTCTCGCTCGTGGCGCCGACCGACGGTCGAGCATGCTGGCGTCGATGACCCCACCCGCAGATCGCAGCGAAACCGATCCGACCGGGAACCACGCGCTGTACGACCAGGTCGTGATCACGTTCCTCGAAGCGCTCTGGGGAGAGGGGTTCCTCTCGCCGGGCGGACCGGAGGAGGTCGCGCGCACCGTCGCGGGTGTCGACCTGACTGGCGCCACGGTGGTCGACATCGGTTGCGGCGCGGGTGGAGCCACGGTCGCGCTCGTGCGCGAGCACGGCGCCGGTCGGGTGATCGGGATCGACGTCGAGGGACCCGTGTGTGTGCGCGCCCGTGCGTTCGTCGAGGGCGCGGGCATGGCGGGCCGGATCGAGATCCGCCTCGTCGAACCGGGCCCGCTCCCGTTCGCGGACGAGAGCATCGACGTCGTGTTCAGCAAGGACTCGATCGTCCACATCGCCGACAAGGAGACGCTCGCCCGTGACGTGTTCCGGGTCCTGCGCCCCGGCGGGTGGTTCGTCGCGTCCGATTGGCTGATCGCCCACGACGGTGAGCCGTCACCGGAGATGGCTGCGTACATCGCCGCCGAAGCGCTCGACTTCGGCATGGCGTCGCCGGAGCGGTACCGCAGGGCGCTCGAGGCCGCCGGGTTCGTCGACGTCGAGCTGCGCAACCGCAACGCCTGGTACCGCGACGTCGCCCGCCACGAGCTGGAACGGCTCACCGGATCCGAGCGCGACCGGTTCGTCGACGCGGTCGGCGCCGACGAGCTCGCGCACCAGATCGCGACCTGGAGCGCGATGGTGCCCGTGCTCGAGTCGGGCGAGCACTGCCCGCACCACCTGCGCTGCCGCCGACCCGGCTGAGCGCGACGCTCAGACCTGTCCGCCCGGTCCGTTCGGCTGCTCGCCCGGTGACGGC
The DNA here is from genome assembly GCA_041596155.1 of Ilumatobacter sp. GTDB lineage: Bacteria > Actinomycetota > Acidimicrobiia > Acidimicrobiales > Ilumatobacteraceae > Ilumatobacter. The sequence continues at coordinate 4,458 of JBFHJC010000059.1, read as the reverse complement.
GACGACGCTTCTGCCACGTTCGGTGATGTGACATCCGTCCTGCGTCCGCCGCTTCCGCCGACGCTCGGCGCCGGGTAGCGTGTGCCGCCATCGGGGACGAAGGTTTCGAGATCACATTCCACGGCGTCCGCGGCTCGACTCCTTGCCACGGGAGCGACGTCATCCGGTACGGCGGGAACACGTCGTGTGTGTCCGTCGCCGTGCCCGGACACGACCCGATCCTGTTCGATCTCGGCACCGGTGCGCGCTACTTCGGCGCGGGCTGGCCTGCCGACCGGCCGTTCCGGGGCACCTGCCTCGTCTCGCACCTCCACTGGGACCACATCCAGGGGCTGCCGTTCTTCTCGCCCCTGCTCCGCCCGGGTAGCCACCTCGATTTGCACGGGCCGATCCAGGAGCGCGGCACGCTCGACGAGGTGATCGACGCTGCGTTGTGCCCGCCCCTGTTCCCCGTCAGCGTGACCGACCTGCCCGGCTCGATCACCACCCACGAGCACGGTGACGACGACTTCACGATCGGCGAGGTCCGGGTCATGGCCCGGCTCATCCCGCACGTCGGCAACACCCTCGGCTACCGCCTCGACTGGCGCGGCACCAGCGTCGCCTACCTGAGCGACCATCAGCAGCCGGGCATCGACGTGTACGAGGCGACCGACAACGCGCGGGAGCTCTGTCAAGGCGTCGACGTGCTCATCCACGACTCCCAGTACACCCGCGCCGAGTTCGAGACGAAGGCCGACTGGGGCCACTGCACGATCGACTACGCGCGGTGGCTGGCCACCGAGTGCGGCGCCCGCGCGCTGGTGATGTTCCACCACGACCCGTTGCACGACGACGAACAGGTCGACGCGCTCGTCGCGGCGGTCCGCGACGCCGCCCCCGACGGGCTCGAGGTGATCGGCGCCAGCGAGGGCCTGACGCTGCGGGTCGTGCCGACGGCTGCCGGGTGAGCGACGTCTCGCTCGTCGCGTCCGTGCTGCTCGGCGTCGCCTTCGTGGTCGCCGGCGCCGCCAAGCTCGCCGCCGGCGACGAGTGGCCGGCCCAGGCCGCCGGCCTCGGCGCGCCGCGGGTCGCGATCGGGCCCCTGCCCTGGATCGAGCTGGCGCTCGGTGCCGCCCTCGTCGCCCAGCTGGCCGAGCCCTGGCCGGCGGTCGCCGCGATCGTGCTGCTCGTCGGCTTCAGCGGGCTGATCGCACGCCGGTTGGCGGCCGGCGCCCATCCGCCGTGCGCCTGCTTCGGTGCGTGGTCGGCCCGCCCGATCGGGCCTGCGCACCTCGCCCGCAACTTCGGGCTGATGGTGCTCGGACTGCTGGCGCTGTATCCCTGATCGGGCCTGTTCGGTCGGGTCGGTCAACCGAGCGTCACGAGCAGGAACGTGAGGACGCGGGCCTCGTCGCGCCACGCCTCGTAGCGCCCGCTCGGACCGCCGTGGCCGGCGCCCATCTCGGTCCGGAGGAGGAGCGGGGCGTCGTTCGTGCGGACGGCGCGCAGTCGCGCGACCCACTTCGCCGGCTCGTGGTAGCTCACTCGGGGATCGTTCAGGCCGGCGCTCACGAACAGCGCCGGGTAGTCGGTCGGCGCCGTGTTGTCGTAGGGCGAGTAGCCGGCGATGTACGACGCGAACGGCTCGGCGCGCGGATCGCCCCACTCCTCCCACTCGGTGACGGTGAGGGGCAGGGTCGGGTCGCTCATCGTGTTCAGCACGTCGACGAATGGCACCTCGGCGACCGCGCTGCGGAAGCGGCCGGGTTCCATCGTGATGCATGCGCCCACGAGCAGCCCGCCGGCGCTGCCTCCCCGGATCGCGATGCGGTCGCGATCGGCGACGCCGACGGTCGCGAGGTACTCGCAGGCCGCCAGCGTGTCGGTGAACGTGTTGCGCTTGTCCAGCAGCTTGCCGCGCAGGTACCACTCGCGGCCCAGCTCGCCGCCGCCGCGGGCGTGGACGAGCGCCCAGACGGCGCCCCGGTCGAGGAGCGACAGGCGGGCGACCGAGAACCACGGTGGCATCGACAGCTCGTAGGCCCCGTACCCGTACACGCAGCACGGCGCCGTGCCGTCGAGCGGTGTGTCGACGTGGCGGACGACGTCGACGGGGATCCGGGTACCGTCGTCGGCCGTCGCCCAGTGGCGAGCGGCCACGTAGTTCGCGAGGTCGACGTTGGGGGTCGGCGTCTGCTTGACGACGGTGAGCTCGCCGCTGTGGACGTCGACGTCGACGACGCGCAGGGGCGTGGACAGCGACTGGTGCGACAGGCGCAGTACGCCGGTGTCCCAGACCTCGTTCGGCCCGAACTCGACGTCGTGGGGCTCGGCGTCCACGTCGAGCACGCGCGACGCGCCGTCACGGTCGAGGATCCGGATGCGGGGTTGCGCCTCGTGCCACTCGTGGAGGGCGAGGTGGCCGGCGAACGGTTCGATGTTCGTGATGCGCCGGCCGGCTTCGTGGGCCACGAGCTCGGTCCAGTCGCCGGGGTCGTCGAGCGGCGCGGTCATCACGCGGAAGTCGATCGCGTCGAGGTTGGTCAACACGACGAGACGGTCGCCCCAGTGGTCGACGCGGTACTCGACGTCGTCGACGCGCGGGCGCACGCACTCGAACGGGCGTGTTGGGTCGTCCGCCGGCGTGAGCCATGTCTCGGCCGAGTTCTTGCTCTGGGTCTGCACGACGATCGATGCGCCGTTGCGCGTCGCGCCGACGCCGACGAAGAACCGCTCGTCGTGGTCCGCGAACACCTCGACGTCGTCGGCCTGCGAGGTGCCGACGCGATGGCGCATCACCCGGTACGGGCGCTCCTGAGCGTCGGCCATGACATAGAAGAGGTAGTCGCCGTCGCGCGACCAGGCGGCGCCCGCCCACGTCGTGTCGTCGATCACGTCGTCGAGGTCGCGTCCACCCTCGATGTCGCGGATCCGCAACCGGTAGTGCTCGTCGCCGCGCGTATCGCTCGACCAGGCCAGCAAGCGATGGTCGGGGCTGATCTCGAACGCCGACACGTCGAAGAACTCGTGGCCCTCGGCCTCGACGTTCTGGTCGAGAACGACGTGCTCGGTCGCCGTATCCGCGCTGCGACCTCGGCAATGGATCGGGTACGACTGTCCCTCGACCGTCCGCGTCGAGTAGAGCCACGGGCCGAACGGCACCGGTGCGGCGACGTCGGTCTCCTGAACCCGCGACCGGATCTCCTCGTAGATCTCCTCGAGCAGGGCGCTGTGCGGTTCGAACCACGCCGCGGTGTGGGCGTTCTCGGCTTCCAGGTAGGCGATCGTGTCCGGGTCGTCGCGATCGCGCAACCAGGCGAACGGGTCGTCGACCGGACCGGTCGGCCGATCCCAGGTGTGTGCGATCTGCTTGGCGATAGGCGCGGGCACGGACGCACAGGGTAGAGCCCGCAGCCGTGCCGGGCGGGCAACGGGTTCGCCGCTCGCTCGGGCGCGCCCACCGGTGCGGCGGTAGCGTGGTCGACGCATGCGCGTGTGGATCGACCAGGACCTGTGTACCGGCGACGGGCTGTGCGTCGACCACTGCCACGACGTGTTCACCCTGCTCGAAGACGGCATCGCCTACGTGATGGAGGACGGCGAGGTGCTCAACGACCCCGGCAGCTCCGGCAGCCTCGCCCACGTTCCGGCGCGCCATCACGACGCCGTCGTCCAGGCTGCGGTGGTGTGTCCGGGCGAGTGCATCTTCATCGAGGTCGACCCGCCGGTCACGGCCTCGATCGAGGCGGTCGTCGACGACGTCGTCGAGGCCGACGGCGAAGCCGCCTGACGCCAGGCCGGAACACCCGATCACGGGTAGGTACGGGGTCGCCGGATTGTTACTATGGCCGTAGTGGAAATACCCACTGGCCCCCACCCTCGACGGAGCACCCGATGACCTCGTTCGATCTCGACCTCTCCAAGTACGACCTCGGCTGGAGCGACGAGGTCGAGTACGCGTTCACGCCCCGGAAGGGCATCGACGCCGGCGTGGTCGACCAGATCTCGTGGTGGAAGGGCGAGCCGCGGTGGATGACGCAGCTCCGCCAGCGCAGCCTCCGTCTGTTCGAGCGCAAGCCGATGGCCGAGTGGTTTGCGGTGAACATGCCCGAGATCGACTTCCAGGACATCTACTACTACCTCCGCCCCGCTGGTGAGCAGGTCGACGAGTGGGACCAGCTGCCCGAGGAGATGATGAAGACCTACGAGAAGCTCGGCATCCCCGAAGCCGAGCGGCAGTACCTCGCCGGGGTCACGGCGCAGTACGAGTCGGAGGTCGTGTACCACAAGAACCGCGAGGACCTCGAGGCCCAGGGGATCCTGTTCTGCGACATGGACACTGCGCTGCGCGAGTACCCGCAGCTCGTGAAGCAGTACTTCGGCACCGTCATCCCGCCGGGCGACAACAAGTTCGCGGCGCTCAACTCGGCCGTGTGGTCGGGCGGCTCGTTCATCTACGTGCCGCCGGGCGTCGAG
>JBFHJC010000058.1:0-16154 GCA_041596155.1 Ilumatobacter sp. | reverse complement strand
TTCGGCGTCGTGCAGGCCTGCTTCGCGCACGAGTCGCAGATGGACAAGCTCGCCGCGGCCTGCGGGGTCGACCCCGTCGACATCCGGCTCCGGAACGCGATGCGCACCGGCGATCTGCTGATCACCGGGCAGCGGATGGACAGCGTGGCGCCGGTCGAGCGATGCATCCGCGAGACGGCCGCTCTCCCGTTCCCCGACGAGCCGGTCGGAGGCACCGACGGCGACCCGCTGCGGCTGCCCGGAGGGGCCGGTCTCACTGCGGACGCCGGCCACGTCGTGCGCGGCATCGGGTACGGGGTCGCCATGAAGAACCTGATGTACAGCGAGGGCTTCGACGATTACTCGACCGCTCGCTGCCGTCTGGCGGATGGCGTCGCGACATTGAAGTTCGCCTCGGTCGAGGTGGGCCAGGGATTCGTCGCGATCGCCGGCCAGATCGCCCGGACGGTGCTCGGCGTCGACGAGGTCCGACTCGACCGCATCGACACCGGGGTCGGCTCGGCGGGATCGACGTCGGCGTCGCGACAGACGTGGATGAGCGGTGGTGCGGTCGATGCCGCCTGCCGCGCGGTGCGCGACACGCTGTTCGTCAAGACCGCCGCCGAACACGGGCTCGACGCGGACCAGCTGATGATCGACGGCACCGACGTCGTCGACTCGAGCGGCACGTTCCGCCGGTCGGTGGCCGAGCTGACGGCGGGTGCCGAGATCGAGCACACCGCCGTGCACCGCCATCGCCCCACGAGCGAGCTGGACGACCGGGGCCAGGGCGACTGCCACGTCGCGTTCGCCTTCGTCGCCCACCGGGCCGTCGTCGACGTCGACCCCGATCTGGGACTCGTCAAGGTCGTTCAGGTCGCCACCGCGCAGGATGTCGGGCGGGCGCTGAACCCGCTGTCGGTGATCGGGCAGATCGAGGGCGGGATCGCTCAGGGGCTCGGCCTGGCGGTGATGGAGGAGATCGTCCAGATCGACGGACGGATCCGCAACGCCAACTTCACGGACTACCTCTTGCCGACGATGCTCGACATGCCTTCCGTCGTGGCGACACTGGTCGAGGAACCCGAGCCCCTCGCACCGCTCGGTGCCAAGGGCGTCGGCGAGCCGCCGTGCATCTCCGCCACCCCGGCGATCGTCGCCGCCGTTCGAGACGCGCTGGCGCAGTCAGGACGCGAGGTCGAGCTCGCCCGCGTGCCGATCCGACCCGCGGACATCCTGGGGCTTTCCTCGACGCCGGAACCGATCCGGTAGCTTCGGCCGCTATGTCGCAAGAGCGCGAGATCCTCACCTGGGACCAGTTCGGCGACGCGTCACGGGAGCTGGCCCAGATGGTTGCCGACGACGGCTACGAGCCCGACATGGTGCTCTCGATCGCCCGCGGCGGCCTCTTGATCGGCGGGGCGATCGGCTATGCGCTGTCGGTGAAGAACACCTACACGATGAACGTCGAGTTCTACACCGGCGTCGACGAGCGCCTCGAGGTGCCCCGCATCCTGCCGCCGGCACCCGACTTCGTCGACCTGCACGAAGCCTGCATCCTCGTCGTCGACGACGTCGCCGACACCGGCCACACCCTCAAGAGCGTGGTCGACTTCTGCGAAGGGAAGGTCGGCGAGGTGCGCACCGCCGTCATCTACGAGAAATCGCACTCGGTCGTGAAGTGCGACTATGTCTGGAAGCGCACCGACCTCTGGATCAACTTTCCGTGGAGCGACAAGCCCCCGGTCGCCAAGCGCGACTGGAGCGTCGCCGACGCCTGATCGCAGTTCGGCGAACTCTCAGACGCCGGCTTGGCGCAGCCGTTCGAGCAGCCGGCGGGGCGGCACCATCCCGATCAGACGGTCGCCTTCCCAGACGGTGACGAGCGGGCGGCGCGGGTCGAGGCCGGGAAGCACGTCGGCCAGCTCGTCGTCGAGTCGGGCGCGCGCGACCCGCTCCGCGGGCACCATCAGCTGGGTGAGCAGCACCCAGGGCCGATCGGCCTCGGGCACGGCCCAGAGCTGGTCTTCGAGCACGAAGCCCTGGAGGGTTCCGTCATGGGTGACGGCGACGCCGCCGGCATCGCCCAGGCGCTGGCGCTGCCACAGCATCGAGTCGGCGTCCATGTCGACGCCGGCTTCGGCCACGCCGAACCACGTGAGGTCGCGCACCGTGACCCCGGCCAGACGACGCGCTGCGAGCGCCGCTTCGATCTCGACTCGGGCGTTCATCGTGATGAACAAGCCCGTGACGATGAGCCAGATGCCGCTGTGATCGGAGAGGATGAGCCCGAAGCCGACCCCGGCGATCGTCCAGCCGAGGATGACGCCGGCGCGGCCGGCCTCGTGCGAGGCGCGGTGGCGGTCGCCGTGCACCGCCCAGCGCACGGCGCGCAGGATGCGTCCTCCATCGAGCGGTGCGCCGGGCAACAGGTTGAACAGGGCGAGGAGCGCATTGATCGCACCGATCCAACCGAGCATCGCGACGATCGAGCCGCCGGATCCGGCGCCGAGCGACCACCAGGCGACGATCGCGACGGCGCCGGCGGCCACGCTGGCGATCGGGCCGGCGGCGGCGATCCACCCGTCGGCGCGAGCGGTCGGTGCGGCACGGTCGAGTCGGGCGACACCTCCGAGCGCCCAGAGTTGGATCGACTCGGTGCCCACGCCGAAGCGGCGGGCGACGAGGGCGTGCGCGAGCTCGTGCGCGAGGATCGACGCCAGGAACGCGAGCACGCCGACCAGTGCCGCCGGCCATCCGACCGCCGCCGCCAGGTTGGCGCCCAACAGCAGTGCGATGATGCCCGCGCTCCAGTGCAGCTGGACCGAGATGCCGAAGATCGTGCCGAGTCGCAGCGAGCCGCTGCCGCCCATCGTGGTGTCCTTCCGGCGTCGAAGCTGGGGGGTGCCCGGCGCCGTCGATGATGACAACGTCGCCCGCCGGGCCGGTATTCCGCAGACGATAGCGTCGGCGTCGTGAGCGACCGGGACGACCCGAACACCGTCGACGGTCTCCGCATCGACGGGTCACGGCTCGTCGAACGACTCGACGCGCTCGGTGAGATCGGCGCGATCCATGGCCCGAACGGCGAGCGCGGGTGCGCGCGCCTGGCGCTGACCGACGCCGATCGAGCCGGCCGCGACCTTGTCGTCACGTGGATGCGCGACCTCGGGTTGCGGGTCGAGATCGACCAGATCGGCAACGTGTTCGCCACGTTGGACGGCGCCGAGCCCGGGCTCGCCCCGGTCATGACCGGCTCGCACATCGACACGGTGGCGACCGGCGGGCGCTTCGACGGCAACCTCGGGGTGCTCGGCGGCCTCGAGGTCGTCGAGCGGCTGATCGAGTCCGGCGTGCGAACCCGGCGAGGCATCACGGTCGCCTTCTTCACCGACGAGGAGGGGGCGCGATTCCCGCCCGACATGCTCGGCAGCCTCGTGCATGTGGGCGGTCTCCCGATCGAGGACGCCCTCGACATCCGAGCCGTGGACGACGGAGCGCGGCTCGGCGACGAGCTCGCCCGGATCGGGTATGCCGGTCCGCTGCCAGCTCCTGCGATCGCGTTCCCACACGCGTACGTCGAGCTCCACATCGAGCAGGGTCCGATCCTGGAGAACTCCGGCGCGACGATCGGCGTCGTCACCGGCGTGCAGGGCATCTCGTGGACCGAGCTCACGATCACGGGGCGCTCGGCTCACGCCGGCACGACCCCGATGCGAATGCGACGCGACCCGCTGGTGGCGGCGGCCCGGATCGCCGCGGCGGTGCGAGCGATCGCCGACGACTTCGGCGGCGACCAGGTGGCGACCGTCGGTCGCTTCGACGTCCATCCGAACCTGGTCAACGTCGTGCCGGCGCGCGTGACACTCACCGTCGACCTTCGCAACACCGACGAGGCGACGCTGCGGGAGGCGGAGGCGCGATTGCGGGATGTCGTTGCCTCGGAGGTCGAGTGCGAAGGAGTGACCGCCTCGGAGCGGTCGCTGGCTCGCTTCGAACCGGTCGAATTCGACCCGGCGATGATCGACCGAGTCGAGGCCGCGGCGGCGCGCCTCGGACACTCGTCACGCCGGATGCCGAGCGGCGCCGGGCACGACGCCCAGATGCTGGCGCGCGTGTGCCCGACGGCGATGATCTTCACGCCGAGCGTCGACGGGCTGAGCCACAACATCGCCGAGCTCACCGCGCCCGCCGACCTGGAGGCCGGCGCGAACGTTCTGCTGCAGGTGGTGCTCGAACTGGCCGAGCCCGTCGGCGACCGGTGACGTCGGCTGACCGCAGCACATGACGTCGCCCGTCGGCGCGTTACGTTCCCCGTGTGGACGCCGACGTGATCGTCGCTGGTGGGGGGCACAACGGCCTGGTGTGCGCGGCCTACCTGGCGCGGGCGGGCCTCGACACGGTGGTCGTCGAGGCTCGCGACTCCGTCGGCGGCTGCGCCTCGACGGTGGCCGATCTCGGTGCCCGCTTCAACGTGTGCAACTGCGACCACACGATGATCCGGGCGATGCCGATCGCGGACGAGCTCGACCTCGCCGCCCACGGGCTCCGCTACCTCGAGAACGAAGCCGGCTCGATCAATCGGTTCCACGACGGCAGCCCGCCGTGGGTCTTCTTCCACGACATCGACCGGCACCTCGCGACGCTCGCGTCGACCCATCCCGGGCAGGTCCCGGCGTACCGCCGCTACCTCGCGGACGCACTGCCGGTCGCCGAGCTGGTGATCGAGATGGCGCGCACCGTGCCGTCGCTACCGCGGATGTTGTTGCGTGGGACGCGACGGGCGCACGCCGCCGCTCGGCTCGTCGCCTGGAGCCGGCGGTCCGCGACCGACGTCTTGGGGGAGTACTTCGACGACTGGCACCTCTCGATGCCCGGCATCGCGACCGGACCCACGGTCTGGGGCGTGGCCCCGACGGTGCCGGGAACCGGCACGGCGGCGGTCGGCTACGCCACGCGACACCTCGTGCGCACCGGCCGTCCCGCCGGTGGCAGCGGCGCACTCACCGACGCCGTCCGCGGTTCGTTCGAGGCCGCCGGCGGGCGGGTCGTGTGCGGCCGGCGGGTGACGAGCCTCCTGGTCGACGACGGTGCCGTGTCTGGCGTCCGCCTCGACGACGGCCACCGGATTCACGCCCGCGTGGTCGTCGCGGCCACCGACCCCCGCTCGGTGTTGCTCGAGTGGCTCGGCGATCCACCGTCGTCGGCTTCCCGCCGGCTCGTCCGAGGTATCGAGGAGGGCGCCCCGCAGTCGGGCTACGAGTCGAAGATCGACGCCGTCCTGGCACGACCGCCGCGCTACCGCGCCAGCGTCGTCGACGACGCGATACCGGGTGTCGACCAGCTCGGGCCGACGAACGTGATCTCGCCATCGCCCGACCAACTGGCCGACGCCCATCGGCGACGGAACGACGGCACGGTGGCGACCTTCCCGACGCTGATGATCAACGTGCCGAGCATGCTCGATCCCGCCATGCGGACGCCGGAGGGGGACCACGTCCTGTCGGTCGAGGTGCTCTTCACGCCATACGAGATCGCAGGCGGCTGGCCAGCTTCCAAGGAGCCGGAGCGCTGGCTCGAGGTCGCCGCGGGCCTGATGGAACCGGGTTCGTTCGCCGTCGATCGGTGGCGGGCGATGACGCCCGATCGCTACGAGCGCGAGTTCGCGATGGCGCGCGGTCACGCCCCTTCGTTCAGCGCGTCACCGCTGTCGGTGCTCGTCGGGCGCCAGCGGGCGCGCACCAGATATCGGACCCCGGTCGGAGGTCTCTACCTCACCGGCGCAGGGACGTTCCCGGGTGCCGGCATCTTCGGCGCCTCGGGGCGCAACGCGGCATCCGTCGTCGAGCGCGACGTGCGCCGCCGGGACTCGACGCGGGGCAGGCGGATCGCGAGGATGGCATCGTGAGGATGACGTTCCGGGCCTCGATCCAGGCGCGCTGGGGTCATCGCGTGGGCGGCTTGATCCACACCCACGCCTGGACGGTGTCGGCCACCGTGGCCGGCGACCCCGATTGCGACAAGGTGTTCCCCGCCGACGAGCTCGAGCGGCTGCTGGCCAAGGCGGTCGACCCGTGGCGAGGGCACTATCTCACCGACACCGATCTGGGGGAGTGGAACGGCTACCTGCCGATCGTCTGGGATCGGGAGCCAACGGTCGAAGAGATCGTGCGCCACCTGTGGGAGGTGCTGGCGTCCGACGTGCCGGCGCTCGACAAGGTCTCGCTCGAAGAGGCGAGCGAGTTCGATCGGTGCCGTCTCGTCGAGCTCGCCCGTCACTGACGACGTTCAGCCGGTCAGCGTCTCGGCGAGCGGGATCGTCGTCAGGTCGGTCGTCGACCCGACGACGTAGTTGCCGGCGATGATCCGGCGCGGTGGATCGGCCGCGTCGAACGACACGCCGACCGGATCGAGGCCTTCGGCCACACGGCGCACCTGCTCCTTGAACTGGCGCCGAACCATCGAGACGCCGCGGTCGGATGACGCGAGGTGCTCCGCAGAGTGCAGGGTGATCGCTCCCTGACCGACCTGGGCCTCGTAGTCGCCCGGGAAGCGTTGGTGCTCCTCCTCGGTGAGCTCGAACCACGACTTCCCGTCGCCGTACTGCGGCAACCCCTGGGGCGGACGGTCCCTCGGCTTGCGGACCATGGCGAAGACGCGGGTGTGGGTGTCGTCGATCGGCAGTGCCCAGGACATGTTGTTCGTCGGGCCGAGCACGGTGAGCGTCGGGGTCGGGATGACGCGAATCGTCGGCATCATCACCTCGGTGATGCGGTGCAGCGTGGTGCCGTCCTCGAGCTCGCGATCCTGCGTCGCCACGACGCCGTCGTCGGTGCGATGCCACTGGATGCGCGGCCAGATCTCGAGGCGCGGATCGAACTGGTGACCGCTGATCGCGTTGTGGAGGATGAACACGTGGTACGGGTCCATCGCGTTCTCGTGGGTCTGGAACCAGTTGCACGGCGCGACCGTCGGGCCGCCGAAGGCGAAGTGGTCGATGACGACGATCTCCTCGATCTCGTCGTCGAGCTCCTCGAAGATCGCCCAACGGGGGAAGACGGGTTGCTTGTCGGCCGGACCGAGGTAGGCGAACAGCAGACCGTGGTACTCGACGAGCGGGTACCACGGCTGCCGGTACGAGTCGCGGTTGCGGCCGCGATCGGGCTCACAGGGCTGGTCCAGGCAGCGGCCGTCCGCGGCGAAGAGCCAACCGTGATAGGGGCAGCGGATGCCGTGGTCCTCGACGCGGCCGTAGTACAGGGTGGTGCCGCGGTGGCAGCACCGTGGCGTGAGCAGCCCCGGTGTGCCGTCGAGGGCGCGATACAGCACCAGGTCCTCGCCGAGCACGCGCACCTCGCGGGGGATCGCCGTCGCTTCCGCGGACGTCGCCACCGGATGCCAGTAGCGACGCAGCAGCTCGCCGGCCGGCGTACCGGCGTCGACCTCGACCAGCTCGCGGTCCGGTTCGCCAGGGCGCCGGCCGTACGCCCTCCCGTCGTCGCTCGTCATGGCGTCAGTCTGGCGCGACGGCCCCGCGAACGCGGAACGGGGGCCGGCGCACTGCGCCGACCCCCGCCCGCGTGCCGGACGGTGATCAGAAGCCGATCGACTCGTCGATGAACTCGTTGGTGACCAGCTGCTCGGCGGTCAGGCCCTCGGGGACGTCCATCCCCGCACTGGCCATCGCGTCGATCGCGGCCTGGACCCGATCGAGATCGAAGTTGCCGACGGTGCTGTCGGGTCCGTTGCCCTTCAAGCCGAGGTCCTTCATGGTCTGCACCGAGAAGTTGGCCACGCCCTCGTCGTAGACCCAGAAGTCGTCGAACTGGGCGACGGTGTCGATGATCACGCCGATCGCCCGATCGGGCGAGTTCGCGAAGTCGATCGTCGCCTGCTGGGCGATCGGGATGAACTTCTCGAGGCACGGACGCAGCGTCTCGACGTCACCGGTCTTGACGGCGAGCGGCTGCGAGTAGATCTGGAAGCCGGCGTCGTGGATCAGCTGGAACTTGACCGGCTTGCCCCACTCCTCGAACACGTTCTCGTAGTTGTACGGCTCGGCGGAGGCGAACCCCTGCTGGGCGATCGCGCCGGCCTCGGCGATGAACCGCGAGGGCGACCCGTCGTACGACGGGTCGATCTGCTCGGCGTCGAGGATCCCCTGGGCGACGAACACGTCCGGGAACGTGCCGCCGGCGAAGACGTTCACGGTGACGCCGAGCGGCTTGAGGTCGGCGATCGTCTCGACGTCCGGGTACGTCTCGGGGTCCCACATCACGATCTGCGGGTTCTTCTCGAGCGGCGCCATGACGGCGATGGTCGGAGCGTCCTCCGTGGCCAGGATGGCGCCGTCGTTCGACGAGTAGCCGATGTGGATCGAATCGTCGGCGTACATCTGCACGCGCGGTGCCGAGAAGCCGATCGCCGGCCCGCCGGCGCGGACCTGGATGTCGATGCCGGTGTCGACGGTGCCGCCGGCCACCACCAGACTGCCCTCGACGCGGCGACCTTCGACGTCGACGACGTAGTCGTCGCCGACCATCTCGTAGAGCGTGCCGTGCTCCGATTCGGGGAACCAGTCGGTCTGGATCACCAGCGGTGAAGGGCAGACCCCGCTGAGGTCGTGCCCGGCGTGGTCGCCCTCGTCCGTCGGCTCCTCGGCCGGCTCGTCGGCCGGCTCGGCGGCTGGCTCGGCGGCCGGCTCGTCGGCCGGTTCGGCGTCGTCGTCGTTACCGCCGCAGGCCGCGGCGACGAGTCCGAGGACGGCGATGCTCGCCACGATGCGTGGCGCACGCTTGCGTGTCATGTTCTCCCCCTGGGTGATCAGGTGTGTGATGGATGGTGAAGGTCGGTCAGGCTTCCTCGTGCCACTTGCCGATGGCCAGTGTCTGAAGCCAACCGAAGAGCAGGAAGACGGTGACGCCGAGCGCCGAGCTCAAGAGCACGGCGGCGAGCAGCTCCTCGCCCTGGAGGCGTGCGGCGTACCGCTTCATGAGCTGGCCGATGCCGACGGCTCCCTGCCCGAAGAAGAAGTCGCCGACGATGGCGCCGATCACCGACAGCCCGGCAGAGATGCGGAGACCGGCGAAGATCGCCGGCATCGCCGCCGGGAACATCAGCTTGCGGAGGCGGGTGACGCGGCCGGCGTGGTGCAGCGAGAACAGCTCGTGCATGCCGCGCTCGGCCGAGTGCAGGCCGAACAGCGTGTTCACGATGATGGGGAACAGGGCGATGATCACGCACACCATCACCCGCGAGTTGAGCACGCTGACGACCGGGTAGTCCCAGATCGGCTCGCCGCTGCCCCACCAGAACTGGATGAGCGGGACGATTGCGAGGATCGGGATGGCCTGCAGCACGACCATGTACGGGAAGATCGCCCGCTCGATGAGCTTCGACTGGCTCATCAGGGTGGCCAGCGCCATGCCGAGCACGATCGCGATGAGCAGCCCGACGAGCGCCACCTCGGTGGTGTTCCACAGCCCGGTGAGCATCTCGGACAGGTTCTCCCACTGCAGGAAGCCGACCTCGAGCACCTGATGCGGCGGCCGCAGGAGGAAGCGGCGCTGGGCGGACAGCACCACGTACGACACGAAGTACCAAACCCCGACGATCACCCCACCGAGCAGGATCGGAGGGATGATCGACGCGGCCAGGCTCTTGCTGCGCCGGCCGCGCTCGCCCTTGGCGTCCGGCGGCACCGGTTCGGCCGGGCCGATCGCCAGGCCCCCGCCGACCGGGACCTGCATCTCGTGGCGGATGTCGGTGTCGCTCATGAGTGGGATCCTCGCAACGCGTGGGACACGTCGCCGCTCAGCTTCGCGAACTCCGGATCGAAGCGCAGGTCGGGCGAGCGCGGGTAGTCGAACGGCACGTCGAACTCGGCGACGATGCGGCCCGGGCGCGCCGACATCACGAGCACGCGAGTCGACATGAACACCGCCTCACCGATCGAGTGGGTGATGAAGAGCCCGGCGAAGCCTTCCTGCTGGAACAGCTGCTGGGTCTCCTCGTTGAGGTGCTCGCGCGTGATCTCGTCGACGGCGCCGAAGGGCTCGTCGAACAGGAACACCGGCGGCTTCAGCGTGAGCGTGCGCGCCAGCGAGGCCCGCATCTTCATGCCGCCCGAGAGTGACTTCGGGTAGTGCCCCTGGAAGCCGTCGAGGCCGACGAGTCGGATGGCCTCCTCGGCGACCTTCGTCCGCTGGTCGGCAGGCATGTCGTGCAGCTCGCAGAGCAACTCGACGTTGCCTTTCACCGTGCGCCAGGGCAGCAGCGTGGCGTCCTGGAAGACGTAGCCCAGGCGATCGCGATCGACGAGCACGGTGCCCGACGTCGCCTCGAGCAGCCCGGACGCGATCTTGAGCAGGGTCGATTTCCCGCAACCGGATGGGCCGACGATCGTGACGAACTCACCCTTGCGGACCGTGAACGACACGTCGCGCACCGCCTCGGTGCCGTCGGGGAAGATCATGCCGACGCGTTCGAACGACAGGGATTCGGTTCGTGTTGCCGTCGTCGCGGCCGACATGCGTTCCTCCAGCTCCGGGTTGGCCACCCGGCAGACCGACTGCTCTCCGCACCGTAGTCGTTGACGTCGGCCCGTTCAGCATGCGCGGCCCGGATCCGGGTCGTGTTCACACGGCGTTCACGCAGGCCGCCGCTCAGGCGTCGTCGCCCCAAGCCGGCGTCCATGCGGTGTGGTCACCCGTGGGGACGGCGTGGGAGTTCACGACGCCGTCCGGCATGAGGTGGTGCAGCACGATCGCCGGCGGGTCGCCGCAGTACGCCACCCGGTCCTCGAGGAGGTCGAGCTCGAGCTCGACGGTGCTGCTGGGCCAGCAGGCCGCCAGCGTCGCACCGAACCGGCGCTGGATCGACCGGTGCAGATGACCGCAGTGCACGCCGAGCACGTGGTCGTGGCGTGCGACCACGGCGGCCTCTCGGTCGCCGCCGTCGAAACCGCAGGTCCGGTCCATGAACGGAATGCCGGACGGGAACGGCGGGTGGTGCTGGAAGATCAGGGTCGGGCGGTCGGGTGCCGCCGACAGCACGGCGTCGAGCCACTCGGACTGCTCGGCGCGGAATGCTCCGTCGTGGCGGCCGGGGATCGTCGTGTCGAGCAGCACGAGGCGCACGTCGAGATCGTCGACGACGTGGTCGATCGGGACCTCTGGCGCGCCGTCGGGCAGCGCCGGCCAGCGACGGCGCAGCTCGCTGCGGTCGTCGTGGTTCCCGGGCAGGGGGAGGAACGGGGCGCGCAACGGCGCGAGCAGCGCCTCGAGCCGGTCGTACTGCTCGGCGCGGCCGTCGTTCACGAGATCGCCGGTGCCGACGACGAGGTCGACGTCGAACCGCCCGATCGTCGCCACCGCCTGCTCGAGCGCCGGGCCGGGGTCGACCCGATCGGCGACCAGACCTCCGGGTTCGACCATGTGGCAGTCGGTGAGCTGGGCGATCAGCATGCGACGACCCTAGATCGGCGTGGGCGCTGCCGGTACGGTGCCGGCGATGGTCGTCGAGTTCCTGACGCTCGAGGTGACGCCCGACGACGGAGACCTCGGTGCATGGCTCGACACCGACGAGGCGCACTGGACCGCCTTCCTCGCCCGCCAGCCCGGATTCGTCCGCAAGGAGGTCTGGCGGTCGCACGGCACGCCGCCGCGCGTCTCGATCGTGATCTGGTGGGAGTCCCTCGCAGCCTGGCACGCCGTGCCCGGCGGTGCGCTCGCGCACGTCAGCGCCGCGATGGGTGATCACGAGATCCCGGTCACTTGCGTCGCTCACGAGGTGCTGCGCGCCCGCTGACCGCTGCGTACAGTGGGCGGCATGCGCACGGGAATCTTCCTCTTCGGCGGGGTCGAGATGCCGGATGCGGGCGGCGGTCCGCCTGCGCCGACCGACCGCCGCTACGACAAGCACGAGGTGTGGCGCGCGACCGAGCAGATCATCGACACCGGGGTGCTGTGCGACCGACTCGGCTTCGACTCGTTCTGGCTCACCGAGCACCACTTCCAGTACGAGGGCTACGAGGTGATTCCGAACGGCCTGCTGATCAGCGCCGTGCTCGCCGAGCGCACCGAGCGGATCCGGCTCGGGATGGCGTTCAACATCGTGCCCCAGTGGCATCCGCTCAAGCTCGCCGAGGACTTCGCCACGGTGCACAACCTGTCCGGCGGGCGGGCGATCCTCGGCGTGGGGCGGGGCACGGTGCCCCGTGAGGCCGAGCCGCTCGGCACGCGGATCGGCAGCTTCGACAACCCCGACCAGCAAGCGGCCGACGAGATCAACCGCAAGATGTTCGACGAGGCGATGGACGTCATCCGCCTGGCGCTCGACAACGAGTCGTTCTCGTACCACGGCGAGGTGTTCCGGTTCCCGCCGCCGGGCATCCCCGACCGGGGCGGGTTCGTCGAGACGCTGACGCTGGTGCCCCAGCCGCTCTATCCTTACGAGATCTGGCAGGCGATCACGTCACCGCCGACGCTCGAGCAGGTGCCGCGGGCCGGCTGGGGCGGCGTGTTCTGGAACCTGCACCACTCGTTCCTCAAGATGCGCTGGGAGCGCTTCGCCGAGATCTACGCCGACGCGCACGGCCGCGAGCTCGATCGAGGCGAGAAGCGGATGCTCGTGCTCAACACCTGCGTCGAGGACACCCGCGAGCAGGCGATCGAGTCGGTGCGCGCCGGTCACGACGAGTTCTGGAAGTTCCTCGGACCGTACGGGTGGAGCAAGGGCTACATGGGCGACGACGGCAAGCCGGCGCCGCCGGGGCTGATCCCGACGCTCGACGACTCGATCGAGCGTCAGCGCACGTGGGTCGTCGGCTCGCCCGACGATGTCGCCGAGCAGCTCGCGTGGTACCGCGACGAGCTCGGCGTCGAGCATCTGGCGCTGTTCGCGGGCATGCCGGGAGACAGCTACGCCAAGGTGCAGCAGCAGATCCACCGCCTCGCCGAGGACGTCCTGCCGAAGCTGAGCTGACGTCTGAGCTCGCGGCTCACTTCGCGGCCGCAGCGACGCCCGTGGCCGCGCCGGCATCCGCCGGCACCGGCGCGGCCACCGCGCTCGATCAGTTGATGGTCGATTCTTGCGTCTGCGGGTTGAGCCGGTCGAGTCGGATCGCCCCGGCGACGGCCCTGTCGCTCACCCGGAACACGTTGAGCCCGCGCGTGATGTCGGACTCGTAGACGAAGTTGTTGTACCAGTAGCTCGACCACGAGCCGCCGATCTGGCACGACGCGGTCGGGCCGCAGAACGAGCCCGGGCCGAGCGAGACCGGATCGGACCAGGCGACCGCAACCGGGTTCGCCGGGTCGGTGAAGTCGGTGACCCACGTCCCGGCCTGGTAGTTGCCGCTCACGGCGACGTACCGGCCGCTGCGCAGCGGCACGAGGTTGTAGTTGTGGACCGTGCAGTTCTCGTCGGCCCCCTGGGCCCTCGGCAGGACCCACTGACCCAGCTTGGCCCCCGTCTGGGTGTCGTAGAAGAACATCGACTTGTCGACGTCGGGGTCGGTGGCCTCACACTCGCCGTCGCCGCCACCGCCCGGCTCCCAGCCGGCGGCGATCACCTTGCCGTCCCAGGTGAACGCGGCCGAGTGCCAGCGACCGTTGCTGGCCGAGTCGCCAACGCCGGGTTCGGTGATCGTGACCAGCAGCGCCGGGTCGCGCTTGTTCGTGATGTCCCAGACGTTGATGGTGTCTGCGCTTGCGCAGACGGCCCTGTTCGCCGACCCGAGGATCACGCCGGCGTCGTGGCAGCCGGTTCGAACCGCTGGGTCGGTGGGTCCGGCGAGTGGCTCGCGGTGGATCAGGCTGATGCCGGCCGGGTTCGCGAGCGGCACGGCGATGACGTCCATGAAGTCGCCGAGCGCGTCCTGAGCGGCGCGATTGAGACCCACGCCGCAGCCGCTGCTGCTCGAGTTGTTGCTGTAGACGATCAGGTCGCCGCCGTCCACACCGGCCGCGGTGGCAGTGTGGGAGCCGCACGGGAGCTCGAGCGAACCGACCAGCACCGGGTTCGCCGGGTCCGAGATGTCGAAGACGTGCACCCCCTCGAAGCCGGCCGGCACCGTCGTTCCGGCACACTCGCGAGCGGTGGCACGCTTCGTGTTCCACGACCGGACGAGGATGTTGTCCCACACGACGATGTCACCCTGGTCGCCGTTGCACGCGGGGTGGGCGATCACCTTCGGGTTGCCGGGCGCCGAGATGTCGATCACACGGAAGCCGTTGTAGTTGCCCTGGTACGCGTACTTGCCCTGGAACGCGAGGTCGGAGCTGATCACCCGCTGGCCGTCGGGGACCTCGAAGGTCGCGGGTTGCGGGCTGTGACCGAGCGCGTGCATGTTCGGAGTTCGCGGCTCGCTCCCGTGGTCGGCCACGACGGTCGCCGCGGGTGCGACGAGTGCGATGGCGAGCGCGGCGAGCACGATGGGACGTCGCATGACATCTCCCTTCGGACCATGGCCCGAGCGGCGGGATGCCCGGACCCCCCAGAAGACCCATCTAAGCCGTTCGCGCGCTCCGTGGGAAGGGGGTTCGCGCCGTCAGCGGCCGAAGTCGAACGTCTTGATCTCGCCGAGTTGCTCGGCGAGGTGGGCGACGTTGTTCTCGAACAGCTGCTTGCCGAGGTCGGCGGTCGCGCCGGTCGGGTCGCCGATGTAGCCGTCGGGGTCGAAGTCGTTCGACAACCAGCCGAACATCACCGAGCCACCGAACTTGACGTGCTGGTTGGACGCCAGGGCCTCGGGGACCTTCCGGGTCGCCCGCGAGAGGTGGACCTCGTCGGGGCGGAGGTGCATGAACACCGACGTCTCGTGGAGCCCGCCGTGGATGCCCATGCCGAGCTCGTCGGCGGTCGAGACGCCGCCGTACGCCGGCGGCACGGACGGGTGGACGAGGAAGGTCTTGAAGCCGAACTCGAGTCGCAGCTCGCGCAGTGCCGTGTTGAGCAGGGTCGTGTTGCCCCCGTGGCCGTTGAGGAGGACGAGACGTTCGGCGCCGGTGGTCGCGAGCGAGCGACCGATGTCGCGCAGCACGCGCAGCAGCGTCTCCGCCGACAACCACAAGGTGCCGGGCGACCAGGCGTGCTCGTTGGACTTGCTGATCGACATGGTCGGGAGCTGCCACACGTCGAGCGCGTCACCGACCACGTCGACGACGGCGGTCGCGGTCTCGTGCGCGATGACGTGGTCGACCGACAGCGGCAGGTGGGGTCCGTGCTGCTCGACGGCGCCGATCGGGAGCAGCAGGATCGACGAGGGCGTGATCGCGTCGGCGATCTGGGGGCCCGTGAGGTCCTCGTAGCGGCGACTCATGGAACGCGATGGTAGGGGGTGCGCATCGTGCCGGGCACCGTCGCGCTCCTAACCTGGGCGCCGATGCGGCACCGGTTCACCAACGCGACGCTCGCCGACGGCCGCACCGTCGACATCACCACCGACGAGGGCCTGATCACCGCGGTCGACCCCGTCGCGGGCGGCGAGCGCACTCCCGGCGCGCCCGACAGCGAGACCGACCTCGCCGGATTCCTCGTGCTGCCGCCACTCGCCGAGCCGCACGCCCACATCGACAAGGCGCTGACCGCCGAGCGCGTCCCCAACCCGACGGGCGACCTCCACGGCGCGATCGACGCGTGGATCGCCGCCCACGAGCGGGGCGAGATCCGTCATGACGACATCGTCAGGCACGTACGCGAAGCGCTCGACGCGATGCTGCTGAACGGCGTCACCGCCGTTCGCAGCCACGTCAACTGTGGAGCACGGGCCGGGGTCACCGCCGTCAAGGCGGTGTTGGAGGCGATCGAGCCGTACCGGCCGCTGATCGACATCCAGCTCGTGGCCCTCAACCATTCACCGGTCGTCGGGTCCGAGGGCGCCGTGAACCTGGCGGCGTTGGAAGGTGCGGTCGAGCTCGGTGTCGACCTGGTCGGCGGCTGCCCCCATTTCGAGCCGGCGGCGGCCGAGTCGATCGCGCAGGCGATCGACCTCGCGGCCGAGGCCGGGCTCGGTGTCGACCTCCACGTCGACGAGACGCTCGATCCGTCCATGCTCACGATCAGGCTCCTGGCTGCACAGGTCGCCGACCGCGGGTTCGGCGGTCGCGTGACCGCCAGCCACTGTGTGAGCCTCGGCATGCAGCCGCCCGACGTGCAGGAGGCGATCGCGGCCG
>JBFHJC010000057.1:0-16193 GCA_041596155.1 Ilumatobacter sp. | reverse complement strand
GATGAGGATGAACACCACGAAGCCGATCAGGGCGAGCGCCTCGGTGAAGGCGATGCCCAGGAACATCGTGGTGCGCACCATGCCGGCGGCCTCGGGTTGGCGAGCCATCGCCTCGACCGACTTGCCGACCAGGTAGCCGATGCCGATGCCAGGACCGATCGCGGCGAGACCGTAGGCGAAGCCGGACGAACCGGCAGCTTCGGCGGCCTTGAGGCCCTCATCGGTGATCTGGGCGAGCATGCTGAATGCTTCCATGTTGGGGTTGATCTCCTGTTGCTGTCTGGATGGGAGAGATTGAGAACGGTTGCGAACGAAGGTCAGTGCTCGGGGTGGGCGGCGCCGCCGATGTACACCGCGGCGAGGATCGTGAAGATGTAGGCCTGCAGGAAGCCGACCAGCACCTCGAACGCCGTGATGAACAAGAGCATGAAGAACGGAAGGATTCCGACCGGCTTCAGGATCCACGAATCACCCTGGACGAGCTCCTCGGTGAGCAGCGAGAACGTCACGAGCAGGATGTGGCCCGCAAGCAGGTTGGCGAAGAGACGGACGGTGAGCGAGAACGGGCGGACGAGGAACGTCGAGATGAACTCGATCGGGGCGACGAGGATGTAGAGCGGCCCGGGCACGCCCGGCGGGAACAGCGAGTTCTTCAGGTACGAGGCGCCCTGGTGCTTGAAGCCGACCCCGATGAAGATGACCCAGACCAGGATCGCGAGGAACGCCGGGATCGCGATGCGCGCCGTCGCCGGCATGTACAGGATCGGGATGATGCCCGGCAGGTTGCACAGGTAGATGAACGCGAACAGGCTGAGCAGGAACGGGGTCCAGCCGAGGCCATGGCGGCCCATCGTGGGCATGATGATCTGCTGCTCGATGAACTCGACGATCGACTCGGCGAAGTTGCGCACGCCCTTCGGCGCCTTCAGCCCGTCCTGTCGCGAGGCGAGCAGGAAGATGACGATCGAGATCAACGCCGCCAGGACGGCGATCAGCGCCACCTTGTTGAAGGTCGGGAAGAGGTCCCTCCAGCGGAGGATCTCGTTGATCGGCGGGAATTCGAGTGCGAGCACGATGTGTCCGTTCAGGTCTTCCAGGTTCTAGGGGCGGGCGGGCTTGAGACCCGGGTGGGCCAGGGTGATGGCGACGTACTTGAGCTCCCACACGAGGAGCCCGAGGTGCGTCACGATGATGGTCGCTCCGAGGGCCGGGCGCGAAATCCAGGCGGCGTCCTTGACGAGCAGCACGGCGAGCAGGAGGAGGCCGAGCCGGACGAGATAGCCGAACAGGACGGCTCCCATCATCAGGCCGAGCGAGATGCGAGCGGTCGACGAGATGAGCGCGGCCGACAGCGCGAAGTTCGCGAGCACGAGTCCGATGGCGAACGCCGCCGACCAAGCGCCGGCGCTCCCCCACACGAGCGCGGAGAGACCGATCAGCACCGGCGCGACGACGACGCCGCGCTTGACCATGTCGGCCGACACCTTGATCTCGACGGGCTCTCCGTCGAGCTGGGTCACCACGGTGGGCCGATCGTTCACGCGGCCCCCCGGGTGCGATCGGGGCGAGTCAGCCGCCGCGCCATGCGCTCGGCCTCGAGCCGCTCCATGCGGGCGTCGTAGGTGTATTTCATCCGGATGAACGTGCCGACCGCCGCGAACACGACGAGCGTGATCGTCGCGAGCGGGAACACGCCGAGCCAGCGGTCGATCAGCCAACCCAGGCCCAAGAACGCGGCGAGCGTCAGCGCGACGTCCATGCCCCGCCCGAGCGTGTCGTCGCCGCCACCGGTCGAACGCAACGGCGATTCGGCTTCGGGGCCGTGCGCGGCGCGGGCGCGGAGGTGCGAGACGATCTGCTTCATGGGAGATGGCGGGGCCCCGAGGATCGCACAACGAGCGACGCGGGGTTTGTGAACGCAGGCACAAGCTAGTCGGATCGTGCCCGGCCAGGCAACTCCCGAGCGCGATCTCTCGGCTGGTCGAGAAGCTCCCGCTCGCGCCGCTCGGGTCGGGACGGGTCGACCTGCTCGCTGGCCGGTCGGTCGAGCGCGGCCTCGATCTCGTCGGCGCGCTTGCGTCGCACGCTCGGGTGCAGGACCGTGTAGAGGACGATGCCGAGGGCGCCGATGCCGAACGGGAGGTAGGTCGGGTTCTGGTCGCTCAGCACCGGGTAGAGGACGAACGCGGACAGCAACGCGGTCCACGCCCAGAGGATCAGCACGCTGCGGCGGTGGCCGTGACCGAGGTTCATCAGGCGGTGGTGGAGGTGACCCTTGTCGGCGACATCGAGCGCTTGGCGCTGCGAGACGCGCCGGACGATCGCGAACAGGGTGTCGAGGATCGGCACCCCGAGGATCAGCAACGGGATGACCAGCGGGGCGAAGAAGAAGAACGTCTGACCGACGAAGTCCTGGGTGTTCGGATCAGCGCGGCCGCCGACCACCGACGTCGACACCGCCAACAGCAGTCCGAGCAGGAACGCGCCGCTGTCGCCCATGAAGATCCGCGCCGGGTTGAAGTTGTGCGGCAGGAACCCGAGGCAGATCCCGGCCGTGATGATCGCGATCATCGGCCCGACGTTGCGGTCGGAGAGCAGACCGAGGTCGTTGAGGCGGTTGGCGTACAGGAAGAACGCCGCCGCCCCGATGGCGACGATGCCGGTGGCGAGACCGTCGAGGCCGTCGATGAGGTTGATCGCCTGCGTCATGCCGAGCAGCCAGAGCACGGTGACCAGCGGCGTCCAGTCGCTCGAGAGGATCAGGACGTCGTAGAACGGCACCCGGAAGTAGAACATCGTCACGCCGAAGTAGACGAGCACGATCCCGGCGACGACGACGCCGGTCACCTTGCCGGGTGGCGCCATGCCGAAGATGTCGTCGAGGAATCCGGTGGCGAACACGACGAGCGCCGCGAGGGCGATGCCGAGCGGCTCGGTGTTGCCCTCGGCGAACACGGTGTCGAACCGGCCGAAGAGGCGGGCGACCAGCAGCGCCGACAGCAGTCCGAACATCATCGCGAACCCACCGACGTGCGGGATCGGGGAGGTGTGCACCGACCGCTCGTTCGGCTCGTACAGCCAGCCTCGGCGCCGGGCGATCCGCCCGACCAGCGGCGTCGTCGCGAACGTGACCACCGCGGCGACGCCACCCAGGATCAGGTAGTCGCCGACCGATGGACCCACGGCCGATCAGACTACGGGCGTGACGTGATGTGCCCGGCACATGTGGTCGCGGTCAGGCTCCGTCGGGGTAGGCGGGGAAGCGCTCACAGAGGGCGGCGACCTCCTTGCGCACGACGCTGAGCGTCTCGGCGTCGTCGCGACCGCGAAGCGCCCGGGCGATGAGCGAGGCGATCACGGGCATCTCCTCGACGGCCATGCCCTGGGTGGTCACCGACGGCGTCCCGATCCGGACGCCGCTCGTGACGAACGGGCTGCGTGGATCGTCGGGGACGGTGTTCTTGTTCAGCGTGATGCCGGCTTCGTCGAGCGTCGCCTGTGCCTGCTTGCCCGTGAGCTCGTCGTCGAACGGGCGCAGGTCGACGACCATCAGATGGTTGTCGGTGCCGCCCGACACGAGGCGGAAACCCTCCCCCGCCAGCGCCTCTGCCAGCGCACCGGCGTTGGCGACGACCTGGTGGGCGTACTCGCGGAAGCTGGGCTGGGCCGCTTCGTAGAACGCGATCGCCTTGCCGGCGATCGCGTGCTCGAGCGGGCCGCCCTGCCAGCCGGGGAACACCGCCTTGTCGATCGCCTTGGCGTGCTCCTCGCGCGACAGGATGCAGCCGCCGCGCGGCCCACGCAGCGTCTTGTGGGTGGTGAACGTCACGACATCGGAGAACGGCACCGGGTTCGGGTGGGCGCCGCCGGCGACGAGCCCGGCAAGGTGGGCGATGTCGAACATCAGCATCGCTCCGACCTCGTCGGCAATGGCGCGGAACGGCTCGGGGTCGAGACGACGCGGGTAGCTCGTGGTGCCGGCGACGATCAGCTTGGGGCGGTGCTCGTGGGCGGCCGCCCGCACCTGGTCCATGTCGATGCGCTCCTCGCCGCCGACGCCGTACGACACGAAGTGGTACAGCAGCCCGCTGGCGTTGACGGGGGAGCCATGGGTGAGGTGGCCGCCGTGGTCGAGGCTGAGCCCGAGCACCGTGTCGCCGGGCGACAGCAGGGCCTGGTACACGCACATGTTGGCGTTGGCACCCGAGTGCGGCTGGACGTTGGCGTGGTCGGCGCCGAACAACGTCTTCACGCGCTCGATGGCGATCGCCTCGATGTCGTCGACGACGGCGTTGCCGCCGTAGTACCGCTTGCCGGGGTAGCCCTCGGCGTACTTGTTGGTGAGCACCGAACCGGTGGCGCGCATGACCGCCCGCGACGTGAAGTTCTCACTGGCGATCAGCTGCAACCCGGACGTCTGACGCTCGAACTCGCGCGCGAGCAGCGCCTCGACCTCGACATCGGGGTGGGCATCGGAGTGGAAGGGCATCAGAACTGCTCCTCGAGCTCGGTGATCTGGGCGACACGCCGGGCGTGGCGGCCGCCTTCGAAGGGGGTGGACAAGAAGACGTCGACGATCTCGTCGGCGAGGCCGACACCGACCACGCGGGCACCGATCGACAGCACGTTGGCGTCGTTGTGCTCGCGGGCCAGGCGGGCGGTGTAGAGGCAGTTGCACAGCGCCGCGCGTGCGCCACGGACCTTGTTGGCGGCGAGCTGCTCGCCTTGTCCGCTGCCGCCGAGCACGATGCCGACGTCGGCGTCGCCGTCGCGCACCGAGCGCGCCGCCGCCGCGCAGAACGCGGGATAGTCGACGCTCTCGGCCGAGTCGGTCCCGTGGTCGATGATCTCGTGCCCCGCAGTGCGCAGGCGAGCGACGAGGTGCTCCTTGAGCTCGAAGCCGGCGTGGTCGGAGCCGAAGGCGATGCGTGCCACGATGCCCGAGCATAGGAGCCCGGCCCGATGCCCACCGGGGTGCGGTGACGGAATGTCAAGCGGCTCAGCCGCCCGAGACGCCGGGCACCTCCTGCCCCGTCAGCGCGCCCTGATCGGGACAGGCGGTCTCGAGGAACCGGTCGGTCGCCGGCGTCTCGGCGACGATCACGAGGCTCGGGTCGTCGGCCATCCCGACGCGCTTGGTGCGGAACGACTCGGCGGCCGCGCCGACGAGGGCCTCGAGCTCGCCGGGGACGGCCGGCATGACCACCGGGTCCTCGGGGTCGCGAGCCGCCAGCGCGCCGATCCACGACTCGCCGAGGGCATCGAGGTCGGCGTCGGTGGCGCCGGCGTCACGCAAGCTGGCGACGGCGTCGTCGGCGCGTCGAGCGAGCGGCCCGAAGTAGCCGTCGGCCACGGCGTCTGCCTCGGAGGCGAGCTCCGCGGGCAGGACGTCGAGCAGGGCTCGGTAGGCGGCGACGACGACCGGTGCGGCGACGACCTCGAGCTCAGCGGCCGTCGCCTCGTCGCCACCGAACACCGAGGCGACGAGCAGCACCTGCCACGAGCCCCCGAACCGGCTCCACGCGGCGCAGAACGCGTCGGCGGAGTCGAGCCCGGGGATGCCCGCCTCGGCGACCACGACGGTCGTCGTGGCGGCGGTGCTCGGTGACGCCGTGGTGGTGGGGATGTCGTCCGGCGCGGGCGCGCTGTCGGGCACGATCGTCGTGACGGCGGTGGCGGTCGACGAGTCGGCAGCCGCCGTCGACGGCGGGACCGTCTCGAGCGTCGCCGTCGCCGCGGCGGCGTCCGACGCCGCGTCGTCGCCGGAGCACGCGGCGATCGCCGCGACGGCGAGCACGAGTGCGGCGAGACGTCTCACGGGGGCCATGGTCGCATGCCGCGTGCGATGCTGGCGGTCATGCCGGCGACCCGACCTCGGATCATCCTCGACTGCGACCCCGGCCACGACGACGTGATCGCGATCGCCGTGGCCGCACTCGACACCGATCTCGCCGCGATCACGACCGTGGCCGGCAACGCACCGCTCGACCGCACGACCTACAACGCGTGCGTCGTCCGCGACATCCTGGAGCTCGAGGTGCCCGTCCACTCCGGCGCCGAGCGACCCCTCATCGCGCCACCGCGCTTCGCCGGCTTCGTACACGGAGAGAGCGGTCTCGACGGAGCCGACCTCCCACCTCCGTCGCGGCTCGTCGACAGCGTCGATGCGGTCGCGTTCATCGTGGAGTCGTGCCGGGCGCACGAGGGCACCTGGGTCGTCCCGACCGGGCCGCTCACCAACATCGCGCTGGCCCTGCGAGCCGCACCCGACCTCGCGGGCCGGATCGCCGGCATCTCGCTGATGGGCGGCGGCACGTTCGGCAACCGCACGCCGGCCGCCGAGTTCAACGTGTGGGCAGACCCCGACGCTGCCGCGATCGTGTTCGGCTGCGGCGCACCGATCAGGATGGCGGGCCTCGACGTGACGCACCAGTTCCTCGTCACGCCCGAGCGGGTGGACGAGGTCGGCGCGATCGACACGCCGTTCGCCGCGCTCGTCGCGGACCTGTTCCGGTTCTTCGTCGGCAACTACCTCAGCCGTCACGATGCGATCCGTGGAGCGGCGCTCCACGACCCGCTCGCCGTGCTGGCGCTCAGCCGACCCGAGCTGTTCACGGGCACCGACCGCCACGTGACCGTCGAGACGCACGGCGCCCACACCGCCGGCATGACGGTGATCGACGGCCGCTCGATCTCCGACCGCGAGGCCCCCAACGTGTACGTGCTCGACACGGTCGACGATGCCCGAGCGTGGCAAGCGGTGCTCGAAGCCCTGACCGCTGCTTCGACGTAGTTTGTCGGGCGTGTCCGATTCGTTCCCGCGCCAGTTCGCGCGCACCCAGCGACTGACCCTCGGCGAGCCCCGCGACGTCACCGTCACACCCGATGGCACCACCGTCGTATTCGCCCGCAGCCGGTCCGGCTCCGACCCGGTCAACTGCCTGTGGGCGGTCGACGTCGCCAGCGGCGCGGAGCGGCTGCTGTGCGATCCGCGGGAGGTGCTCGCGGCCGGCATCGACGATCTCCCTCCGGAGGAGCGCGCCCGGCGGGAGCGGATGCGCGAGGGAGCCGGCGGCATCACCGCGTTCGCGCTCGGCGGTGACGGACGGGTCGCGGTGTTCGCACTGGGCGGCGCGCTGTTCCGGTCCGACGTGGTGACCGGGAAGACCGTTCCGATCGACGCGCCCGGCCCCGTGTTCGACCCCCGACCCGACTCCTCGGGCGGACGCGTCGCCTACGTGCGGGGTGCGGAGCTGTGGGTGGCCGAGGCTGCGGGTGGCGCTCACCGGGTGGCCGGCGAGGACGGCGATGCGACGACGGTGTCGTGGGGCTCCGCCGACTTCGTGGCGGCCGAGGAGATGCACCGCCTGCGCGGCTTCTGGTGGAGCCCGGACGGGACCGCCATCGCGGCGTGTCGGGTCGACGTGGCGCCCGTTCAGACGTGGCACATCGCCGACCCCGCCGACCCGGCGGCGACCCCGCGGTCGATCCGCTACCCGGCCGCCGGGACCGCCAACCCCGACGTCCGACTGTTCGTCGTCCCCGTCACGCCGGCGGGGCGACCGGTCGAGGTGGTGTGGGATCGCGCTCGCTTCGAGTACCTGGCCAAGGTCGAGTGGAACACCCACGGACTCGCGATCACGGTGCAATCGCGCGACCAGCGGGACGTGCAGGTGCTGGTGGTCGATCCGGCGACCGGCCTCACCCACCTGCTGTTCCACGACCACGACGACGTCTGGGTCGAGCTCGTACCCGGTACCGGCGTACTCGCCGCCGACGGCGAGGTGGTCACCTGCGCCGATCGGGGCGGTGCCCGTCGCCTCGTCGTCGCGGGCGAGGTCGCCTCGCCCGTCGACGTGCAGGTTCGGTCGATCGTGGCGACCTCGTCCGACGAGGTCACGGTCCTCGGGAACCCGCTCGACGATGCGACCGTCACCCACGTGTACCGGTGGACGCCCAGTGGGTTCCGGGCGCTCACGACCGAGCCCGGCGTGCACGCTGCTGCCGTCGGCGGTCCGACGACGCTCATCAGGGTTGCCGACCTCCGGCACCCCGGCGGGCGATGGGTGCTGCCAGGTGGCCACGAGCTGGCGCGGTTTGCCGAGGAGCCGCTCGTGAAGCCCGAGGTCCACCTCTCGGTCCACACCTCCGATCGACCTGCGACCGCGGTGCTGCTCCCCCGCGAGCACGACGGCTCGGCGCTTCCGGTGCTCCTCGATCCGTACGGCGGTCCGCACGCGCAGCGCGTCGTGCGCTCGTCCAACGCGTTCTGCGCCTCGCAGTGGTTCGCCGACCAGGGCTTCGCCGTCGTCGTGGTCGACGGTCGCGGCACGCCGGGCCGCGGCAGCGACGTCGAACGCTCGGTCCACGGGGACCTCGCGACCGGTCCGCTCGAGGATCAGATCGTCGGCCTCCACGCCGCCGCCGACCGCCATCCCGAGCTCGACCTCGGGCGGGTCGCCATCCGGGGCTGGAGCTTCGGCGGTTACCTCGCGGCCCTCGCCGTGCTGCGGCGTCCCGACGTCTTCCACGCCGCCGTCGCGGGCGCGCCGGTGACCGAGTGGCGCCTGTACGACACCCACTACACCGAGCGCTACCTCGGTGACCCGGGTTCGAACGCCGGCCCGTACGAGGTGAGCTCGCTGCTCCCGCTCGCCGCCGACCTGCGGCGCCCCCTGCTGCTGATCCACGGGCTCGCCGACGACAACGTCGTCGCCGCCCACACCCTGCAGCTCTCGTCGGCCCTGCTCGCGGCGGGCCGCCCGCACGAGGTGCTCCCGCTCGTCGGCGTCAGCCACATGACGCCACAGGAGGTCGTGGCCGAGCACCTGCTGCTGCACCAGCTCGAGTTCCTGCGTCGCGCCCTGCCACCGGCGACCTGAATCCGACGGGGTCGGACCGCCGGACCGGCTAAGTTCGGGACCGTGAACGACACGCTGCTCGAGCTCTACCGGGGGGTCGCGGTCCACGCCAACGCCAACCTCGAACACACGGCGGCGCTCGAGCTGCTGGCACTCGTGATGGCTGCCGACCAGCGTCTCGAGCAGAGCGAGGTCGACGCGATCCGCGACATCACCGACGACTGGCGCGACACCGACTTCACGTTCGACAAGTACCTCGGGCCGGCGATCGTCCGCGCTCAGGACGCGATCACCAAAGGTGAGGTGGTCGAGCTGATCGACGACATCGACGCCCGGATCTCGAGCCGCGTCCTCCGTCGGGCCCTCTTCTCGGCGGCTCGCGAGGTGGCCGGCGTCGACGAGGACCTCACCCCCGAGGAGGGGTCGATCCTCGCCGAGATCGCCGTCCGTTTCGGTTAGAGCTCCGCACGTGGCGCCGCTGATGTGGCGGCCGCCCTCCCGGACGGTCCTGGGGCGTCAGTGCTCGGCGAGGCGTTCGCCGAATTGGCGGAGGCGTTCGACGGTCTCGGCTGACACCGGGGTGCGGCGGGCCTCCAGCGTGGCCTTGATGCGGCGGTACGTGTCGGCCTCGAGGCCGCACCCTTCGCACTCGTCGAGGTGGGCCGCCAGCGCATCGACTTCTGCGGCGCCGTCGAGCTCACCGTCGAGATAGCGCTGGAGGAGGCGGCCGACCTCACCGCAGGAGAGCCGCTCGTCGGAGCGCACGCGGGGCCACCGCCCGCCGGTGGCGCGACGGAACATCATGCGGATCATCGTGACCTCCCGGTCTGCACGTCGGCGTACGTCGGTGCCACCCCGGCGCGCCGCAGCTGCTCGCGGATCTTCTTCCGGCCGCGGTGGAGGCGGCTCATGACGGTGCCGAGGGGGATGCCGAGTGCGCCGGCCGCCTCGGCATAGCTCAGGCCGTCGATGTCGACGAGATCGACCACGTCGCGGAACGGCGAGGTCAGCGAGTCGAGCGCCCGCTCGACCTCGACGTCGAACTCGAGGTCGACGAACCGGTCGGGACGAATGGCGTCGTCGTCGGTGGGCGACTGCGCCAGCCGTTCGAGCTGCACGTCGGGGTCGCGGAGCAGCTCGGGCCGGCGGCGGCGGTTGCGGTTGATGTGGGTGTTGCGCAGGATCGTGAGCAACCACGCCCGTGGGTACCGGCCGTCGAAGCGATCGATGGCGCGGTACGCCCGGATCAGGGTGTCCTGCACGAGATCTTCGGCGTCGGCACGGTTGCGCGTCAGCGAGCGGGCGACTCGGAGCAGTACCTCGACCTCGGGGACGACGTAGCGGTCGAAGGCCGCCCGATCGTCGGCCGTCATGGCGCGGATCTCCGTGGCAGCCGGCGCCATTCAGCCACTGGCTTCCACGAGTTGGAGCGCGTCACGACGCCAGCTTCGCATGTGGTGTGAACCCGATCCGACCGCTGCGGCCTTCCGGCCGCGCGAGCGGTCACCCGTCGCGCCGGTCGGTCGTGGTCGTCGTGGCCCCGTCGCGCGGGGCGGTCGACGTGGGCCGGTCGGGCGCGACGGTCGTCGTGGGCCCCGTCGTGGTCGGCGCCGGCGCCGTGGTGGCCGCGGTCGTGGTCGTGTTGCGGGGCCGCGTCGGCACGGTCGACGACGTGGTCGTCGACGGGCGGGCGACGTCGGTCGCCGACGGCACGAGGCGCCGGTCCCGGTCGACGTCACGTGCGACCGTGATCGTCGGCGAGTCCGGGCGCCGACGCTCCGTCGTGGTCGTTCGGTCGGGCCGGACGTCCGTGGTCGCGGGCGACGGGCCGTCGGTGGTGTGCGGCCGAGCGGTCGTGGCGTCGACGGGACGGCCGTCGCGAACCTCGTATCGACCCGGACCGAGCGTGACGTCGGCAACGATCGCCCT
Source organism: Ilumatobacter sp. (assembly GCA_041596155.1). GTDB lineage: Bacteria > Actinomycetota > Acidimicrobiia > Acidimicrobiales > Ilumatobacteraceae > Ilumatobacter. The sequence goes on along the minus strand of JBFHJC010000057.1, from coordinate 5,403 downwards.
CCCGCCGGGGGCCACGTCGATGATCGTGCCATCCGCGAGCTCGTCGCCTGCGACCGCAGGAACGGTCCGCCCGTCGGGGAGCTCGAGCGTCACGAGACCTTCGGCGACGGCCATCCGTGCCGGGTCGGCGTCGCGCGCGGCGACCAGCACCACACCGACGAGCAGGGCGACCAGCGCGGCCGCGGCGGCCAGCATGGCGAGCGGACGCCGCCGCGACTCCGGCGGCGCGACGTCCGGGCCGCCCGCCACGACCCTGCGCTCGATCGCGGCGAGACGATCCACCGAGAGCGCCGGAGGACGCGCCGCACCGAGCGACTCGAGCCGGCCGACGAGCTCGTCCCGCTCAGCCATCGCGTTCCTCCTCCAACACGTTGCGCAGCGCCCTCAGCGCTCGGAACTGCAAGACGGCGAGGTGGCGCCGCCCGACGCCGAGCGCGGCGGCCACCTCCTCGGTGCTGAGATCGGCCAGGAAGCGCAACGACAAGACCATCTGGGCGCGCTCGTCGAGTGCCGCGAGCGCAGCCCGGAGCGCGGGATCGTCGCCTTCGAACGCGAGGTCCTGACCGGTGGCTCGGTCGCGAACGGCGACGAGATGCTCCCGGGCGCGCCGCCTCCGGTCGCTGCGGAAGTGCGAGGCGAGCTCGTTGGCGGCGATGCGGAACAGGAACGGGCGCAACGAGTCGTGGCGTGGACGTAGACCCGGGAGCGCCGCCCAACAGCGCTCGAAGGTGATCGCCGTGAGGTCGTCCGCGAGCGCGGCGTCGCCCGTTCGCCGGTGCACGAAGCGGTGGACGTCGTCGACGTGGCGGTGGAAGAGCATGGCGAAGGCCTCGGGGTCGGCGGCGGCACGCGCCGCGAGCGTCGCGTCGTCGAGATCGGTCAGCGACGCGACGCCCGCTACCGGTCGCGGCCGGCCGGCTCGGGGACGGGGGGTCAGAAGGGCGCGACCTCCCGGCGATAGGGGTGCGGCCGCGGCACCATCACCGTGACGGCCCGACTCCGAGCGACGATCCGATCGCTCTCGGAGGTCGCGATGACCGCATAGGTGACCTTCGACGCGCCTGGTGGCACGGGATCACGGTATTCGTTCGGCCCCGTCGGCCGGAACGACTCGACGACCTGCCTCGGTCCGCCGTCGACCGATCGCCACAGCGTCACCACGAACGCGTCGCGCGACTCCGGGCGGCTCCACCGGCACGCGATCGCCTCGGCGGCGTCACCGAGCCCGCAGCGCAGGGTCAGCACCTCGACGTCGTCGTGCACGTGGGGGACGCGGACCCACTCGACCCGACTCCGGCCGACCACGACACCGTCGGCCGAGAGCGCCTGGACCGCGTAGGCGTACGCATGGCCCGGGCGCACGTGGCGATCGACGAAGGAGGTCACGGTCACGTCGTTCGTACGGAACACCACCTGGCGCTGCCGGTCGGTCTCCGGATCGTGGCGCCAGAGCCGGAGCGAGGCCGCCCGCGGTGAGGTGGGCGTCGACCACTGACAGCCGACCGCCGACCCGGCGTCGGTCGGGCGAACGGCGCACTCGAGTCGCAGGGCCTCGACGTCGGCGCGGTCGGTTCGATCTGTGGGCGCGACAGGATCGGTGACGACCGGGCGGTCGGTGACCGGGCGGTCCGTCACGACGGGGCGATCGGTCACGACCGGGCGATCGGTCGTGACCGGGGTCCGGTCGGTGTCACCCGTCCGGTCGGTCCGGTCCGTGCCATCGCTCCGGTCCGTCCGGTCCGTGCGATCGGTCGTGTCGTGCCCGTCGGCCGTGGCGGCCGCCGCCGGGACGAGGAGGGCGGCCGTGACGGCCAGCACGACGGTGCGGCGTCGCATCATCGGGTCCTTTCTCGAGGGGGTTCGTCAACCCCTCGACGCCACCGGCCCGCTCGCGATGACGCGTCGCGACGGATTCCTCTACTCGTGGAGGGGGCCGAAGAACTCGCGATTCGGAGCGAGCACGTCGAACACCGTGCCGGTCGGAGCGGGCAGTGCGACGTCGCTCGTGGTGAGCGGGACGACCCGGTCGCCCCAGCGGAACACCGCCGAGGCCCACGTGACGCCGCCACCGAACGCCGTCATCACCACGAGGTCGCCGGGTTCGATCCGCTTCGCCGCAACGGCGTCCGCGAGGGCCATCGGCACCGAGGCCGCCGACGTGTTGCCGTGATCGGCGATGTTGAGCATCACCCGCTCGGGCGGGATTCCGAGCCGCCTCGTCGCGGCGCTGATGATCCGCTCGTTGGCTTGATGTGGCACGACCAGCGCCACCTCGTCGGCCGCCACTCCGGCCCGCTCGAGCGCCCGCTCGACCGACCCGACGATGCCGCGCACGGCGATCTTGAAGACGGCCTGCCCCTCGAAGTGGAGCGCCGAGATCGCGGGGTCCCGCGGGACGTTCAGCGGGCGCCGCGTGCCGAGCGACTCGAACACCATCGTCGAACCAGCGGGGCCGTCAGCTCCGAGGTCGGCGCCGAGCATGCCGTCGCCCGCCGCCGACCGCTCGAACACCGCCGCCCCGGCACCGTCGCCGAACAGCACGCAGGTGTTGCGGTCGTGGTAGTCCATGACCCAGTGGAGCTGCTCGGCGCCGACCACCAGCGCCCGGTCACGGACGCCGGAGGCCACCATGGCTGACGCCGCGACCGCCGCATACACGAACCCCGAGCAGGCGGCGTTGAGGTCGAACGCGGCTGCGTCGGTCGCCCCCAGCCGCTCCTGCAGGTGGCAGGCATTGCTCGGGCACGTGATCTCTGGCGTGACCGTCGCCATCACGAGCAGATCGATGTCGGTCGGCGCGAGGCCGGCGGCAGCAAGCGCGTGATGGGCCGCCACCTCGGCCATGTCGGTGAGCTGGAGGTGGTTGATACGCCGCTCGCGGATGCCGGTTCGTTCGACGATCCAGTCGTCGCTGGTGTCGACGAGGTGCTCGAGATCGGCGTTCGTCAGGCGCAACGGCACGTCGCACTTGCCCCAGCCCGTGATGGTCGCTCGCGGGGTCACGGCGCGAGAATACGCGCCCGACGCGAGATCAGCGCACGGCGATCGCCACGGCCAGCGCCAGCGCGAGACCGGTGAAGGCGACGGTCGACGCTCCGACCAGCCGGGCCGCGCCGGGGTGGAGCGGGCTCTGCCCGGCCCGCAGCGGCCCGTGGAGGTCGTCGTAGTGACGGCCCGCCCACACGAGCAGGACGGCGCCGATCACCACCATCGCGACGCCGACGGCCCCCCACCCGACCGCCAGCTCGTCGGCGGCGTGCCGCGCGAGGAGCACCCCGCCCACCATCGCGGAGATCGCGGTGCGCTCCCAGGCGAGCGCGGTGCGCTCGTGTTGGAGCCCCTCGTCGAACACGCGGTCGGGGCGGCCGCCCTCCATCAAGCCCTCGCGCTGTCGATCACGAAGAACACGGCCGCCGCGATCGCAACGAGCGCGACGGCGACCGCCATGACCATCGGGAGGCGGCTCGGCGGCAGCGGCTCGTCGAGCCGCATCGCCCGCTCGTTCAGTGCCCAGCGCCGGTAGGCGGTGGCAGCCGTGAGGAAGCTGAGCGCGAGGAGACCGATGCCGAGCACCTCCTCGCCGGCGAAGTCGTCGAGCACCGTCACGGCGCCGAGGCCACCGGCGGCGAGCGCCAGAGCCGTCCGGATCCACGCGAGGAAGGTGCGCTCGTTGGCGAGCGTGAACCGATAATCCGGGTCGTCCCCGACCGCCCGGGGGTCGCCCGGGAACCACCGGTTCACCCGGACGCCTCGTCGACGGCGTCGGCGAGCGCGGCGAGAAACCTGTCGTTCTCGTCCGGGGTACCGATCGTCACCCGGATCCCCTCACCCGAGAACGGCCGCACGACGACGCCGCGACGCTCGAGCTCGAGGCCGAGATCGTCCGCGCTCGCGCCGGTGGCGAGCCACACGAAGTTGCCCTGGTGGTCGGGGAGGTCCCACCCGGACGCGCGCAGCGCCGTCTCGACTCGCCGCCGTTCGGCGACGGTCTCCGCGACCCGGTCCCGTATCTCCGGCAGGTGCTCGAGGGCCGCGAGCGCGGCGGCTTGGGCGAGCGCGTTGACAGCGAACGGCAACCGCACCTTGTCGATCGTGGCGATCAGCTCCGGATGACCGATCGCGTACCCGAGTCGGAGGCCCGCCAGGCCGTGCGCCTTGGAGAGCGTGCGCGTGACGAGCACGTTCGGGTGATCCGGGAGCAGCTCGGTCACCGGATCGCCGAACGCCTGGTCGACGAACTCGCGATACGCCTCGTCGACGCACACCACGACCTCGTCGGGGATCTCGTCGAGGAACGCGGCGAGCCGGGCGGCCCGCGTGGCGACGCCCGTCGGGTTGTTCGGCGTCGCGAGGAAGACGACCTTCGTGGCGGCTGTGACGGCGCCCGTCACGGCGTCGAGGTCGGCGCCGAGGTCGGCGCCGAGCGGCACCTGGACCGCGGTGGCCGCCATCAGCCGCGTGTACACCGGGTACACCTCGAACGAGCGCCACGGGAACACGACCTCGTCCCCGGGGTCGAGGTAGGCGAAGCAGAGCTCCTGCAGCACGCCCGACGACCCGTTGCCGACCGTGACCTGGTCGGCGGCGACACCGAGCTCGTTGGCGAGTGCCTCGCGGACCGCCGTCGCACGGTGGTCGGCGTAGCGGTTCAGGCTCGTCGCCGCCTCGCGGATCGCCGCCTGGATCGGTTCGAGCGGAGCGCTCGGGTTCTCGTTCGACGCGAGCTTGATCGCCCCGGTGATGCCGTGCTCGGCCTCGGCCTGCTTGGCGCCCTTGCCCGGGCGGTAGGTGGGGAGGTCCGCCACGACGGCGCGCGGCCGTCCGATCTGATCGCTCACGCCACGACGGTAGCGCCGCCGGTCGCCGCCGGCCGCCGCCGACGGGCCGGCTCGGAAACCGATCGTGGGGCGGTGGTACCGTCCGTCGCAAGTCGACGGGGAGGGACGGGATGAAGACCGCGATCACCGAGATGTTCGGCATCGACGTGCCGATCCTCGCGTTCACGCACTGCCGTGACGTCGTGGTGGCGGTGTCGAAGGCGGGCGGCATGGGGGTGCTCGGCGCGGCCGGGCACAGCGACCGCCAGCTCGAGATCGACCTCGACTGGATCGAAGACGAGCTCGACGGCCGGCCCTACGGCGTCGACCTCATCGTGCCGGCCAAGTACGCCGGCTCCGAGCAGGGCGGCCTCAGCGTCCGCGACCTGGTCGCCGCCATCCCCCAGGAGCACCGCGACTTCGTCGACGACATCCTGCGTCGCTACGACGTCCCGGAGCTCGCCGACGACGAAGGGCGCGGCGGACTGGTCGGCGGGAGCGACGCCGCCCCGTTCTCGGCGTCGCGTGCCGACCCCCAGATCGAGATCGCGCTCGCCCACCGCCCGTCGATCCTCGTGAACGCGCT
>JBFHJC010000056.1:0-16250 GCA_041596155.1 Ilumatobacter sp. | reverse complement strand
GGGTGGTGCCCGAGCCGTTCGTGCAAGCGACGCCGGGCGCGCTCCCCGCCGGTCCGCGCCGCGGCGACCAGACCGTCGCGCTCGATCACGTCGACGACGGCGCCGGCGACGGCCGCGCCCACCGGGTGGTGCGACCAGGTGAAGCCGTGGACGAAGGTGCCGGCGGCGGTGACCGCCTCGTAGATCTCGCCGGAGGCTGCGCAGATGCCGAGCGGCCAGTACCCACTCGACGCGCCCTTGCCGCAGGTGACCATGTCGGGCCGGACCGACCAGTGGTCGGCGGCGAACCACTCGCCGGTGCGCCCGAAGCCGGTCATCACCTCGTCGAGGATCAGCAGCACGCCGTGCTCCCGACACACTGCGGCGACCGCCGGCCAGTAGTCGTCGGGCGGCACGAGCGCGCCGAGCGTCGCGCCGCTCACCGGTTCCGCGATCAGCGCCGCGACACGCTCCGCGCCAGTCGCGCGGATGATCCGGTCGATCTCCGCCGCATGCTCGGCACCAGAGCGGCTGTCGCGGTACGGGTTCGCCATCGGCACCCGGACCGTGTGTCCGAGCCATTGCTCGTACCCGGCACGCAACGCCTGACGGTCGGAGGCGTCGAGGGCGCCCCGGCTGTTGCCGTGATACGCGCCGGCGCGCGCCAGCACGACGTGGCGCCCGGCCGCGCCCTGTGCCAGGTGATAGGCGCGAGCGAGCTTGATGGCCGTCTCGTTGGCCTCGCTGCCGCCGCTCACCGGGAAGATCCGTGCCTCCTCGACCGGGACGATCTCGGCCATGCGGGCCGCGAACCGGCCGAGCGCATCGGTCGTGAACTGTGTGGCGTGCACGTACTCGACGGCGGCCGCTTGGGCCGCCATCGCGTCGACGATCTCGCGACGGCCGTGTCCGACCGAGCTGGCGACCGCACCGCCGGCGCCGTCGAGGTACTCGGCGCCGTCGGCGGTCGTGATCGTGCAGCCACGAGCGGCGACGGCGACCGGCAGATCGGGTGCCCGGTGGAACACGTGGTCGGCGAACACGGCCACAGCATCGCGCTCGCGACCAGAATCGGCGAGGTGATGGCTCCGTGAACGATTCGGGCCGCGTCGCGCGCACCTTGGCCACGGCTCCGCCCGAGGCCTTGTTCGTGCTGTCGGCGATCAGCCAGTACGTCGGCGCCGCGATCGCCGTCACCGTGTTCGACGAGGTCGAGCCCCAGACCGTGGCATGGTTCCGGGTGCTCGGCGCGTCGATCGCGTTGCTCGCGATCTCGCCGGGGTTCCACCGCGGATGGACCCGCCGCGACCTCGCCGGCGCGGCGATCTTCGGGATCGCGACGGCGCTGATGAACACGTTCTTCTACCTCGGGCTGGAGCGCGTCGACCTCGGCAACAGCGTCGCCATCGAGTTCCTCGGCCCGATCGCCGTCGCGGCGGCGACGACGCGCACGGGCCGCAACGCACTGGCTCTCGCCCTGGCGGTCACCGGGGTGCTCACCCTCGGCGGGATCGAGGTCGGCGACAATGCGCTCGGTGTCGTGTTCATCCTGATCTCGTCGGCCCTGTGGGCCGCCTACATCGTCGTCGGCTCACGGGTCGCGAACGTCCGATCGGGCGTCGCCGGGCTCGGCGTCGGTCTCGCGATCGGTACGCTCGCCATCGCCCCGATCGGAACACCGGCGAGCGGGCAGGTGTGGGTGTCGCCCACCCTCCTGCTCCTGTGCTGCGCAACCGGTGTCTTTTCGAACGCGATCGGCTATGGCATCGATCAGTACGTGCTGCGGCGCATCCCGATCCGCCGGTTCAGCGTGCTGCTCGCCACCCTGCCGGTGACCGCCGTGTTCGTCGGATGGCTGGCACTCGGCCAGCGACCGGGTCCGATCGACCTCACCGGCATCGCGCTGGTGCTGGCGGGGGTCGTCCTCCAGGACCGCGACGAGATCGTCGGTCTCCCCGAACCGGGCTGATGCACCAACCCGACGACAGCGCCGACAGGCCGCACGGACATGGGCAGCGCCGGCCGAGCTCCAGGTTCCCGCCCGACAGCCCGGCCGGCGCGCACTCCTTCTATCGGTTCACCGACCCGCCGCGCTTGAATGGAGCGGGCGTTTCATCACCTCAGGCGACTGCGCCGATGGTGGTCCGGTGGAGGATCCGGTCGTACCCGTCGTAGCCGCCGGTCGCCCGGTGCAGCACGGAACGGTTGTCCCACATGACCAGCATCTTCGGCAACCACCGGTGCCGGTAGACGAACTCGTCGCGCGTCTGCCAGGCGTACAGCTCGCGGAGCAGATCGCGAGCTTCGCCGCCGTCCATCCCGTCGATGCCGACGATGTAGCCGAGCGTGCTGAACAGGCCGAGCCGGCCGGTCTCCGGGTGCCGGCGCACGAGCGGGTGGAGCTGGACCGCCCTCGCCGACTCGTCGGGGCGGATGTCCATGCTGCGTCCGGTCGCCCTGTCGGCGTCGCCGTAGAAGCCGTCCGGCGCGTACGGTCCGGCCGCCGAGTGGATCGCCGTGCGGCCCTCGACGCGACGGCGCAGATCGTCCGGCATCTCCTCCCACGCCAGATGTTGGTTCGCGAACAAGGTGTCGCCGCCGACCGGGGGGATCGTGATGCCGTACAGGCAGGTGCCCGCGGGCGGCCGCGCCTGGAAGCTCCAGTCGCTGTGGAACGTCTCCGCGAACAGCGGCGACCGCTCGTGGGCGAGCCGGGTGATCGCGATGACGTGGTCGCGCCCGGCGATCGGCGCGATGAACGGATCGTCGCCGAACGGTCCGAAGCAGAGCGTGAACCGCTCGAGGTCGTCGTCGGTCATCGCCTGATCGGGGAACGCCAGCACGTGATGCTCGAGCCAGGCGGCGCGGATGCCCGCGACCGCGTCGTCGTCGAGCGGGCGGTTCAGCTCGACGCCCGTCACCGTCGCTCCACAGGCCTGACCGGACGGCTCGACGCGCACGTCGCGACGGTAACCGCTCAACCGCGAGTCGTCGGCGTCACGTCCTCGATGACGGTGGTGTCGTAACGGCGCTCTGCATGCACTTCGACCAGCTGGGCCGCGCTCAGCCGCCACAGCCGGCCGGTCCCCGGGTCGTACTGCGCGACCAGGGCGCGCCCGACCGAGAACGACTCCACGGCCTCATCGACGTCGGCGTCGGTCCCTCCCGCCGTCAGCGCTGCGGCGACGGCGCGGCGAGCTTCGCCGGGAACGATGGTGACCGTCTCGCGCACCGCGGTGCATCCGTCCGCGTCGACGAGGTCGGTGAGCTCGATGGTCGCGGTCGCCGGCAGGGGCTCGCCACCGAACGGGTTGGGCAGGACGGCGGCCGATTCGACCGGATCGCCCGCCGTCAATCTGATCCCGTCGTAGCGGTGGTACAGGCGTGGGCCCTCGGCGTAGAGCTCCGCCAGCAGCTCGTCGGACAGACCGTCCAGCGTGAGCCGCACACGGATCGAGCTGTGGAAGTCGAGGGCCGCCGCGTCCTCCAGGAGATCGAACGTCGCGCTCGCGGTCGCGCGGATCTCGTCGACGTTGCGGACGCCGGCGAAGCCGCCCCCGTCGACGTCGTACACGACGCGCTCGACCGGCACGTCCTCGCCGAGGCGGGCGAGCTCGCCGCCCACCCCCGGCAGGCGGACGAGGTCGGGCAGGACCGTCGGCGTCGACTCCCAGGCGAGCGACGACCGCCGACCGTCGATTGCGAGCGCGGTGACGGTCACCGCGAGCGTCGCCGCCGGCTCGCGGGCCCGTCCGCTCGACGTCGCCGACCCGATCGCGAGCTCGCGGTGCTCCCCGGCGCGCCAAGGTGGGCCCACGAAGAACTCCGAGGTGGCGTCGTCCGGGGACGAAGTGCATCCGGTACCCGCATCGACGTAGTCGAGACCGGGCTCGCCGCCGGCGCAGGCCGCGAGCAGCGAGCCGGCTGCCACCGCCAGGCGCGCCCGTCGCACGTGACCAGTCTGCACCACCGGGCGCCGCTGCGGCGATCGGCTCAGGTCGACTCCTGGCGCCCGACGGCGTACGCCTCGGCCAGCCAGGTGCTCAGGTCGTCGTCGAGATCGGATTCGTCGCGCAGCAGCGTCTCGTAGACCCAGTCGGAGCCGCCGACGTGGTCGACCCGGCGCAGGCGCTGGTGGTGGACCTCGCGCTTGAGCCAGAACGAGGCGACGATCGCGTCTCGCCGGAGCCGCACCACCCCGGCGAAGCGCACCCGCGCGACGAAGCTGATGCGGGTGCGGACGACCTCGACGTCGAACTCGCCGAGCTCGCGCGCGAGCGCGACGTAGGCGTCGAACAGCGGCCGGAGGTGCTCGTGACCGGCGAAGAATTCGTCGAGGTCGCCGACGTGGCACGAGTGCCAGCTGTTCGCCGTGACGAACCGCCGGCCGCAAGCGGGACAGGTCCAGAGCGGCCGCTCGGGCACGGCGGCTCTCCTCCCTGGGCGCCGATCAGTGGTCGGCGAGCCCGGGGGCGCAGAGGCCCTCGAGCTCCTTGATCTGGATGCGATCGCGGTTCTCGTACGTGACCTGGTTGGCGGGATCGGGCTTGAGGTTGAAGACGCGGAACTCCATCTCGGTCGTGTCGACCGACAGGATCCGCCCGATCAGCGGGTCGCCGAGGCCGAGGATCACCTTGATCGTCTCGAGCGCCTGGATCGAACCGACGATGCCGGGCAGCACGCCGAGCACGCCGGCTTCTGCACAGCTCGGAGCGAGCTCGGCGGGCGGCGGCTCCGGCACCATGTCGCGGTAGGTGGGACCTGCGAGCGGGTGGAACACCGACACCATGCCCTCGAAGCGGAAGATCGAGCCGTGCACGACCGGGATGCCGAGCTTCACGCTGGCGTCGTTGAGCAGGTAGCGCGACGGGAAGTTGTCGGCGCCGTCGACGATCACGTCGTAGCCGGAGATGATGTCGATGATGTTGCCGGCCGACAGCCGGGTGTCATAGGTGACGACGTTCACGTCGGGGTTGAGCATCGTCAGTGTCTTCTTCGCCGAGTCGACCTTGCGATCGCCGATCCGGTCGACGTTGTGCAGGATCTGGCGCTGCAGGTTGGAGGCGTCCACGTCGTCCATGTCGACGATGCCCAACGTGCCCACGCCGGCCGCCGCCAGGTAGAGCGCGGCCGGTGAGCCCAGCCCGCCCGCTCCGAGCAGCAGCACCTTGGCGTCGAGCAACCGCTTCTGACCCTCGACGCCGACCTCGGGGAGCAGCAGGTGGCGCTTGTAGCGGCTCATCTGCTCGGGGCTGAGCGACGCCGGCTGCTTCCACTCGCGACCTTCGTCCTTCCAGCGGCCGAACCCCCCCTCCATCGACTCGACGGTCTCGTAGCCGAGCTCGTTCATGGTCTTGGCCGCGAACGCCGAGCGCACGCCGCCAGCGCAGTACACGATGACGGGGGTGGCCTTGTCGGCGATGCGCGACTCGATCTGCGACTCGAGATGGCCGCGCGGGATGTGGATCGCGCCCGGGATCGCGCCCTCCTGGTACTCGTCGGGTTCGCGGACGTCGAGCACGGTGTACCCGGCGGCGATGTGCTCGGCGGCGGTCTCGGTCGAGATCTCGACGATCTCGGACTTGGCGGCCGACAGCAGGTCACGGAACGTTGCCATAGGCCCTAAAACCTACCGGTCGGGTCGGGTATTCCGTGCGCCCGACCACGGGTTGCGTGGTCACGTCAGTAGAGCTGCTCGACGAAGGTCTGCTCGTCGACGGGAGGCCGGATGTACGACTCGTCCTGGCGCTCGGGCAGCTCGACGGGATCCGGGACGATGTCCTCGTAGGGGACCTTCGAGAGCAGGTGGGTGATGCAGTTGAGCCGCGCCCGCCGCTTGCAGTCGGAGGGCACCACGAACCACGGCGCCTGCTTGATGTCGGTGTACTGGAACGTGGTGTCCTTGGCCCGGGAGTAGTGGACGTAGAGACGGTGCTCCTCGAGGTCCATCGCGGAGAGCTTCCAGCGCTTCAGCGGTTCCTCGTTGCGAGCCGCGAACCGTCGCTCCTGTTCCTCGTAGCTGATCGAGAACCAGTACTTGAGCAGGATGATCCCCGACCGCACGAGCATCCGCTCGAACTCGGGACAGGAGCGCAGGAACTCCTGGTGCTGCTGCTCGGTGCAGAATCCCATCACCCACTCGACGTTCGACCGGTTGTACCAACTGCGGTCGAACAGCACGATCTCGCCCCCGGACGGGAGCAGCGGCACGTAGCGCTGGAAGTACCACTGGGTCTGCTCGCGTTCGGTCGGCTTGGGGAGGGCCTCGGTCCGCACGATTCGGGGACTGGTGCGCTCGCTGATGCGCTTGATCACGCCGCCCTTCCCGGCAGATCCGCGTCCTTCGAAGATCACCAGCACCCGCAGCCCGCGCCGCTGCACCCAGTACTGGAGCTTGACGAGCTCCTCCTGCAGCCGAGCCAGCTCGGCCTCGTAGTAGCCCCGCTTCAGCCGTCCGTCCGGACGGTAGTTCTCCTCGCCCGCCGGGCGGTCCCACAGCTCGAGCGGCGGTTGGCGCAGATCATCTTCGACGCGTCCCATCACCTCATCGTCCCACCGCCGTCGGCGGGCCGGAACGGCCGAAGGTCCATCGTGACGGTCCGGCCGACCACGGGGCACTGGCCAGCAGACCGTTGGTCGCGTACGATCGGGAGGCCCCCTATCTGCAGACGAAGGCCGGTCGCCGGCAAGCAGCAGCGGGAACGCGTCGCCGACGACCCGAACGATGGAGGTGGCGCAATGTCCAGGATCTCGATCCCCGACGAACTAGCGGCGGAGTTCAGCGGTGAGCTGCTCGAACCCGGTGCTCCCGGTTTCGACGACGCCCGAGCGGTTCACAACGGGATGATCGACAAGCGACCGGGTTTGATCGCCCGGTGCACGAACACAGCAGACGTCCGCGACGCGCTGAACCTCGGCCGGGCGGCCGGGGCCGAGCTGTCGGTGCGCGGCGGCGGACACAACGTGGCCGGCCGGGCCGTCACCGACGGCGGACTGATGATCGACCTGGCGCACATGAAGGGCATCCACGTCGACCCGGCCGCGCGCCGGGTGCGCGCCCAGGGCGGCGTCACGTGGAACGAGTACAACCGGGCGACGGCGGTGCACGGGTTGGCGACGACCGGCGGCGTGATCTCGTCGACCGGCATCGCCGGGCTGACGCTCGGCGGCGGGCTGGGTTGGCTGATGGGCAAGTACGGCATGGCGGTCGACAACCTGGTCTCGGCCGAGCTGGTGATGGCCGACGGTTCCGTCGTGACCGCCAGCGAGGACACCGACCCCGACCTGTTCTGGGCGATCCGTGGCGGCGGCGGGAACTTCGGCATCGCCACCTCGCTCGAGTACACGGCGCACCCGCTGGAGATGGTGTACGGCGGGATCGCGGCCCACCCCCTCGACGCTGCGATGGAGGTGTTCGACGAGTACCGCCAGTTCACCAAGGCCCTGCCCGACGAGGTCGTCGCGTTCTGCGGACTGGTCCACGCACCCGACGGCAGCGGGCACAAGATCGTGGCGAACGTCCTCTGCCACTGCGGCGACCTGCGGCAGGCCGAGGCCGACCTTCGACCGATCCGCGAGTTCCGCGAGCCGTTGCTCGACCTGATCGGTCCGATGCCGTACCCGGTGGTGAACACCCTGCTCGACGACGGGTTCCCGAAGGGGGCGCTGAACTACTGGAAGTCGGGCTTCTTCACCGAGCTGTCGGACATCGCCGTCCAGACGATGGTCGACGCGTTCAGCGAGTCGCCGTCGATCATGAGCGCACTGGTCGTCGAGCACTTCCACGGCGAGGTGACGCGCATCGATCCCACGGCGACGGCGTACCCGCACCGCGAGCCGGGCTACAACCTGGTGCTCGTCGGCGAGTGGGAAGACCCCGCCCGCACGGAGGAGAACATCGAGTGGGTGCGCGCGACGTGGGCGGCGCTCGAGCCGTTCATGGCGCAGCGGGTCTACGTGAACTACATGGGCGACGACGACTCGGGGAAGATCCGTCAGGCGTACGGCCCCAACTACGACCGGCTCGTCGAGCTCAAGCGGCGCTACGACCCCGACAACGTGTTCCGGCTCAACCAGAACATCGCACCGTGACGTCCGGGCTTCGCACGCGGCGGCGCTGATGTAGCGCCCGCCCTCCGGAGCTGCGGTGCTCGCCTCCGCGAGCGCGTGTCAGCGCGGCAGGCCGACCAACGCGGGCAGGACGTCGACGATCTGGGCTCGGAGCAAGTGGTCGGCGAGTCGGTCCATCTCGGTCGGCTCGCCGTTCACGATGATCACGGTCGCGCCCGCCCGCTTCGCGATCGGGACGCAGTTGGCCGCCGGGTAGACGCTCAGCGTCGAGCCGACGGCGAGCATCACGTCGCACTCCTCGCTGACCTGCATCGCGCGGTCGATCACCTCCGGCACCAGCGACTGGCCGAAACTGATCGTGTCGGACTTGAGGATGCCGCCGCACACCAGGCACGGTGGGTCGCCCTCGCCGGCGCGCACCCGGTCGAGCGTCTCACGCATCGCCCGCCGGTCGCCGCACTCCCAGCAGCGCGTCCAGCGTGCGGTGCCGTGCACCTCGATCACGAGCTCCGGATCGTTGCCGGCCGCCTGGTGCAGCCCGTCGACGTTCTGGGTGACCACGGCGTGCAGGCGCCGCTCCCGTTCGAGGCGCACGATGCAGTCGTGCCCGACGTTCGGTTCGGCGGTCCAGACCGGCGCATCGAGCCGGTTCAGCCACGCCGCTCGACGAACCTCCGGATCGGCGAGGTAGTAGCGGATGTTCGCCGCCTTCTCCGCCGCCGGGTTGCGGGTCCACACGCCGTTCGGCCCACGGAAGTCGGGGATGCCCGAGTCGGTCGAGATGCCCGCGCCCGTCAGCACGACGACCCGCGCGGCGGCCCGCATCGCGTCGACGGCCGCGGCGAGCGCATCGAGGTGGTCATCGGAATCCATGCCGGTGATTGTGGCGCACGGGGCGGCGCGGCGACACTGGGGGCGTGTCGATCGTCAAGATCGCCCTCGCGGCGGCGCTCAGCGTCGCGCTCGCAGCGACCTCATACGCGCTCGCCGTCGGCCGCCTGATCACCGGCGCGATCGCCGAGGAGCCCGCGGTGCGCGACGTCGCAGTCGCAGAGGACGTCGCGTGCGACCTCACGACGGCGGCGGCGGTGGGAACGGCCCACCCGGACGTCCGTCAGCTCGTGCTGATGATCACCGACGACTTCGGCGACAGCCACGGCGACGTGACGGTTGCCGTCCGCGACGACGAGGGCACGTGGCGCTGCCAGCGGCCGATGCAGCCGGCCCGCTTCGGGCGCAACGGCACCCGACCGCTCCCGGAGCGGCGCTCGGGTGACGGCACGACGCCGGCCGGCGTGTTCCCGCTCGGCACGGTGACGGCCTGGGACGGGCAGGAGCTGTCGATCTTCGGCAATCGATCCGACCCCGGCGTCCTCGTGCCGTACCGGCGGGTCCAACCGGACGACTGCTGGGGCGCGACGCCCAACACGGCGCGCTACCAGCACCTCGTGCGGCGTCCCGGATGCACCGGCCCGGACGAGTGGCTGCCGCGCTACGGCGACGTGTACTCGCACGCCGCGGTCATCGGCGCCAACCTCGACCCGATCTCCGGCGACCAGGCCGGCGAGCCGCCGCTCGCAGCGGCGATCTTCCTGCATCGCCACAGCTACGCGACGTCCGGCGCCACGCGGCCCACCAGCGGCTGCGTGTCGCTCGCGTACGACGACCTGGTCGCCACGATCCGCATCCTGGATGCGCGGCTCGGAGTGCACTTCGCGATCGGCCCGCGCGACTGGCTGCGCGGGCTCGCGCCTGCTTGACGTCGCGATAACGACCGTTCTCTCCGTGGCGGACGCCGCCGGTCACGCGCGCTCGGCGCGGTTCGGCTCAAGGTTGCCGCAAGGTCGCCGCCGCGCCCTTGCCCGCCCGTCGCGCCGTCGTTTCAATGCGTCGCACACCGACATGAAGCATCCGTCCCCCGACCACAAAGGGACCTTCATGGACAACCCGAACTCCGGCCGCTCCGGGCGCCGCTTGCGCCGGATCGCCGCGCTCGCCACCGTCGCCGTTCTCGGCGCGACGACGCTGGCGGCACCCGCCGTCGCCAAACCGGCCAAGGACCGCGACACGACCAAGACCAACGGCCGCTGGGCCGCCGACTCCGTGGACCCGGCGACCCTGCCACTCGGGTCGATGTACCACGTCGTCGACCAGATCGGAGCCCGAGCCCTCTGGAACCTGGGCTACACGGGCGCCGGCGTCAATGTCGCGGTCATCGACACGGGCGTCGCCCAGGTCGCCGCCCTGAGCGGCACCGACAAGGTCGTCGCGATGGTCGACCTGTCGGCCGAGGCGGGGGTCCCCGAGGCGGTCTACCAGGACACCTACGGCCACGGCACCCACATGATGGGCATCATCGCCGGCCGTACCCCCGGCGCGACGGCGGCCCGGGCGAAGGACAACCCGCAGTGGTTCATGGGCGTCGCGCCCGACGCCGGCCTGATCTCGGTCAAGGCGGGAGACAACACCGGTGCGGTCGACGTGTCCCAGATCATCGCCGGCATCGACTGGGTGACCGAGCACGCTGACGAGCTCGACATCCGCGTCCTCAACCTGTCGTTCACGAGCGACACCCTGCAGGAGTACCTGACCGACCCCCTGACGCACGCCGTCGAACGGGCGTGGAGGGCCGGCATCGTGGTGGTCGTCGCCGCCGGCAACGACGGCCTCGGACAGACTCGCCTCGGTGTGCCCGCCAACGATCCGTACGTGATCGCGGTGGGCGGGCTGCGCGCCGACGGCAACGGCGCCTTCTCGAGCCCGAGCTGGGCCACCAACGGCAACGGCGTCCGCAACCCGGACGTCGGCGCACCGGGCGCCGGCATCATCAGCCTGCGCGCCCCGGGCAGCCGCGTCGACATCGAGTATCCGGGCGCCCGCGTCGGCGACCACCTGTTCCGAGGCAGCGGCTCGTCCCAGGCGGCGGCCGTGGTGTCCGGCGCCGCCGCCCTGCTGCTCGACGCCAAGCCGTGGCTGACGCCCGACCAGGTCAAAGTGGCGTTGCGCCGGTCGGCCGACGCCAACGGGCTGCCGCTCGGCCATCAGATGTTCGCCGGTCAGGGCCTGGTGCGGGTCGACCGTGCGCTGAACGCACTGACCAGTGGCGCCACCCAGTACCACCTGCCGGCGACCGGCCTCGGGTCGTTGCACTCCTCGCGTGGCTCGCTGCCGCCCGTCGAAGTGCTCGGCGTCCCGGTCCTCGGTGAGACCACCGTGCTCGGCACACCGTGGCTCGGCGGAACCTGGATCGGGGACCGCTGGACCGACGGCACCTGGGACGGCGTGCACTGGTCGAACGGCGCCTGGCTCGGCGCCGAATGGACCGGCGTCCACTGGAGCGGCGTCCACTGGAGCGGGTTGCACTGGAGCGGGGTGCACTGGAGCGGGGTGCACTGGAGCAACTCGGCATGGAGCGGCAGCTCGTGGACCGGCTCGTCGTGGAGCGGCGTCCACTGGAGCGGCGTCCACTGGAGCGGCGTCCACTGGAGCAACTCGAGTTGGCTGTGAGCGCTGCCCACGCGATCGCACCCGAACCAACGCCGCGACCGCGCGCCGTCGTCGCGGTGATGTCCATCGCTGCCGGGATGGCGTTGGTGGCGGCGTGGGCGGCGTTCCGTACCGACATCGGCAGCAGCATCCACCGCCCTGGCGCGCTGCCGATCATGGCGGCCGCTGTCGGGATCGGCTACCTGCTCGCTGGTGCCTTCCCGTTCCACATCGAGTACCGCAAGGAGGCGCACTCGTTTTCGATGTCCGACGTTCCGGCCGCGCTCGCACTCGCGTTCCTCGGCCTGCCGATCGCGATCGCGCTGCGCGTCGGCGCCGGGATCGCCGTGCAGGCCGCGCGGCAGCGCACGGCGCCGTTCAAGCTGATGTTCAACGGCGCCCTGTTCGCGTTCGAGACC
Organism: Ilumatobacter sp.; assembly: GCA_041596155.1. Classification (GTDB taxonomy): domain Bacteria; phylum Actinomycetota; class Acidimicrobiia; order Acidimicrobiales; family Ilumatobacteraceae; genus Ilumatobacter. Next base: position 4,296 of record JBFHJC010000056.1, on the reverse strand, counting down.
GCGCTCGCGTTCGCCGTCATGCACGCCGTCACCGGACGCGGCGACGACGACGGCGTCCTCCTCATCGGCATCGCCGCCGGCCTGGCGGTTGCGACGCTCGTCGGCCAGACGATCGTGTCGATCGCGATCGCCTGCTTCGAGGGGCCGCTGGTGCAACGGATGGTCAGCCTGCTGCGCACGAGCATCCTGGTGAGCCCGGCGGCCGTGTTGATCGCCACGGTGTCGGTGGCTCCGGTGCTCATCCGACGCGAGCTCGTGGTCCTGGCCTTCGTCCCGGCAGCGGCCTGCTGGCTCGTCCTCCGTCAGCACGGTCGCCTCGGCCAGCATCACCGCGACCTGCAAGCGGTGCACGGCTTCGCGGGGCTGGTCGGACGTTCGCTCGGTCTCGACGAGGTCGCCGATTCCGCGGTCCGTTCGGCGGCCCGACTCCTGCGGGCCGAGCGCGCTGCGCTGTACGTCGTCGACGCCGACGGGCGGTTGGTGGTCGCGATGTCGGTGGGCACCGCGCTGCTCGACAGCCCGGCGCTGCCGTTCCGACACGACGTCGCGACCTTGCCCGACGCCGAGGCGTCCGACTGCTCCCTCCGCCCCGACGGTGCGATCGAGCTCGTCGCGGTCGAGCGTCCGAACGGCATCGCCGTGCCGCTCCGCGACGAGGACGGCGCACTCGGCGTGCTGGTGCTCGCCGACCGATCGGGTGTGGGCGCGACGTGGGACTCGGCCGAGCGTGCTCGGGCGGTCACCCTCGGGGAGCAGCTGACGGCGAGCCTGCGCAAGGCGCTCCTCCACCGGCAGGTCACTTTCGCCGCCCAGCACGACGTGCTCACCGGCGACCTCAATCGCCACAGCTTCGCCGAGCAACTCGGCCAGCTCGGTCGATCGGCCGAGGCCGGTCCGGCCGGCGGCGCGACGGGCGTGCTCGTCGTCGACATCCACCGCTTCAAGGAGATCAACGACACGCTCGGTCATCAGACCGGCGATCGGCTGCTGATCGAGTTCGCGCACCGGATCAAGCGTCAACTGCGCTCGGACGACGTGTTCGCCCGCTTCGGCGGTGACGAGTTCGCGGTGCTCGTCAGGAGACCCACGTTCGCCGAGATCGCCGACCTCGCCGAGCAGTTGCGAACCGAGTCGTTCTCCCCGATCCAGCTCGACGACCTCGACGTCGTCGTCACGCTGAGCGTCGGAGTCGTCGAGGTCGACGCGCGCCATGTCGACGTGACCGAAACGCTGCGCCGCGCCGACGTCGCGCTGTTCGCCGCCAAGCGCGACCGCACCAACGTCGAGATCTACCGCCCCGAGATCGACCGGCGGAACCCCGACCGCCTGTCGTTGCTCGGCTCGTTGCGCGACGCCGTGGTCAACGGCCGCCTCGAGGTCCACTACCAACCGAAGGTGGACCTGCAGACGTGCACGGTCACCGGCGCCGAGGCGCTGGTGCGATGGCAGCACCCGACGCGTGGCTGGATCCCGCCGCTCGACTTCATCCAGCTCGCCGAGGAATCGGGACTGATCAAGCAGGTCACCGATCTCGTCCTCGCGCGAGCGGTCGAGACGGCGCGCGCGTGGTACGAGTCCGCGTACGACCTCACCGTGTCGGTGAACCTGTCGACCCACGACCTGCTCGACGAGCAGCTCCCCACCCGCATCGAGCACCTGCTCGCCGAGCACGGCACACCGCCCGAGCGGTTGACGCTCGAGATCACCGAGACCGCACTGCTCGCCGACACGCCGCGCACCATGACCACGATCCAGCGGCTGAGCGCCCTCGGCGTGCGGCTGTCGCTCGACGACTTCGGTACCGGCTACTCATCGCTCAGCTATCTGCGGCGCCTCCCCGTCGCCGAGCTGAAGGTGGACCAGAGCTTCGTGAAGAACCTGCTGCTCGACGAGCAGGACGAGGTGATCGTGCGCTCGACGATCGACCTGGGGCACAACCTCGGGCTGCAGGTCGTCGCCGAGGGCATCGAGAACGGGCCCGTTCTCGCCCGCCTCGGCGAGCTCGGTTGCGACATCGGCCAGGGTTATGGCATCTCGCGTCCGCTGGCCCCGGAGCTGTTCATGACGTGGCTGCAGACCACGGACTACGCGATCGCCCGGCGCGCCGCCGACATCTGGACCTGACGTTTCCGTTCCAGCGGGTCGCGCGCCCACACTCCGGCGTCCGGCTTCCCCCTCCGCCCCCCGCAGAGGAGCCTCACGTGGACGTCGTCCAGCTCATCCCCGCCCACGCCGCCATCCGCCCCTGGGTCGACCCGGTCGTCGACCGGCGCGGCCACGACCCTCGCAGTCGCTACGTCGAGCGGTACTGGCTCGGCGTCATCGGCCCCACCGCGACCTGGATCATGCGCCGGTTCGCGGACGAGTTCGACCGACGACCCGCGGGCTTCACCCTCGACCTCGAGCACACCGCCACGTCGATGGGGCTGTCGTTCTCGAAGGGCGTCAACTCACCGTTCGGCAAGGCGTTGCACCGCTGCGTGATGTTCGGCCTGGCCCAGCCGCTGAGCGACGGCTTCGCCGTGCGGCGCCGCTTCCCCACCGTCGCGCAGCGCCACCTCAGGCGCCTGCCCGACGACATGCAGGCCGACCACGACGAGTGGGCCCGGCGCACCACCGTGCTCGACCGCGGCAATCTCGAGCAGCGCCTCGTCGATGCCGGCGTGCCGCCTCGTGCCGCCGCTCGCGCCAGTGAGGCGATCGCACTCGCGTCGTGACGTCTCAGGCCGGCTGGTAGTTCGTGACGAGCTCGATCAGGGTGCGGGTGCCGAACCCGGTGGCACCCTTCGAGTGCCAGCCGTTGTCGTTGTCGGCGTTCATCGGGCCGGCGATGTCGAGATGCGCCCACGGCACCTCGCCGACGAACTCCGACAGGAAGATCGCCGCGGTGATCGCTCCGGCGTACGGGCCGCCGACGTTCTTCATGTCGGCGACGTTCGAGTCGAGCAGTTTGCGGTACTGGTCGCGCGCGAGCGGCATCTGCCACAGCAGCTCGTCCGTGGAGCCCGACGCCGCGAGCAGCCGGTCGACGAGCGCCTGGTCGGAACCGATCACCGCGGCGTAGTCCTGGCCGAGGGCCGCCATGGCTGCGCCGGTGAGCGTCGCGATGTCGACGATCGCGTCCGGCGACTCCTCGGTGGCGAGCGACAGGCCGTCGGCGAGGATCAACCGACCCTCGGCGTCGGTGTTGTGGATCTCGACCGTCTTGCCGTTGCGGATCGTCAGCACGTCGCCGAGCTTGAGCGCCGAACCCGACGGCATGTTGTCGGTGCACATCAACCAGGCGCTGACCTGATTGCGACAGCCGAGCTCCTTGAGCGTCGACATCGTGGCGAGCACGGCGGCGGCGCCCGACATGTCCATCTTCATCAGCGCGTGCATCGGGTTGCTCGGCTTGAGACTGATGCCGCCCGAGTCGTACATCACGCCCTTGCCGACCAGCGCGATGTGCGCCCTGGGATTGCGCGGCGTGTAGGCGAGCTTGACCATCCGCGGCGGCTGGACCGACCCGGCGTTCACGCCGAGCAGCCCGCCGCAGCCGAGCACCTGGAGCTGATCCTTGTCGAACACCTCGACGCCGAGTCCGTGCTGGTCCGCGAGCTCGACCGCCCGGGCGGCGAGGTCGCGCGCCGTCAGGTGGCTGGGCGGCGTGTTCGCGAGGTCGCGAGCCAGGTTGGCGGCGCGGGCGGTCACGAGCGCCCGGTCGGCGCCGCGACCGGCGGCCCGCTCGGCCGACGCCGGCGCGACGAGCGCCAACGACTCGACGGGTGGGTTGGCGCCGTTGGTGTCGTTCTTGAGACCGACGTACCGGTAGCGGGCGAGCAGCACGCCCTCGACCACCGCCTGGGCAACCGTCGCCACATCTCCGGACGCCGCGTCGAGCAGGTTCGTGGCGAGCGCCGTGCGCTTCCCGGCGGCGCGGCCGAAGCACGCGGCCGCGCGCCGCAGCTCGTTCGGGCCGGGGTCGTCGCCGACGCCGACCGCGACGAGCGTGGGACCGTCCTTGGCGGGCACGGAGAGCGTCTGGCCGACCGCGCCCGTGAAGCCGTGTGCCTCGAGCGCCGAGCGGTTGAGGCCGAGCGAACGCGGAACGGCGCCGGACGTGCCGACGGCGAGGCCGACGGCATCGACCGCACGCGGCGCGGCGCGAAGGACGGACACGGACGGCGGAGCGACGGTCATCGGGACAGTCTGCCCCGTCCGACCCGCCCGCGCGACACGGAGTCGCGCGGCTCGGGTTGGGACCGGTCACGAACGGATTGTTAAGGTCGTCTTCGGTCCGCCGGCGATGCTGGT
>JBFHJC010000055.1:0-16291 GCA_041596155.1 Ilumatobacter sp. | reverse complement strand
CTCCTCGGTGTCGCGGACCCGGCCCTCGAGCTCGGACCCGTGACGCGTCCCGAGGTAGGCGTCGATCACGTCCTGGTTGGCGACCACCGACGAGTGGGGACCTTCGGCGACGATCGAGCCCTCGGCCATCACGATGACCCAGTCGCTGATCTCCTGGACCATGTCCATGTCGTGCTCGACGAAGAGCACCGTCATGCCCTGGTCGCGCAATCCGGTGATGTGGCCGAGCAGCGACTGCGTCAGCGCCGGGTTCACCCCGGCCATCGGCTCGTCGAGCATCACCATCTTCGGTCTGACCATCAGCGCTCGCGCCATCTCGAGCAGCTTGCGCTGACCGCCCGACAGGGTTCCGGCGAACTGGTCGCGCATGTGGGCCATGTTGAACCGCTCGAGCAGCTCGTCGGCCTCTGCCTCGATCCGCTGCTCCTGCTCGCGCCACAGGAACGGCAGGAGGCCCCGCCAGAGGGCCTCGCCCTTCTGGTCGGTCGCACCCAGCTTCATGTTGTCGATGCACGTCAGCTTCGAGAGCGCCTTCGTCAGCTGGAACGTGCGCACCATGCCGTAGTTGGCGATCTTGTGGGCCGGCACGTCGCCGATGTCGTGACCGTCGAAGATCTGTTCACCGGTGTCGGGCGTGTCGAAGTTGGTGAGCAGGTTGAAGAAGGTCGTCTTGCCGGCACCGTTCGGGCCGATCAGTGCCGTGATGACGCCACGCTGGATCTCGACGTGGTCGACGTCGACCGCGGTCAGACCCCCGAACGTCCGGCGCACGTCGTGGGCGATCAGGATCGGGTCCGGCTTGGGGACACCCGGCCGCCTCTCGACGTCCGCGAGCGCGGCGCGCGAAGCCTGTGGGTCGACGTCACCCTCCCGGGTCGTGCGCTTGATCGACTCCGTGAGCCTGGCGGTGAGCGCGTCAACGGTCATCGAGAGCCATCTCTTCCTTGGTGCCGAAGATGCCTTGTGGTCGGAACGCGGCGAGCAGGACCAGGCCGGCGCCGATCAGCATGAACCGCACCTGACCGACCTGCGTACCGTCCATCACCGATTCGGGGATGTGGTCGTTCTGAACGAGCTGACGCAGGAAGATGTCCGTGAAGTTGAGCACGCCGTAGAGGATCGACGCGCCGATCACCGGCCCGAGCACCTTGCCGGCGCCGCCGAGGATGAGCGCCACCCAGGCGAAGAACGTGACGTCGGTGATGAAGTTCTGGGGCTGCGACGACTGGGTACCGATCGCTCGCAGCATGCCGCCGGCGGCGCCGAGCATGCCGCCGAGCATCAGCGCCTGCATCTTGTACCAGTACGCGTTCTTGCCGAGGCTGCGCGCCGCGTCCTCGTCCTCTCGGATCGCCTTGAGCACCCTGCCCCACGGGCTGCGGATCAGCAACCACACGACGAGGACCGCGAGCGCCAGGACGAACCATCCGACGAGGACGACCCACATCTGGTTGCCGATGAACAGCCCGAAGAGGTAGCGGCGGTTCGAGCTGAACGGGCTCAGCCGGTAGAACTCGTTGGCGAAGCCGCTGAGGCCGTCGGACGAGCCGGTCCACTTGTCGAACGTCGGCGACCGGGCGACGAGGCGAAACATCTCCGCCGCCGCGATCGTCACGATGGCGAGGTAGTCGGCCCGCAACCGCAGCGTCGGCACACCCATGATCGCCGTCAGGATCAAGGGGAAGACCACGAGACCCACGAACACGCCGAACCAGAAGCTGCCGGGGATGAACGAGTACAGCGGCCCGAGCGTGATCACGATCATCGAGAGGCCATAGGCGCCGGCCGCCATGAAGACCGCCTGCCCGAAGTTCAACAGACCGGTGTAGCCGAAGTGGATGTTCAGCCCGAGCGCGGCGAGCCCGAAGTACACGAGGTTCTCGCCGAACAGCCCCCGCAGCACGTTGTCGAGGATCGCTCCCCAGTCCATCGCGTCTCCTTATCCGATCCGTTCCGCCCGACCGAGCAGACCCTGCGGGCGGATGAGCAGGATCACCACCAACATCAGCAGCGCCCCGACGTTCTTCATGTCGCTCGGGATCCAGTTCGTCGACACCTGGATGAACAGCCCGACGATCAGGCTGCCGAACAAGGCGCCGTAGGCGGTGCCGAGCCCGCCGAGGGTGACACCGGCGAACATCAGAAGCAGGATCCGGAATCCCATCTCCCAGCCGATCGCCTCGGTGAGGCCGAACAGGACGCCGCCGAGGCCGGCGAGGGCGCTGCCGGAGATCCACACCCACCTCGTGACCTTCTCGACGTCGATGCCCGACGACTCGGCGAGGTCGCGGTTGTCGGCGACGGCGCGCATCGCCTTGCCGGCCCGTGTCGTCTGCAGCGCCACGCCGACGCCGACCAGCACGGCGGTCGAGAACACGACGATGAAGGCGTCCTTCGGCGCGATGGTGAAGATGCCGAAGTCCCACTTCCGCTGGATGCGGAAGTCGCGGTAGAAGCCGTCACGACCGCCGAACAGGTACAGGAGCACGTATCGGAGGAAGATCGAGAAGCCGATCGACACGACGAGTGCCGAGATCAGGCTGGCGCCCTTGTTGCGCAGTGGCTTCCAGACGAATTGGTTGAACGCACCGCCGGCGATGCCGGCGAGCACGACTGCCACGATCGCCGCGATCAGGAGCGACGATCCCCACCCGCCGCCTCCCGGCAGCCAGTCGAGCCACCCGGACCAGGTGACGTGGAAGAGATAGGCCGACATCGCCCCGATGGTGACCATCTCGCCGTGGGCGAAGTTGACCAGACCGGTCGTGCCGAAGATGAGCGACAGGCCGATCGCGCACATCGCGATGATCAGGCCCAGCTTGATGCCGTCGACGGCGAGCTGCACCAGCTTGATCGTGTTGTCGCCCGACGACGACCGCTCACCCATCGGGAACAAGTTCGGCCGGCTGTCACCGGCGTTGACGCTGAACGTCAACGGGTTGTTCTCGGGGTTCCGCAACGACACGCCTTCGGGCAAGGTGCTCTCGTTGATGGACGTGCTGTAGGTGCCCGGACCGGGAAGCGGGATCACCCACTCGCCATTCTCGTCGGAGACGGCGAAGCCAACCTCGTTGCCTTCGGCATCGGTGACGGTGAGCTCGACCCCCTCGAGGAAGATCCGTTCGCCGTTCTCGTCCTCGGCCCGCAACGTGCCCTTGACCTCGGTGCCGTCGCCCTCCTGCGCGGACACCGGGCTCGCGAAGCCGATGGCGGCGATCACGGCCGCGAGCAGCGAGAGGAAGAGCGTGGCGAGGCGGCGCGCTGTGGTGGTGGTGTGCGGCGGCATCAAGGCCGTCACACTAGTTGCATCGACGTGCCTGACGTCACATCCGTCGATTCGGTGGCTGCGGTGTCGAGCACGACCTGCGTCGTGACGAGCATGAGCGCGGTCGCTCCTGCGACATGAATCCCGACCAGCAGGGCGGGCACGCCGTTGAAGTACTGGACGTAGCCGAGCGCGGCTTGCATCAGCCCGACGAGGATCCAGGTCGAGACGGCGCCGGTGAGCGCGGCCGCGTCCGCTCCGTTCGACCGCAGCCGCCAGGCGATGAGCACCGCGATCAACAGAGTCACCAGCACGGCCGCGCCGTGCAGGCGCGCCACGGTCGGGATGGCGACGGCGAGCCGCGTCGCGTCCTCGTCCCCCGCATGCGGTCCGGCGCCGGTCACGAGCGTGCCGGTGAAGATCGCTGCGGACGTCAGGGTGAACAGCGCCCACGTGAGCCGCCGAGTCGGCTCGCTGACCACGACCCGCCGGGCGGCGCCGTCTGGCTCACCGGCTCGGCGGACGAGCACGGCGCCCGCCACGACCAGTGCCATCGACAACAGCAGGTGCCCCTGGACGGCGAGCGGGTGGAGATCGACGAGCACGGAGACCCCACCGAGCACCGCGTTCGCGACGACGCCGATGACGAGCGCCACCGACAGCCGGACGAGATCGGGTCGCCGGCCGCCGCGTCGGACGAACGACCCCAGCACGGCGGCGATGACCGCCACCGCGACGACGCCGGTGAACAACCGGTTGACCTGCTCGATGGCGGCGTGCTTGGACGACACGTCGACGAACCGCTCGCTCGAGCAGTTGGGCCAGTCGTCGCACCCGAGCCCGCTGTTCGTCAGGCGGACGGCGGCACCGGTGACGATGATCACCGCGAGCGCGGCGAGTGCCGCGATCGTGATCGCGCGGTACCTCTGGGGCGAGATCGACATCTCGGCCAGGCTACGGGGCGAGCGGGCGACGGGTTCAGCGGGTGCGCGCGCCCTGGTCGAGGTGCTCGACGTTCGACAGCGAGGTCAGGCTGAACGTGAAGCCCTCGTGCACGGGGAGCGCCTCGAGGCGCGACACCGACGTGTGCCCGATGACGAACCGGTCCCACTCCCACGGGGTCGGGTCGAGCCCGAGCAGGTGGGCGATCGTGACCGAGTTCGTGCCGGCATGGGCGATCAGGGCGATCCGCCGGCCGGGTTCGGCGATCGACCACAGGGGAAGCTCGTGCTCGATGCGCACGATGCCGCGCTCGGCCAGGAACATCGCCGCGCCGGCGTGGATCCGATCGGTGAACTCGCGGATCGACTCGCCGCCGTCGAGCCCGTCCCAGCGCGCCGCGACGGGCCGTCCCTTCAGCTCTCGGTAGGCCTGCTCGGCTTTCTCCGCCGGGGTGCCGTGCCAGCCCGGATCGCGGATCTCCTCGAGCCACGGCTCGACCAGCTCCTCACGCCCGAGCCGCGCGTACAACGGCGCAGCCGTCTGACGCGCCCGCAGGAGCGGCGAGACGAGCACCTCGTCGAACCGGTCGCCACCGAGCGCCTCGGCGAGCGCCTCCGCCTGCGAGCGGCCGAGACCGGTGAGCGGCGGATCGACGACGTTGAGCCCCTGGCGCACCCATTCCGGCTGGGCATGGCGGATCAGGACGATCTCCACCAGGTGGACGGTACCGTGGCCCGCCGTGAGCGCCGCCCCCGGTTGGTTCCCTGACCCGCTCGGTCGTCACGAGCACCGCTGGTTCAACGGCACGACCTGGACGTCCGACGTCGCCGACGGCGGTGTTCGCTACGTCGACCCGCTCGGCAGCGCACCGACGCCACGCAGCGATGCCACTCGGAACGGCCTCGCGACGGCGGCGATGGTGTGCGGCATCCTCGCCGTGCTGATCGCATGGGTGCCGTTTGTGGTCGTCGGCGGCATCGTGCTCGCCATCCTGGCAGTGGCGCTCGGCGTCGCCGGCATGCGGCGCGCCGGCCCCGACGGGGAGGGCCGCGGACGGGCGGTCGCGGGCGTCGTCACCGGCTCGGTCGGCGTCGCGCTGTCGATCGTCGGCATCGTTTTCACCGTCGTGCTCTGGCGGGCGATCGTCGACTTCCTCGAGCCCGAGCCGAACCGTGCGACCGTGCTCGCGTGCGACCTCGACGGCCGCACCGCCACGGTCAGGGGCGACCTCACGAATCGTGGCGACGTCGCCGCCGACTTCACCGTGTTCGTCACGGTCGACGGCAACGACGGCTTCGCGACGCTCGACGACGTGCCGCCCGGTACCACGGTGCGATGGGAAGCCGAGGTCCGGCGGGTCGAGCGCGACGCGCCGTGCGACCCGTCGGTCGTCGTGCGCGGGCCGTTCCCACTCGGCATCGAGCTCGACGAGAGCGGCCGGTGACGGCCACCGACGCGACGGCCACACCGTCCGAGCGGATGCGGCCCGCCGTGCGCGCGCTGCTCGCCGTCGTCATCGCCGGGCTCGCCGCGTTCTGGATCTGGGCCCTCTTCTTCGCATCGAAGGACGCGATCAACCGCATCGACGACCGCGGGTGGGCCGAACGCGCCGAGCGGATCTGCGTCGCAGCCGAAGCCGAGCGGCTCGAGCTCGCCGACCTCCGACCGATCACCCCTGGCGATCCGGCACTCGTGCGCGAGCGGGCGGCGATCGTCGATCGGGCCACCGACGTGATCGAACGGATGCTCGACGACGTCGTCGCCGTCGAGCCGACCGACGACAAGGGCCGGGCGATCGTCCCGCAGTGGGAGGTCGACTACCGCACGTACATCGACGACCGCCGCAGGTTCGCCGACGACCTCCGCCGCACCGGCGACAACCTGCCGTTCTACGAGACGGCCGTCGACGGGATCCCCATCAGCGAGCGGCTCGCGACATTCGCCGGCGACAACGAGATGGCGACCTGCTCACCGCCGATCGATCTCAGCCGCTGACGTCGATCGCGCCGGCACCCGGTTCGGCGCTGACGCGAATCACGCGCGCCGGTGCTCCGACCGCGACCGCGTGATCGGGGATCTGACCCGTGACCACGCTGTTGGCTCCGATCACGACGTTGCGGCCGACCGTCGCGCCGGGGAGCACGACCGTCCCGTGGCCCAGCCAGCTGCCCGAACCGATCCGCACGGGAAGCTCGGGGGCGTACTGCCGTGAGATCGGTAGATCGCGGTCGGCGTTGCTGTGGTTCTGATCGGTGATGTAGACGTGGTGGCCCGTCCAGACGTCGTCACCGATCTCGATCGACAGGTGACCGACGATGCCGCTCCCCCGGCCGATCAAGCAGCGGTCGCCGATCGATACGACCGGATCGGTCACGCACTCCTGCCCGACCGCCATCCCCGCCGAGAGGGCCGCGTGCGGCCCGATGATGGTGCCGGCTCCGATGTGGATGAACCGTTCGTTCATGATCGTCGTCGGCGGGAAGCAGATCACGCTCCCCTCGCCGAACCGCCCGAACCGCCGGCCGCGCACCGTGTCGGGCCCGATCGCCGCCCACGCGACGGCGACCTCGCGTCCGCGGTGGATGAGTTCGCCGACCGCGCGCTTGCCGGCGCCGGCCAAGCGCACCCACGCGGTGTCGGGAGGAGCCGGGCGGTGCAGCACGGTGCGAGGCTACGGCCGACCGCGCGCCATTTCGCTACCGTCGGCACCGTGGGAACGCCCCGCGATCCGTTCGGCCTCGGCTCGCTGACCGACGTGCCGGGCGTGCTCGTCGGCCATCATCAACGCACCGGTCGAGGGTGGCAGACCGGCACCACGGCGGTCATCGTGACGGGCGGCGCCGTCGCAGCCGTCGACGTGCGAGGCGGCGGCCCGGGCACGCGCGAGACCGACGCGCTGGCGTCCGGCAACCTCGTCGACCGGGTGTTCGGCGTCTGCCTGACGGGCGGCAGTGCCTATGGCCTCGCCGCGGCCGACGGCGTGATGGCCGTGCTCGAGGAACGGCGGCTCGGCGTCCCGGTCGGACCCGAACCACACGAGGTCGTGCCGGTCGTGCCGACCGCGGTGATCTTCGACCTCGGTCGCGGTGGCAACTTCTCCAACCGACCCGACGCGCAGTTCGGGCGACGCGCCACCGCGCGGGCCGGGCGCGATCCCGACCGGGGCGCCGTCGGTGCCGGCACCGGCGCCCGCGCCGGCGGCTTGCAGGGCGGCATCGGCATGGCGTCCACGACGGTCGACGTCGGCGGGCGCAGTGCGACGGTCGCAGCGCTCGCCGTCGTCAACGCTTCGGGGAGCCTGATCGACCCGGGAACCGGAGCGCCGTGGTTCGCGATCTCGGGGTTGCGCCGACCGGCACGGGACGAGCGAACAGCACTCGCGGCGGCGATGCGTGCGCAGGAGGCGCCACCGCTGAACACCACGATCGGAGTGGTCGCCACCGACGCCGCCCTGACCCGCCCGGAGGTCGGGCGCCTCGCCCTGGCGGCGCACGACGGGCTGGCCCGCGCGATCCGGCCCGCCCACTCGATGACGGACGGCGACACGGTCTTCGGGTTGGCGACCGGAGCCGCGCCGCTGCCGACCGGATCGCGCGGCATCGTCCGCGATGTGGCGTCGCGCGCCGGCGTCGCGAACCAGCTGTTCGCTGCGTCCGCCGACGTGTTCGCGCTGGCGTGCGTCGACGCGATCGCGTCGGCCCGCACGGTCGGTGACGCGCCCGCCTACCTCGACGTGTGCCCGAGCGCGCGCCGGTAGCCTCCGCGGCGTGGAGGTCTTCGATCAGCCGGCGCCGATGCGCGACTGGTCGATCTCGCACCGCTGCGCCGGTCGGTCGGTGGCGGTCGTGCCCACGATGGGAGCCCTGCACCGTGGCCACCTCGAGCTGATCGAGGTGGCCGCGCGACGAGCCGACCGCGTCGTCGTGACGATCTTCGTCAATCCGCTCCAGTTCAACCAGCCGATCGACTTCGATCGCTATCCACGTCCGATCGACGACGACCTCGCCACGTGCGATCGCGCCGGCGTCGCCGCCGTGTACGCACCGACTGCGGCGGTGATGTACCCACCCGGTCACCAGACTCGCGTCGCGCCCGGCGAGCTCGCGGAGCGGCTGGAGGGACCGAGGCGACCGGGCCACTTCGAGGGCGTCACGACGGTGGTGACGAAGTTGTTCGGCGCGACCTGCCCGGACGTCGCCGTGTTCGGCGAGAAGGACTTCCAACAGCTCGCGATCATCCGTCGCATGACCGCCGACCTCGATCTCGGCGTCGAGATCGTGGCCGTCCCCACGGTCCGCGAACCGGACGGCCTGGCGCTGTCGAGCCGCAACGCGCGGCTCTCCCCGGGCGATCGGGCAGCCGCGGTCGTGCTGTCGAGAGCGCTGTCGGCCGCGGCCGAATCGGCGGCCGCCGGCGAGACCGACACCGGTCGGCTCCGCCAGCTCGCCGATGAGATCATCGCCGCCGAACCGGCGGCCGAACCCGAGTACCTCGAGGTGGTCGCGCCGGACACGCTCGACCGGGTGACAACGATCGGCCGTGACGGTGCGGTGATGCTCACGGCGGCATGGTTCGGCGGCGTCCGGCTGATCGACAACCGTCGGCTGGCCTGAGCGTCACTCCTCCGCGACCGTGATCGCCGGCGACGGTGGTGCGCCGATGTCACGGTCGACGTCGTCGGCGACGCCCGAGATCACGATGAGGAGCACGACCCCGTTGAAGATCGCGTGGGCGATCACGGTCGGCCCGAGCCGGCGGGTGAGGTAGGCCGACGTGCCGAACGCGATCCCCACGCCGGAGAGCACGAGCGCCAAGCCGATGTTCCCGGCCCCGAACACCGGATCGACGTGGGCGATGCCGAACAACACACCCTGCAGTCCGATCGCGAGCGTGGGGGCCATACGGCTCAAGAACCCGCGCAGGACCAGCCCACGGAAGATGACCTCCTCGACGATCGGCGCGGCGATCACGGCGGTGGCGGCCGTGGCGATGAGGTAGGCGCGATCGGCGTCGAGGTCGGAGACGTTGTCGACGTTGCTGCTCAGGGGGATGTCGAACACGATGATCAGCGCGGCGAGGGCAAGCTGGGTCGCGACAGCCGACAGCCAGGTGAGCGGCCCCCATCCGAGGTCGCTCCACCGGAACCTCCAACCGATGGAGCGCAGCTGCCGGGCACCCCACCGTCGCCGGACGTACGCGCCCCAGATCAGCGACGGCCCGTAGCCGAGCGTGGCGAGGAGTCCGACGTACGCGATCACCGGCCACTCCTGGTCGATGAGCACGTCGACCAGGAGCCGCGCGAGCACGAGCGACAAGATCAGCACGGCGAGCGCGCCGACCGCGGCGGCGAGCGGGAGGCTGGGATGCTCCTCGGGGACCTCGAAGCGGGGGGCGGCAGGCGCCCAGGCGCGCCCGTCGAAGTATCGCTCGCCGGGCCCCTCCGGATCGGGGTACCAGCCGGCGGGCGCCGTGGTGGGGGGTGGGAGTCGATCCATGACGAACTGCGTGGTGCCGAACGGCCGGATCTCCGGCAGGCCGACCTGGCTAGCGTACGTCCGATGGTTGCCTCGGGTCGCTCTCTCTGGGCAGACACCGTGCCGGGGAACGAGATCGCGACCGGCGTCCCACTCCCTGGCGACCTCCAGACCGACGTCGCGATCGTCGGCGCCGGCTACACCGGCTTGTGGACCGCTTGGTACCTCAAGCAGCTCGATCCGAGCATCCGGGTCGCCGTGCTCGAGCGCGAGACGATCGGACACGGCGCGAGCGGACGCAACGGCGGTTGGTGCTCGGCGATCCTGCCGATGAGTCACGGTGCGATGGAGCGTCGGCACGGTCGCGACGCCGCGCAGCGGATGCAGCGCGCGATGGAGCGCACCGTGTCGGAGGTGGTCGGCTTCACCGAGACCCACGGGCCCGCGGGCATCGCCCATCGCGGGGGGACCGTCGACCTCGCCCGTAATCGGCCCCAGCTCACGCGACTGCGGGACGGCTACGAGGCGGCGCGTCGTTCCGGGTTCGGCGACGACCTCGTCTGGCTCGACGCGGCTGCCGCCAGGGCCGCCTGCGGCGCGACCGGCACGCTGGCGGCGACCTGGACCCCGCACTGCGCGGCGGTGCATCCGTTGCGGCTCGTCCACGCGGTCGCCCGGGCCGCACTGGCGGCCGGCGTCGCGGTCCACGAGCACACTGCGGTCACCGCGATCGGCGATCGATCGGTGACGACGGATCGGGGCGTCGTCGACGCCGATGTCGTCGTTCGAGCCACCGAGGGCTTCACGAGCGGTCTGCCGGGCCACCGGCGCACGCTGTTGCCGATCTACTCGCTCATGGTCGCCACCGAACCGCTGCCCGACGAGGCTTGGGAGGAGATCGGGCTCGCCGACCGTCCGACGTTCCACGACCTGCGTCACCTCATCGTCTACGGGCAGCGGACCGCGGACGGTCGCCTGGCATTCGGCGGTCGTGGTGCGCCGTACCACTTCAGGTCGCGCGTGCGTCCGGAGTTCGACACCGATGACCGCATCCGCGAGCTGCTGACCGACACCTTGCACGAGATGTTTCCCGCACTGCGAGGGCGCAGCGTGACGCACCACTGGGGCGGACCGCTCGGCGTGGCGCGCGACTGGTCCTGCGCCGTCCGGTACGACCCGACGACCGGACACGCGACCGCCGGGGGGTACGTCGGCGACGGTGTGGCGACCAGCAACCTCGCCGGTCGAACGCTCGCCAGCCTGATCACCGGCCGGCCGCCCGACGACGACATCGACGACGTCACCACCCTGCCCTGGGTCGGGCACGCATCACGCCGTTGGGAGCCCGAGCCGCTCCGCTGGGTCGGCGTGAACTCGGCTCGATGGGCCGCCCGCCGGGCCGACACCACCGAGCGGCGTACCGGCCGTCCGAGCCGGGTCTGGGGTGGTCTGATCGAGCGTCTGCTGCGCCGCTGACCCGCCTGGTCAGCGGTCCGGGAACCTCGTCGGGAGCGTCTCGGACGCCACCCAGGTCTCGAAGAACGACTCGAGGTCCACGGCGCTGACCTCCTCCATCACGGACCGCAGGTCAGCGGTGGAGGCGGTCGCGTCGCGATGGCGTTCGACCCAGACCCGCAGGCCGGCGAAGAACGCATCGTCGCCGATCGTCCGGCGGAGCGCGTGCAGCACGACGGCCCCACCGTCGTAGCTGTACGGCCCGAACAGCTCGGCCGGCGCACCGACGGGTCCACCCCACGGGGGAAGTCGCCGGAGCGTCTGACGGGCCGTGTCGTCGACGGATCCGAGCCCGATCGACTCGAACCACATCCACTGGGCGTACGTCGCGAACCCCTCGTTCAGCCAGATGTCGTCCCAGCTCGCCGGGCTGACCGAGTTGCCGAACCACTGGTGCGCCAACTCGTGTGCGAGCAGGAGCTGCTGGCGCTCGCCGAGGGACCCGTCGAGGTCGGCGGCGCTGAAGAGCGACAATCCCTGCGTCTCCATCGCCAGACCCGGAACCGAGTCGGCGATCGCCAACCCGTAGTGCTCGAACGGATACGGCCCGAAGAGGTCGACGAAGAAGTCGAGCTGCGCTCGGGTCGCTTCGCGATAGGGCTCCAGGGTGTCGGCGCGGCTCGAGAGGACCGCGTGTCGGAGCTCGACCCCACGGTGGACACCGTCGTCGACGACGTCGTATCGCCCGACGAGCAACAACACGAGATAGCTGGCCATCGGCTCGGGCTGGTCCCATCGCCACACGGATCGGCCGCCCGCCGTGCTGGTGCCGACCAAGTCGCCGTTGGCCACTGCGGCCACCCCTTCGGGAACGGTGACCTCGAACCTCCACGCCGCCTTGTCGGTCGGATGGTCGTTGACCGGCATCCACGTGCTCACGCCGTCGGGCTCGTTCACCGACCAGAGACCGTCGGCGGTCGGGAACAGCCCGGCGCGTTCACCGAAGCTGGAGCCCACGGACAGCTCACTCGAGAACGTGACGTCCAACGCGAAACGCTCCCCGGCGACGGCGACGGCGGGCAGTTCGACGATCAGCTCGTGGTCGACCATCTCGAACTCCAGTGCTTCGCCCGCGCTGGCGACCCCGGTCACGACCGGACCGTCGGCATCGAGGGCGACCCGGTCGGTCGGCTGTGTGAAGGTCCCGGTGACCGCCACCGTGCCTGCCAGGAGCCGCTCGTCCGGGTCGTACTCGACGGCGACGTCGTACCGCGCCACGTCGAGATCGGCGGACCCGAGCTCCGGGAATCGAGGATCGCCAGCGGACGTCGAACGCGAGGGCGCCGGCGACGCCTCCCCGCCGGCCGCGCCGATGGTCGTCGGCGCGGCGTCGGCGACGGTCCCCGACACGGTCGGAACCGGCGCGCCGGGAAGGGACTCGGGCACACCGACGACCACCGGATCGGGGGTCACCGTGCACGCCGCGCCACCGAGGGCAACGAGGACGGCGGTCGCGGCCGCCTTGCGTGCTCGGCCGGGCCGATCGGAGCCGGGTCGCCGACGATGCCGCGCCACCGAGCCAACCGTACCGGGCGCGGTCGGGCGGTCGGACGCGGGATCGGCTCTGACCTGGTCCGACGCGGTCGCTGCAAGGTTTGATCAAGAAGGCCGGAACGTTCGTCAAGCCCTTGCGGACCGGCGCCGATGACCCTGTCGTGACCCACGAACGCCGCACGCCGACGACCGGGCCGCGCACCGCCCAGCGCATCGCTTCGAGTGCCGCCGCGTTCGTCCTCACCGTTCTCGCCGGGATCTTGGCGGTGGCGCCGGCGGGCACCGCCTCGGCGGTGTCCGATCACGACTGGCTCGGCGTCGTGAACACGTATCGCGCCATGTCAGGGCTGGCGCCGGTCACCGCCAACGCGACCTGGTCGGCGCAGGCCCAGAACCACTCCTGCTACATGCTCCAGAACGGCATCAGCCACGACGAGATCCCCGGCCGGCCGGGCTACACCGAGGGCGGGGACATCGCCGGCAACAGCGGCAACGTCGCCGTCAGCAGTTCGATCTCCACGACCCCGCGACAGCACATCGAGCTGTGGATGACCGGCCCGTTCCATGCGATCGGCATCCTGCGCCACAGCCTCGCCCAGAGCGGATTCGGCCTGTGCGCCGCCGAGAGCACACCGACGCCGTGGCGCTCGGGTGGCACGCTCGACGTCATCCGCGGCATCGACTACGGCCGTGGCCGTCCGTCGACGCCGATCGTGTTCCCCGGCAACGGGGCGACGGTGCCACTCCACAGCTTCATCACCGAGTACCCGAACCCGATGACGTACTGCGGCTGGACGGGTTCCGCGGGGTTGCCGCTGATCGCGATGATGCCCAGCGGTGTGTCCTCGGCCTCCTCGACGCTCACCGGTCCGAGCGGTCCGATCCAGACCTGCACACTCCACAAGTCGAACACCGACGGCACCGCCCGCGCCATCCTGGACGGCGACAACGCCGTCGTCGTGATGCCGCGCACCCCGCTCGTCGACGGCACGTACACCGCCACGGTCAACTCGAACGGCGGCAACGCGACATGGTCGTTCACCGTCGATCGCAGCGCGCCACTGTCGGCGACGCCGCCCCCGGCCGCCGAGGGCACGGCGCCGGCCGGCGACCTGGGCACGTTCGAGCCGGTGTCGCCGTTCCGCCTCGTCGACAGCCGCAACGGACACGGCGCGGTCCGCCTGCAGGGCGGTCAGATCACACGGATCCCGGTGAGCGACTCGAGCGCGGTCGCCGTCAGCGCCAACTTCGTGTCCGTGTCGCCCGCCTACCACGGCTTCATCACGGCCTTCAACTGCACCACCAACAGGCCCACGGTGTCGACGCTCAACTACCGGCCGGGCGAAACGGTCGCCAACCACGCGATCGTCCCGCTGCAGAGCGGCGCGATGTGTCTCTACTCGCTCGTGTCGACCGACGTCGTCATCGACGTCAACGGCTACTACCGCGGCGGGTCGGGACGCGCCGGGTTCGTGGCGATCCCACCCGTGCGACTTGCCGACACCCGCTCGGGCACCCGCCTCGCCCCCGGCGAGGTGCGCGCACTCACGGTCGGCGGGTCGTCGCGAGCGGTCGCCCTCAACATCACGGTCTCCGGCGCCGACGGGGCCGGCTACCTGTCCGCCTTCCCGTGCGGTGCGCCGAACAGCAGCGAGATCTCGACGATCAACTTCGACGCGAGCGAGACGCGGCCGAACTCGGCGGTCGTGCCGGTCGACGCCAAGGGCCAGATCTGCGTCCGTTCCGTCGTCGGCGTCGATCTGATCGTCGACATGACCGGCTACTTCGTCGACGGTGACGGGCGCCGCTTCCAGGCGCTCAACCCCATCCGGGTCTTCGACAGCCGGCTCGGGCACAGCGATCTCAACCGGTCGACCAACGGCAACCGGGTGCGCAGCGGTCAGGTGATCCGTCTCCAGATCAGCGGTACCCAGGGTGTGCCGAGCGGGGCGACGGCGGTGTCGGCGAACGTGACGGCGACCGAGGCGCTCGCGCACTCGTACCTCACCGTGTACCCATGTGGCGTCGTGCCGCCGACCTCGAACGTCAACATCTCACCCGCTCAGAACGCGGTCGCCAACGGCGCGATGGTGCAGCTGTCGGGGAGCGGCGAGTTGTGCATCTACGCCAAGGCCGACGTCCACGTCGTCGTCGACGTCAACGGCGTGTGGCTCTGACTCAGCGGTGCAGCTCGGGGTCGTCGATGCGGGCGCGGTAGCGCACGGTGTACACGGAGTCGCCTGACAAGATCGCACCCCGGCCGAGCATGCGACCACCTTCCCAGTTCGACAAGCCGAGCTCGGGTGTCCGCAGGGCGTACTGACCGTCGACCCACCGGGTGAAGCCGTCCCCGACGAACGGGGCGTCCACGGTTGCGAAGAACCGGTCGTGTGCAGCCGCCGACTCGCTCACCAACGAGGCGACGAAGCGCGGGCTGTGGAGATTGCACGCCGCCACGGCGTCGTCGACGTCGTCGACGACGTGGAGCGTGACCTCCGGCGACCGCTCCCACTCCCACTCGTGACCCAGTCGCGCGAGATCGACCGGCGTCACGAACGGCTCGTCGTGCGTGCCGTCGGCGCGACCGACCTGCGACCTTGCACTCAGGTGCTCGGCGGGCACGTGGACGAGCGCGGCCTCGGTGGCGTGCACGCGAGCGCCGACGCCCCGCTCGGCGGCCGCGGCGAACACTCCGTCGAAGAACGCCGGCACGAGGTCGTCGACCCGGTCACGGGCGATGCAGCAGACGTTCAGCGTGTTGCACACCTTACGGTCGAGGCTGTGCCGGACAGCGGCCCGGAACCGGTCGCGGTCGGCATCCGGCGCGGCGACGATCCAGGCGCCGCCCGTACCGTGCAGGCTCACCGGGATGCCGGCTTGTCGCGCCACGGCCCCAAGCTGCGCCACCGCGGGCCCGGAGCCACGGGCGACGGCGAGTGACAGTCGCGGGTCGGTGAACAGCGCCCAGCCCGCCGCATGGGCGGCCGATTCGACGAGCGAGATCGTGCCCCGCGGCAACCCGGCCGCGTCGAGCGACGGCGTGAGGGCGTGCTCGACGATCGCCTGCGCCGTCCCCAGCGCGTCCGACCCGATCCGGAACACCGCCGCGTTGCCGGCGCGGACCACGCCGGCGGCGTCGGCGAAGACGTTCGGGCGTCCTTCGAACACGAACCCGACGACACCGAGTGGCGCCCGTCGCGCCTCGAGCTCCCAGCCGTCGTGCGCGACGGTCCGCTCGACGACGTCGCGCGAGAGCGTCGATGTCGCCCAGCCCCGCAGGCCGTCGATCATCGACTCGCGCATGCTCGCCGACAGCTGGAGCCGGGTGGTCGAGCGTCCTCGCGCCGCGGCGCCTGCGACGTCGGCTGCGTTGGCGGCGGCGATCGGCGCGAATGTTGCATCGTCGACGAGCAGATCGGCGAAGCCCAGGAAGAAGCCGGTGATCGCGTCGTCGCTGCACCTCGCCAGCGCGGCGAACGCATCGACCGCCTGTCCGACGGCAGCGGTCGCCAGCTCGTGCTCGGCCCCTGGGACATGCAAAAGCTGTCCGGTCGCCGGGTCGACGACGAGCCGATCGCCCTCCCGAAATGCCGCTGCGAGG
>JBFHJC010000054.1:0-16816 GCA_041596155.1 Ilumatobacter sp. | reverse complement strand
ATGAGCGCCACCGGATCCGACCCTGAGGGCCGCGCTCTCACGTACGAGTGGGACCTCGACGGCGACGGCACGTTCGAGATCGCCGGGCAATCGGCAACGTTCTCAGCGGCCGGGCTCGACGGGCCAGGCAGCGCACTGGTCACGGTGCGGGCCACCGACCCGGGCGGGCTCACCGCCGTCTCGTCGGCGACGGTCAACATCCTGAACGTCGCACCGACCGTCGGGGTGCCGTCCATGTCGACGTCACCGTCGGTCAAGGGTGCCTCCGTGTCGGCTTCGGCGAGCTTCACCGACCCCGGTCCGGCCGACGGACCGTTCACGTGCACGGTCCACTACGGCGACGGCAGCGGCCCTCAGGCGGGCACGGTCAGCGGTGGCCTTTGCACCGGCCCGTCGCACACCTATGGATCGATCGGCACGTTCCTCGTGACCGTCAGCGTCACCGACAAGGACGGCGGCACCGGCACGAGCAGTGTGTCCCACGAAGTCGTCTTCGCGTTCGACGGGTTCTACTCGCCGATCGCGAACCTGCCAGCGGTCAACCAGGTGAAGGCGGGCCAGTCGGTCCCGATCCGCTTCAGCCTGGCCGGCGATCAGGGGATCTCGGTGTTCGCGACCGGGTTCCCGAAAACGCAACGGGTGGCGTGCTCCACCAACGCGCCGACATCCAGCCTCGACAGCGTGGAGACCCCCGGTGGCTCCGGGCTCAGCTACGACGCCGCCTCCGACACCTACACGTACGTGTTCAAGTCCTCGAAGACGTGGTCTGGCACGTGCCGGCAACTGGTGGTGAAGCTCGTCGACGGCACCGAGCACACTGCGCTGTTCAGGTTCACATAGCGACATCACGCTCCGCCGCCGCTGGTGCCGACACACGTCACTTGCCTCGAGGGCGCGCCTGGGCTACACCGGTGGGTGAGGCGGGCGGAGCCCTGGGGGTCAGATCATGCGACGAATGTCACGCATGACCACCGTTGTCGCGCTGGGCGCGACCGTCGCGATCGGTGGCGCGACGGCGATCGCGCTCGGCACCACACCCGTCACTGCGGCGGGTCATGTCGACACGCTCGTGTCGTTCGACCCGGCCGCCGGTGAGCTGCCTGAGGGCGTCGCCGTCGACAAGCGCGGCAACGTGTTCGTCTCGGTCTCGCCGCTCGGCCAGGTGGTCAAGGTGCCGGCCGGGACGACCGACGTCGAGCCGTTCGGGCAGGTGGCCCTCGCCCCGGGCGACCTCGGCGTGCTCGGCCTGGCGACCGACGCGCCGGGCAACGTGTACGGCGCCGTCTTCTCGACCGATCCCGACACGAACGGCGTCTGGAAGTTCGACCGGAAGACGGGTGCGGCGTCGCGCGTGCCCGGGACCGGAGCGATCGTGTTCCCGAACTCGGTCGCGTTCGACAAGCGCGGCACGATGTACGTCACCGACACGATCCTCGGCGCCGTGTGGCGGGTACCCAGGGGTGGATCGGCCGAGCCGTGGATCGTCGACCCACTGCTCGAGGGCACCGGCGCGATCGGGTTCCCGTTCCCGCTCGGCGCCAACGGCATCGCGGTCCGCCATCACACGGTGTACGTGGGCGTCACCGAGCAGGGATCGATCGTGAGCATCCCGATCCGTCCCGACGGCTCGGCCGGCGATGCCGACGTGTGGTTCCAGGATCCGGCCGCCGTCGTCGACGGGCTGGCGATCGACGTCCACGGCAACGTGTACTTCGCGAACCCGGTCCCGGGCGCGGTGTTCCGGGTGAACACCGACGGCAGCGTCGACACCCTCGCCACCAACGCCGACGGGCTCGACGGACCGACGAGCGTCGCGTTCGGCACGGGGCGCGACGACAAGCAGTCGCTGTACGCGGTGAGCTTCTCGGTCGCGCTCGGCACGCCGCTCGGCAACGGTCCGTCGCTCGTGAAGTTCGACGTCGGCCACCCCGGCCAGCCGGTTCCCTGATCGACAGACCGTTACGGGGTGTGCCTGACCCCACCTGTAACGGTCGGGGCGGCCCCATGGTGTCGGGCGGTCGGCGGCGCGACGATGGAATCGAGATCGCAGGAAAGGACTCCCCTATGTCACGCCGTGACCAGAAGCTCTACCGCGACACCGACGACCAGAAGATCGGCGGTGTGTGCGCGGGTCTCGCCCGCTACTTCGACGTCGACCCGCTGCTGGTGCGGGTCGCGTTCGTCGCCGCCCTCGTGTTCGGAGGCGGCTCGCTGATCGCCTACGTGCTGTTGTGGTGGCTCGTCGATCCCGCACCAGCCGGTTACTGGGACGACACCGCAGCCGACCCGGCCGAGGCGTTCCCGCCGCCGGCCGCCGTCGACGACCAGACGGGTGACCGCGACGTCGCCTGAGCGAGCCGTCACGGGGTGTGCCTGACCCCATCTGTGACGCTGATCGGGGCGCGGGCGCGGGTGGGCTATCGTTCGCGCTCCGCCCGGCCGCGGGCGGATCCACTGAGCCCGAAACGCGCCGCCGTTCGTGTCCATCGACCTGCCCTTCACCAGCCCCGCCGGGGTGTTCGTGGTCGTGTTCGCCGTCGTCCTGGTCATGCCACGGCTGGCCGAGCGGTTGCGGCTGCCGGGTCTCGTCGGGTTGACGATCGGCGGCATCGTGATCGGGCCGTTCGGGTTCGAGCTCGTGGAGCCGAGAGGCCCGGTCGCGCTGCTCGGCGGAGCCGGCCTGCTGTTCTTGATGTTCCAGGCCGGGCTGGAGACCGACCGTGACCTGCTGCGCCAGGAGCGCCGTCAGACGGCGGTGTTCGGCACGCTGACCTTTGCAGCGCCGTTCGCGGTCGGGTTCGCCGTGCACCTGTGGCTCGACTTCCCACTGCTCGCAGCGCTGCTGCTGGCCTCGTGCTGGTCGTCTCACACCTTGCTGTCGTATCCGCTGTTCCAGCGGGCCGGCGTCACCGACAGCCGCGCCGTCGCGGTCGGGCTGGGCGGCACGGTGATCACCGACACGGCGGCCCTGCTCTTCCTCGTCGTGATCGCCCGCATCGACCAGGGCGACCTGTCGTGGGAGTACGCGATCACGACCGGGCCGGTGCTCGTGACGGCGGCCGTGGCGATCATGTGGGGCCTGCCCCGCTTTGCCGCCTGGTTCTTCGCCGGCATCGGCCAGGAGCGATCGGCGCGCTTCCTGTTCGTCATGGTGGCGTTGTTCAGTGCCGCCGGGCTCGCAGAGTGGGCCGGCGTCGAGCCGATCATCGGCGCCTTCCTCGCCGGCCTGGCGATGAACCGGCTCGTCATCCCGGGCAGCGCGCTGGCCGCCCAGATCGGGTTCTTCGGAGCGAACCTGCTGACGCCGCTGTTCATGATCTCGGTCGGCATGCTGGTCGACCCGGCGCTGATCGTCTCTGACGCCGAGACGCTCCGGCAAGCTGCCGGGTTCACGACGGCCGTGGTGGTGGGCAAGGCGCTCGCCGCATTCATCACCGGGCGGGTGTTCGGGTGGCGGCGCGCCGAGATCGCCGCGTTGTTCTCGCTGTCGGTCGCACAGGCCGCGGCGACGCTGGCAGCCGTGTTCGTCGGCGTCGAGATCGGTCTGCTCGACGAATCCACCGTCAACGCGGTGATCATCGTGATCCTCGTGACCTGTGTGCTCTCGTCGTTCGTCGGCGACCTCGTGACGACGCGCCTGCCGCGTCCGCCCATGCGCGTCGAGCGCCTCGGGAAGCGGGTGTTGCTCCCGCTGTCGGGCCCCGGCCACTCCCAGGCCACCGTACCGATCGCGGCCGCGCTCGCCTCCGCCGATGCCGGCACCGTCGTGCCGCTGACGGTGCTCACCCTGAGCGCCTCACCGGTCCAGGTGCGCGAGCGCCGCCAGGAGATGGTCCGGGGGGTCGAACGGGCGGTGCTGGCGCTCGGCGCCGAGGCCGAGAGCGAGGTCCGCCTCGACACCTCACCAGGGTCGGGCGTGCTCCACGCCGTCGTCGAACAGGATGCGACGAGCATCGTCGTCGGCTGGAAGGGCTGGTCGACACGCCGCGAGACCTTCTTCGGGGAGAACATCGACGCGCTGATGCTCCGGTCACCGGTGCCCGTGCTCGTCGTACGGGCGGGCGCCGCAGCGAGCGTCGAACGGGTCGTGCTCGCGATCGACGACAGCGACCTGCGGCTCGACCACCGACCCGGCGTCCGGCTGGCGGCCGCTACGGCGACACGGCTGGCCGCCGCCAACCGGACGCCGCTCGTGATCTGCAGCGAGTCGCCGGTCGACCTGGCCGCCTACGGCCTCGATCCCGCAATGCGCCAGCGGGCAGGAGACGAAAACACCGATCTGGTCACGCTGCTCACCGAGATCACCGGCCCGGGCGACATCGTCGTCAAGGGTCTTGCGACGACCGGCCTGGGCCTCGGCAACCGCCTCGTCAGGCTGACGCGAGCCCTCGAGGGCAGGACGCTGATCGCCGCATCGCCGTCCCGCACCGATCGGTCCCGCCGCGAGGGCATCGCCGGGCCGATCGGGGTGTCGCGACCCTCCGCCTGATCCGCGGGCGAACTCCCCGTCGTGGGATCACGGTGGCGGGGTCCACATCTGCCAACGGGTGACGATCCGGTAGCCCATCGCCTCGTAGACCGGGAAGCCCATCGGCGACGACTGCAGGGTCGCGAGCGCGCAGCCGTGCTCATGGCGGCCGACGGCGGCGGCGTGGGCCGTCATCGCCGTGCCGAGCCCGCGCCCGCGATGCGACGGGAGCGTGGCGACGTCGTAGACGCCGGCGGTCCTGGTGCCCGCCGCGTCGGAGACGACGAGCATCGACGTCGTGGCCGCCTCGCCGTCGATCTCACCGAGGAAGATCGGCACGCGATCGTCGACGAGGGCGTCGGTGATGATGACCTCGATCGCCTCGATCGGCATGCCGAAGGCGCGAGAGACCAGATCGAAGTGGAGGCGGACGTCATCGAGGTCGGTCGCCCGCCGGACCGTCAGTTCGGCGGGCAGCTCCGCGTCCGGAATCTCGTCGAGCACCATGAACGGCTGCTCCTCGGCGAGGGTGAATCCGTTGGCAGCCGCGACCGACGCGAACTGTCCGGCGTCGGGTTCACGGACGGCGACGACCCACGCCGGCGACGCGTGTGAGGCGTGGAATGCCGCGGACTCGCGGATCAGCCGTTCGCCGTCGAACGGATAGTCGAGCACGAGCGTCGGATTGAACGTGGCGAGCTGGGCGCCGCTGTGCATGTGCAGCACGCCGTGGCCGTCGTCGAGCGTCGCGCCGGGTGTGAGCTCGGCGAACAGTCGGGCGGCAGCGACGAAGTTGTCCTCCGCCACCTCGACCGGATCGGGCATCCGTCCATCGTACGGCCGCCCGGAACACCTGCCGAGCGGCCGCGGGGGTCGCGGTAGCGTGGCGCATGGCCTCGCCACCGGCGACCCAGTACGCCCGCTCCACCGACGGTGCTCACCTCGCGTTCCAGGTGTTCGGCGACGGGCCGGTCGACCTCGTGATCTTCGGGGCGATGGCATCGCACGTCGAGATGATCTGGGAGGACCCCGGGGCGGCCCGCTTCCTCCGCCGCCTCGGCAGCTTCGCCCGAGTGATCATGTACGACAAGCTCGGGGTCGGCATGTCCGATCCGATTCCGGGTGGCGACACCACGTTCGAACGTCGGCTCGACGACTGCTACGCCGTGATCGACGCCGCCGGCTGCGACGACGCCGTCTTTTTCGGCATCTCCGAGGGCGCGCCGCTGGCGGCGCTGATGGCGTCGACCGACCCGGCGAGGGTGCGCAGCATCGTGACGTTCAGTGGGTACGCCCGCGTCGTGCGCGGTCCCGACTATCCCGCCGGCGTCCCGCGCGAGGTCCTCGAGCGATTCCTCGACGCCCTCGACGAATCGTGGGACACCGAGCTGTTGCTCGCGCTCGTGCTGCCGAGCGTCGTCGGCGACCCGACCCGCGAGACGTTCTGGCACAGCTACCTCCGGCGGGCGATCACGCCAGGGCAGTTCCGTCTCCAGGCGCTGCAGAACGCCGACGCCGACATCTCGCACGTGTTGCCGCTCGTGCAGGTGCCGGCGCTCGTCATCCACGGCGTCGACGACAAGTGGATTCCGTTCGCGCACTCGGAGTATCTCGGGGCCCACCTCCCCAACGCTCGGCTCATGCCGCTGCCGACGGGCGATCACCTTCCGTACACCGACGCTGCCCTCAACGTGGCCGACGAGATCCAGGAGTTCGTGACCGGGTCGCGCGAGGCGGCCGAGCCCGACCGAAAGCTCGCCACGATCATGTTCAGCGACATCGTCGACTCGACGGCAACGGCCGCGGCCCGCGGCGACAGCCGCTGGATCGACCTGCTCCAACGCCACGACGACGTGGTGCGAGCGGAGCTGCAGCGGCACCGCGGCGTGGAGGTCAAGCACACCGGCGACGGGTTCATGGCGCTGTTCGACGGACCGGCGCGCGGTATCCGCTGTGCCCGGGCGATCGCCGACGGGGTGGCGCGCGCCGGCGTCAACGTGCGCGTCGGCCTGCACACCGGCGAGGTCGAGCTGCGCGACGGCGACGTCGGCGGGATCGCCGTGCACATCGCGGCGCGAGTCGCGGCCGAGGCAGGCGCCGGCGACGTCGTCGTGAGTCAGTCGATCCCGCCCCTGGTGGTCGGCTCGGGTCTCGAGTTCGCGCCGATCGGAACGCGGGAGCTCAAGGGAGTTCCCGGCGATTGGACCCTGTTCCGCACGGTCGCCTGACCGCTGGCTGGCATCCGGCATCGACGCCGCGGGAGCTGGTCAAGGTCGCCGGGCCTCATCCCGGCTTCATGCCCGACCCCGCCGACGTGTGCGCGGTCGTGACCGACCTGCTCGGCTGAGCAACCCGCCGCGTCGCGGTCAGTTGGTGAGCTCGATCTGGAGCTCGGCGGCGCGCAGGGGGAGGTCGCTGCCGGTCCGCTCCGCGAGCCCGAGGCAGGCGTCGGTGAACTTGATCGTGTGATCATCGAGCGTTGCGCCGGCGCGCCGGGCGTGGTCGGGCCGGACCGCCAGCTGCGACCGGTCGGCGGTGTCGGTGCGCCGGTCGAACGCCACCGCCGCCGCGGCGACGAACCCGGCGACCGCCGCTTCGAGGCGCCGCTGCCCGGTGTCGTCGAGGTGGTCGACGAGCGCGCGCGCCATGGTCGACACGGTGACACCGTGGAGCATCGTGAATCGCGCCAGGAAGTCCTCGTTCGCGAGGTAGCCCTCGACCGCCCGGAGTGCGAGCCGGTCGAGGGTGTCGCCGACGCGCTCGGCGGGCCGCAGGCTGGCGACGACGTCGACGAAGCCCGGCCGCTCGGCGGCGCGCGAGAGCGATGCGGTCAACAGTCCTGGGAAGGGTTCGAACGTCGCGAGCGGCGCGAGCGCGGCCGACCACTCGTCGATCGACCGATCGCCGGTGAGAGCATCGGGCGCTGGCAATCCGGGGTCAGCACCCCACCGCATGAGGGCGACGCGGAGCTCGTCGACGCGCACGGTCGGCACGTCGCCGTCGCCCGTCGCCTCGGCGCGCTCGATGCCGCGCACTGCGTGCGCCGTGCGCAGAAGGCAATGACCCGCCTCAGCCGCGGCCGAGGCCACGAGGTCGGGCAGGTGCTCGGCGAGCAGCTCGCGCCAGTCACCGCCACGAGGCGCGGCCCGGGTTCGCGGGTCGAGCCGGGGAAGGTACGAGGCGACGAACGGCCCGATCCACTCGAGTGCTCCCATGTGGTCGAGTGCCTCGCTCGCCATCGGTCCGTGGTTCGACAGGCCGCCTCCGAACGAGCCGCGAGTTCCCAGGAACTCGTGCAGTGCGTCGTCGTATGTCATGAGGGTCGTCTGAGTGCTCACGGAACACGTTGTACGACTTCAAGCGAACTAGAAGTCAAGGGCCGGAGCGTGCACCCGCACGTCGAGGTCGCGAGCACTGGCGACCATCACGACCCAGACGTCAACCACGGAGGAGCATCGACGCCCAGTTCTCGTGCGATGGCGTCAGCCCGTGCGAGCAAGGACGCATCCGTGCGACCCATGGACCGAGCGGCCGAGACGGCGACTCGGATCGGCTCGAGTGACCACGGTTGCGCCTCGATCGCCCGCTGCGCCAGCTCGGCCGCTTCTTCGTGCTGCCCCGCCGCGACGAGCAGATCGCCCAGTCGTACAGCGCCGGTCACGAACGTCGAACGCAGCCGTTCGCCCTCGTCGGGCGCCCATCGAACATCGTCGTACACGCCCGGCTGGCCGCGCCACCACCTCAGTCCCCGCCGATAGAGATCGACAGCACGATCAGTCTGGCGGCTCCGCTCGGCGGCGTGCGCCTCTCGCAGAGCGCGGTCGAACTCGTGCACATCGATGGTGAGCAGGTCGCCCGAGAGTTCGAGGCGCGTCCCGACCTGGCGGACGAAGAAGCTCGGAGCGCCCGGCTCTCTCGTGGGCTCGAGTGCTCCGATCAGGTGGCTGAGGTTCACGCGGAGATTGCGGGCGCCCGCGGCACGAGGCTTGTTCGGCCACATCCGCGCCGCGATCGCGCCTCGATCGATGGCGCCGCCGTGATGAACGAGCAGCGCGAGCATCTCCCTGACCCGCTGACGCGCGAGCCGCGCATCGAGGATCGCTTCTCCCCCCGACCGAACCTCGAAGTCGCCGAGCAGACGAATCTCGAGCGGCGTGCCGGGTGCGGCGGGAGCGAGGCGAACTGCGGGCGACGACGTGTTCGGCGGAGCGACGGCCCGCAAGTGCTCCGCCGCTTCCGTTCCGAGCTCGCGCACGAGCGCCTCGGCGATATCTCGGGGCGCGAGGTGCGCCAGCTCAGCGATCCAACGCCGCGGAAGGTGGGATCGAACGACCGCGACGTCGTGAGGCTCGAGGTCGACGGTCGGGTCGGCATCGCCCTCGCGCGCCTTGCGCAGCGCCGCCGCGAGTCGACGCCCACGGGCGCGGAAGTCGGAGTCGGCCCAGGCATCCATCGGGTGGTCGTGCAGCAGGACCGCAACGACGGCGGTGTGGCGGCTCCATGGCCCCTGTGCGATGGGATCGGCGACCGGATGTCGTTCCGCTGCGTCGAGCAGGATCGCACGCGCGGCTTCGTCACGCCCTCCCGCAACGTCGATGAGGGCATCAGCGAGGGCGCGAAGCACCTGCAACGGCGGCGATTCGAGATCAGCGAGCTGCCGGGCGTAGCGCTCGCGGACACTCCGCGCGACTTCGGGATGCCCGACGAAGGCGTGAGCTGCGACCAGTCGGACGGCGGCGGCGCCGACGAACGCATCCAATCCGGTGCCTTCGACCTCCGGCATGATCTCCTCGAGCTGTTCGAGCGCGGCGGTATCGCCTTCGATCTCGAACACGGCTTCGATCGCGAGCGCGTGGAGGGGGAGCCGGAATCCTCGGTCCCCGACGAGCTCCAAGCCGCGCTCGCCTTCGTGCCGCGCGCGCACCGGATCACCACGATCCAACAGCGCGAAACCGCGGAGCCAGCGCAGCACGGGCTCGAACGCTCGAGCCCCCTGGATCATCTCCTCGTCGAGGAGCTCGAGGACCTTCTCGGCGTCACCGAGAACACTGGCGATCAGCGCCTGGTTGAGCAGATGCAGGTGAAGGAACTCGTGATGGCCGGCATCGACCATCGCCGCGACCCGGTCGACGAGCGGGAGGAGCCGGGTCGGATCCTCGCGCCACACCGCGATCCGGGTGAGTTGCCGGAGCGCCGCCAACTGGCCTCGCATCGAGCCTGCGGCAGCGAACTCGTCGAGCAATGCGATCAGGAGCTCGTAGCTGCGGTCGGTGTCGACGCTCATCATCTCCACGGCGCTGAGCAGCCTGGCTTCTGGCCGCCGGCGGCTCGTTGCGGGGAGGTTCACCGCCCACCGACTGACCTGGTCGGGAACCAGCTCGAGGGTGTGGTCGGCCGCCAGATCGATCGCCAGCTCGAGCGCCTGTTCCCAGTCACCCGCCAATCCCAGCTGCTCGATCGCGCGATCGACGTTGCCGTCATCGAGGGCACGGGCCGCGAGATCGCGGTGAACGGCCGAGCGCGTCGTGGGGTCGAGCTCGCCCTTGAGCGCCTGGCTCCAGAGCGCGTGAACATGCCAATGGCCGGCCGGCCATTCCCTGACGAGGGGCACGGCGTGGAGCAGGGTGCGGACGTCGTCGACGCCGGCCGCCCAAGCGCGCAGCATGTCGGTGTCGGCGTCGCCGATCAGAGCCGCGACGGCCAGGAACCTCCGCTCGGCCGGGGCGAGCCGGGCGAGCACCTCGTTCCAGACGTACTCGTCGG
The DNA here is from genome assembly GCA_041596155.1 of Ilumatobacter sp. GTDB lineage: Bacteria > Actinomycetota > Acidimicrobiia > Acidimicrobiales > Ilumatobacteraceae > Ilumatobacter. Next base: position 6,585 of record JBFHJC010000054.1, on the reverse strand, counting down.
CGACCTCGGTGCCGACGTACAGCGCGAGCATGGCACGGGCCGGCCATCGCAGCGAGCCGGCACGATCCGCACCGACGTCGCCGGCGAGCTCTCGCACCTCGCTGTCGTCGAAGACGAGATCCTCTTCGGTGACGCACCGCAGGCCCGATCGCCGCACGGCGCCTGCTGTGGCGATCTTGCTGAGCGGCGATCGGCTGGCCACGACCATGCCGACATTGCCCGGCAGCGTCTCGAGGAGCTGCAGCAGGATCCGCTGTCCCCGATCATCCAAGTCGTGCGCGTCGTCGACGACGAGAGTGATGACGTCCGGCGCTCGATTCCACAGATGATTGACGAGGTCGGGGCCCTCGAAGTCCTGGCGCGATCCGGCAGCGTCCCCGATCTCGAAACGGCCACGCCCGTCGATCCAGAGGCCGTACACGCAACCGGCGGATCGCCGTTCATCGGAGAGTTGGGTGAGCAGGGTCGACTTTCCCATGCCCGGCCCCGCGACGACGAGGATCAGCTCGCCCCGCATCGGGGCGAGCTGATCCAACAGCCGGCGGCGAAGTATCACCCGATCTGCGCCCGGTTGCCCCGGAGACATGCGGATCAGGGTGTCACATCGTTGCGCCCGCTGCCGCCGTCGGTGACGTCGTCACCGTTACCGCCGACCAAGACGTCGTTGCCGGCGTGACCGAAGAGCTCATCGTCCCCATCGCCGCCGATCAGCACATCGTTCCCCGCCTGCCCGAGCAACTGGTCGTCACCGTTCCCGCCGGCGATGTCGTCATTGCCGCGTCCACCGTCGAGCGCATCGTTCCCGTCACCGCCGAGGAGGCGGTCCGGACCGTGGAACCCGTGGATGGTGTCGTTCCCGGTGCCACCGTCGATCGTGTCGTCACCGGTACCGCCGTCGATCGTGTCGTCGCCGCCGGCTCCACAGACGATGTCGTTGCCCTGGAGGGCATGGATCGTCTCACCTGCCGCGGTGCCCAGGATGACGTCGTCGCCGTCCGTGCCGACGATCGTGCCTCCGTCGCCGACGATCGTCGGCTCGAAACCGAAGCAACGACTACCGGTGATGTCGGTGCGCGTCGACGAGAAGCCGTCACTGACGACCATCCGGACCGTGATGTCGGACCCCGCGGGACGATCGGCGACCCAGAGTCGCACCGAGGTGTCCTGGCCCGGCTGGACGTATGCGCCGGGTAGCCACGAGTCGCCGCCGTCGTAGGACACCCAGATCACCGTCGTGTGGCCGGCGTCGCCGGGATCGACGATGTTCCACGATGCGCGCACGAAGTCGCCGTCGGGCTCGGTCACCGTGAGATCGGTGATCACCGGCGCCGCGCCGCGCTCGCCGAGGGTGGCGACGACGAGGCCGTCGACGAGCACCTCGTAGGCGACGGTGTCCGGCAGGCTGAGGAGCGGCGCGCCGAACCAGAGACCGTCGGGGTTGTCCTCGGTCGAGCCGATCTTGCCGCCCCGCTCGTCGAGCACTGCGCCATCGGCCCCGACGGCGCGGACGACGAAGTCCGGATCGGGCGGATCGGCGTAGTCGAGGGCCTCGGGTGGCACCGGCTTGGCGATCGCGTGGTCGAGCACCCAGGTGCCGTCGTTGGTCAGGCGGCCCGACACGATCACCGCCTCCACCTCGTCGGCCGGTGCGCCCGCAGCGAGCGAGAACGGGCCGATCAGGTCGGGGTCGGTCGGTCGCCTCGAGATGTCGTTGACGGCGATGTCGTAGAACCGGTTCCACGTCGGGAGGCTCACCCACCTCACCACGCCGTCGTCACCTCCGTACGACATGACGTCGTGACGGACTCGACCCTCGTTGAAAACCGAGGCGCAGTCGACGACGAACTCCATCGTGCAGGGATCGACGACCCGCGGCTGCCAGCGTCCGGCCTCATCGGAGACGATGCGTACGCCCATGTGCGGGAACATCCAGCCCCCGGCGACGAGCTCGACCGGCGACATCCACCCGTGGCGGTATGGCCACAGCTCACCGCGTGCCTCGCCGTGGAGCTCGGTGGCATGGGGGAAGCCGTGGATGTGGCCCGCCTCGTGCACCAGGGTCTCGTCGAGATCGGAGGTGAACGTCCCGCCGGCTCGGAGCGGGGCCAGGAACGTGAATGCGCAGCCGCGCAAGTTCCGATCGGACTTGCCGTTCATCATCACCCCGGCGTCCACGACCCAGGAGTTGTTCCAGTCGGAGTAGCCGCGCTCGGCCTCGGAACCGAACCCCCACAACCGCATCGATGAGGCGATCGCACAGCCGGGCTGGTGCGGCGTGTCGTCGTCCGGATCGTCCTCGTCATTGAGGTGATCGTTCGAGGAGTGCGGGAGCTCCGACCAGTGTGCGGCGTGATAGCTCAGCGCCTCCACGGTCGTGTACGGCAACATGTCGTTCATCCACGGGAGCCCCATCGAGGTGAACTCCTCCAACGTGGTCCGCGGGATCGAGTTGGCGTCGTCGAAGAGGCCGACGACGTTGACGCCCAGCCGAGAGCTCTCGTCAAATTCGGCTCGGAACCGGTGCGGATCGCCGACCGCACCGACCGTGACCGCGGTCGCGTCGCTGGTCTCGGAACCGGGCAGGACGTAGTTCGCAGTTGCGTTCGTCGTGCGTCGGAGCTGGCTGATCACGTACGGCCACTCGGACTGGTCGGTCGGGTGCACGATCGCGGTCGGGTCGGGTGCCGTCGCTCCGTCGACCAGGATCGGCGTCAGCGTGCGCAACGTCTCCGACCCGTCGGGCCGACGGATGTAGACCGGCAGAGCCGGGGGCGTCCACGACAACGAGAGGTAACTCGACACGTGGTAACGGCGGATCAGCATGTCCTTGCCGGGGATCAGACGGGCGGGCGAGACGTACTCCTGCGCCGGCGACCCGACGTCGTCGACGATGTTGACTTGTCCCTGGACGCCCTGGTTGAGCTCGACGCCGATCATCAGCTGTTCGGGGATGGGATCGGCGACCGTGAATCCCATGGACGCGGTGTCGGTCGCGAGGAAGATGGTGCTGGCCGTCACCCTGAGCTCGTACACACCCCGGCGCTCGAGGAGCAGATCGCTCACGTGTCGGAACTCGAACTGCGGACAGCCACGTGCGGGCGGTGGCCCACAGAGCACCACGTCGTCGAAGACGGTCCCGCCGCCGAATGACCGACGGATCGTCAGGCTGACCCTGGACAACGGCTGGATGCTCGTCACATAGGTCTCGAACGGCAGCGTGAACGGGAGCTCGCCCGGCCGGTACGTGTCCGACACCGGGAGGATGATGTCGACGTCGGGTCTCGTGAACACGTCCGGGGACGGGTAGGTGTCGTCGCCGGTGCTGCGCACGTCGTCGATGAGCAGCTGCAGTCCCTGAGCACCCCCGCCGGCGACTCCGACGTAGGCGATCCGCTGCTCCGGTGCGGGCGCGGTGAACGAGATGGTGCGCCATGTGGTATCCGCGCTGCCCGACGTCGTCCCGACGAGCCCGCCGCTCGGCGTGTAGGCGTTGATGGTGTAGGGCACGGGCGCACTGGCCGTGTCCATCGCTCGCATCCCGAAGCTCACCGTGTCGCGGACGACGTCGGTGAACTGGATGCCGAACGTCGTGTACTCGAACTCGGCGCTCAGGGGCGCAGTCGCCACGGCGTCGCCGGTGAGGGCGGAGTTGCAGATCGCGTTGGTCGGATCGCAGAACAGGTTCGACACCGACGGGACGAAGACGATGCCGTCGCCGGCCTCGTACTCGTCGGTGATCGGGAACTGGTCGGCAAGACGTGTGCCGTCGTCGAGGAAGCCGAACCCGATGTACGACTCGACCGGCGCAGCGAACGCCGTCGTCGCAGCAACGACCGTCGAGGTGAGCATCGCCCCGGTGATGGCAATCCGTGACGTCGTCCGCATAGTGGTCCCCTTCCCATCCGCCTGGTACGGGGCCATTCCACGACACCGGCGTTAACGAGGGCGTTAACGGAGGCACATCGCTGGCCAAGCCTCTGCCCTGCGCGCTGCCGCGATCACACTTGGCGCCCATCTCGACCGTGTGACCAATGACCATGGCGCTCGCCGCTCCGGTGGGGGAAGGTGGTCTCGGCGGGGATGCGGGGGCATCCCCGGGGAAAGGGGAACCGATATGTATGTGTTCCAGCGGCAATTGCGCGTCATGGGCGGCGCAGCTGCCATCGGATGGGCGATGGAGGTCACGACCCGAGTACGGGAGGTGACCGGGATGCCGGTCTCGCTGTGGTCCGGGCAGGCCGGGCTACCGGTCGGCGCGATCGCCTGGTCGATGCCGACGGAGGGCATGTCCCAGGTCCAGCAGATGAACGATGCGCTGCAGGCCGACGACGAGCTCAACAAGCTGGTCATCGACCACTCGCGCGAGTTCATCGTCGAAGTGGCGCCCGATCGACTGGCGATGATCATCCACGGCGAGATCACCGAACCGGCGCCGGTCGGCTCGTACATCAGCGCCGTGACCGCCATCGCCAACCCCGGCAAGTGGGGTGAGGCCGGAGCGTGGGCGACGAGCATCGCCGACATGTACGGCGGCATCGTCGGCAAGCAAGTCGTCGTCACCGCTACGACGGCCGGGCCGATGGGTGAGTTCGCCTGGTTCGTGCGCCACGACGACGGCGCCAGCATCGACGTCGCCACCGCGGCCGCGATGGCCGACGAGGCGTACCAGGCCGAGCTCGACCGGGCCGGCAACCTGTTCCAGCCCGGCGCGGTCTGGGGCTACGCGAGGCGCATCGCCTGATCCGGCACCGTATCGAAAGGTGCCTGGCACCTTTCGATACGTCAGGTCTCCGTCGTGCCGAGCTCACTCCAGCGGCGGCGGTACTCCCGAGCGGTGTACCGGCTGGGGTCCGCCCCGGCGGCGAGCGCTTCGGCGCGGTCGGCGCGCAGGTCGAGCTCGGCGGCGATCTCCTCGTCGTGGGTCCAGGTGCGCGACGACCGATTGAAGGTGCTCACGGTCGTCGTCGACTGGACGCGCCGTGGGAGTGCGAGGAACGGGTTGATCGGCAGGTACCACCGCTTGGTGATGCGCTGCTCGTGACTCGCTCCGGATGCGGGCGTGAGGTGGCGAAGCGCGCCCGCGAGTGCCGCCGGGTGGCGGGTCGCCTGGACCGCGGCGGCGTCGGCACACAGGTCGCGGGTCACCTCGACCGTGCGGGGCGCAAAGATCATCGCTGCACCGACGAACAGCGCCAGCGGCATGGCGAACAGGATGCTGACGAAGCTCAGGACGATCGTGCCCGTCCACGCCAGCTCGGCGCGGGTGGCGAGGCGGCACCACCGGTCGCGCATGCCGGCGAACTGGGCGGCGACGAGCGCCTCGAGCTCGGCGCGCTCGAGTTGAACGACGGCCTGGCTGGTCGCCATCACGACGACCCCGTCGGGCGTCGGGAAGGCGCCGACGTTGGGGACCGGCGATTCGTGGATGACGACGTGGTCGGCCGGCTCGTCGATCGCGATCGAGAGCTCCTCGGCGACGTTCCGGAGCCGGCCGTCGGCCACGGTGTGGTCGCCGAGGTCACCGACGATCGCTGCGCCGATCCGCTCCATCGGAAGTGCGACGAGCAAGACGGCGGAGAGCACCATCGCGATCGGGATGACGATCCAGCCGTCGAACGGCACGAACAGATCGAACCACCCGTGCGGGAGGACGAACATGCCGGCCAGCACCGCCGCGAGGGCCAGCCAAGCCAGGCCGATGGCGCGCAGCGCATGCGCGCGAGCGGTCCGGGCGAGCGCAACGTGTCCCACGACCCCGAGCGTACGAGTTGTGTCAGACACAACTCGTACGTCGGGCAGTTCTCCCCATCGGCCTGACCTGCGGTCATCGGTATCGTGCGGGGATGCGTTGTCCCGGCGGAGTGGCGGTGATCGCCCTGGTGCTGGTCGCCGCCGCGTGCAGTGGCGACGACGCGAGCGACGCCGCGACGACGGGCGTCCCGACGACGACGAGTGCCGCGCCGTCGACCACGGCAGCGCCCGAGACGACGACCACGACGTCGACCACCGAGTCGCCCGTTCCGACGACCTCTTCCACGGCGGTGACCGATACCTCGTCGCCAACATCAGTTCCGGCACCCGACTCCACGCTGGATCCAAACGACCCGGTCGCCCAGGCGGAGGCCGTGTTGGCAGCGGTGGAAGCCGCAATGCGAGCTTCCGTCAATGCTGTTAGGAGCCCTTCCGACGACCGAGTTGTTGCGCAGCTCAGTGATCACTACACAGGCGTGCTGCTCGAAGGGTGGCGAAACGTCGTGGCCGACTACCGAGCGAACAACCTCCGCCAGCTCGAGAACACGGTCGAACCAGACGCTTTCGTTGCCGAACTCGCCTCACTCGCGGTCAGCGCGTCCGGGACTCTGGCAACAGTGCAGGGTTGTGAAATCACGTCCGGAATAGTCGTCGAGATCGGCGGCAATCCGGACGGCACCGACCGTGTGATCGAGGACGGCATTGGACGGACTGTGCTTGAGTTGGAAGTCGTCGTCGAGGACGGCGCGTGGAAAGTCCGTGACGCAATTGAGCCGGACCCATCAGACCGGATCGCGTCGTGCGAGTAGTTCGAGCAACAGCTCTTTGCCTCGT
>JBFHJC010000053.1:0-16861 GCA_041596155.1 Ilumatobacter sp. | reverse complement strand
TCGGATCGCTCGAAGGCATCGACGCCGACCCGCCCAGGCGCCGACTGCGCCGGGCGGTCTTCCATCGTATCGTCCCGGGCCAGCACGACCGCACCGTCGACACCGTCCTCGCCTTCGACCCCCACGTCGTGGTGCACATCGCGGTGTGGGAACCGCACGCCCGTGCCTCCTCCGACACCGCCCGCAGGCTCACGGACGACGCCGCGACGTCCATCCTCGGTGCCGCCGCCGAGTGCAGGTCGCTCGAGTCGATCATCGTGCGCAGCGGCATCGAGATCTACGGCCGGCGGCGCGGCTCCGTCACCCGCCCCAGCGAGCAGGTGCCGCCCGACCCCACGAGCGACTACGGGCACATGGTGGCCGACATCGAGCACACCGCCGCATCGATCGGCCGCCGAATCGGCGTGTCGGTGGGTGCCCTGCGGCTCGCGACCGTGCTCGGGCCCCACGTGCCGAGCACGCTCGGCCGGGTCCTGCGGATGCCCGTCGTGCCGTTCAGCGTGCTCGCGGACCCACCCTTCGCGGTCATCCACCAGCACGACGCCGCAGAGGCCTTCGTGGCAGCCGCCCGTCAGCGTCTCGACGAGCCGCTCAACATCGTCGCCCCGGGGGCGATCACGGCGCTCCAGGCGGCGCTGCGGGGCGGACGCATCCCGGCGCCGCTGGTCGGGCCGGAGTGGGCGCTCGCGAGAACGCTCTCGTACGTCACCGGCGCGCCGCTGCCCGAGCACATCCAGGAACTGCTCCACCGTGGCCGGCTGGCCGACAACGCCCGAGCACGCGACGTGCTCGGGTTCGCGCCCAGCACGTCGACCGGTGACGTCATCGATCAGCTGTACAGCTGGCCGAGCATCGTCCACACCCCGGCCCGGAAGGCAGCGGCATGAGCGCAGTTCGGCGCGTCGCCGACGTCGTCTCCATGCCGGCCGCGTACGCCGGCTCGGCCGCGCGGTCGGCCACCGGCAGCTCGCTGCGCCGGCTGGGCGGCTGGGTCGACACCCACGTCGACGACTGGGGCCGCGACAACGATTTCACCGACCGCATCTGGTGGCTCAGCCGCATGCGCTGGGACACCGCCGTCGGCGGCGCCGAACATCTCCCGCGCCGCACCGGCGCGCTGATCGTCGTCAACAGTCGCCGGTTCGCCCTGGCGCCGGTGTTCGCAGCGCTCGCGATCGGCGCGACCGTCGACCGCCCGGTCCGATTCGTCGGCCGTCCCGACATCGCGCCGATCGGGCCGATGATGCAGCGGCTCGGCGGACTGCTGCCGATCGAGGACGAGCTCGAGGGCGCGCTCCGCGCCGGCCAGGTCATCGTGCTCGGTGCAGATCACCTGGTGACCAACCGTCGCACCGGCACGATCGACCACCGCCTGGTGGGCGCGGCGGTCGCCGCCAAGGTCCGGGTGTTCCCGGCGGCGACCACGTCGGTGCCGGTCCGCCGGAACGCCCGCGTCGAGATCGGCCGCCCGCTCCGGGTGCAGCACTCGCGGCGCGGGCCCCTCGGTGAGCTCGAGCTCGCCGACCGGCTCCAAGACCGGATCGACGAGATGCTCGACGAGCTCGGCGGCACCCTCACGGGCACCCCGCTCGACTGGCTCCCGTTCGGCGGGATCGGCGGCTTCTGATGCCCTTCGTCCGCGCCGCCGACGGCGTCCGCCTGCACTACCGCGAGACGGGTCGACACTCCGGCCCGCCCGTGCTCATGATCCAGGGGCTCGGCGCCGACAAGCACCTCTGGGACGTCCAGCGCTTCGCGCTCGCCAGCCGATACCGCACACTCGCGATGGACAACCGGGGCGCCGGTCGCTCCGACAAGCCCTACGGCGCCTACTCGATGGAGCAGATGGCCGACGACGCCGTCGCGGTGCTCGACGACACCGGGGTCGACACGGCACACGTCGTGGGCGCCTCGATGGGCGGCGTGATCGCTCAGCTCCTCGCCCTCCGTCACCCCGAGCGTGTGCGCTCGCTGACGCTCGCCTGCACCGCGTGCCGCCACCATCGCTGGCGTCGCGAGTTGCTCGCCGAGTGGGCCCGGATCGCGGAGACGCGGGGCATGGGTGCGATGACGGCCGAGGCGGCCCGCTGGATGATCGGTCCGCGCTCGTTCCGCCGGCTCAGTCCTGCGATCGGCTGGATGGGCCCGCTCGCCCTCTCACGACCGCCCCACGCCTTCGCCGGGCAGGTCGCCGGGATCCTCGCGATCGACGACCACCTGCGCGAACGGCTGCCGAACCTCGACGTGCCGACCCTCGTGATGGTGGGCAATCAGGACATCCTCACGCCGCGGGGCGACGCCGAGGAGATCGCCGAGCTGATCCCGACCGCCGAGCTGGTGGTGATCAGCGGGGCCGCCCATGGCTTCATGATCGAGCACGGCACGACGTTCAACCGCATCCTCCTCGACTTCCTCGAGCGGGCCGAGGTGGTCCATCGCCGCCGCGAGGCAGATCGCGACGACGACGTCGAGCTGATCGGCTGATGCGAGTCGCGGTGGTCCATCGCCGACGCGAGGCAGATCGCGACGACGACGTCGAGCTGATCGGCTGATGCGAGTCGCGGTGGTCGGCGCCGGCGTCGCCGGGCTGATCGCTGCTCGCGACCTGGCGCGTCGTCACGACGTCGTCGTGCTCGACAAGGGCCGATCGGTGGGTGGCCGCCTCGCGACCCGTCGCATCGGCGACGCCGTCGTCGATCACGGCGCCCAGTTCTTCACCGTGCGCGGCGAGGCGTTCGCCCGTCAGACCGACGACTGGTCGGCTCGCGGTATCGCTCGGGTCTGGTGTCACGGATTCGCCGGGCGGGAGGACGGACACCCGCGCTACGTCGGGGTGGCCGGCATGAACTCGCTGGCCAAGGATCTCGCCCGCGAGCTCGACTGCCGCACCGGCTGGATGGTGTTCGCGCTCCGCCCGACCGAGGACGGTTGGGACGTCGTGATCGACGACGGCGAGGTGGTGACCGCCGACGCCGCCGTCGTGACCTGCCCGGTGGCCCAGTCGTGGTCGCTCGTCGCCCCCTCCGGCGTCGAGTTGCCCGAGCAGCTCGTCCGCCGCGAGTACCACCGGACCATCGCCCTCCTGACCGTGCTCGATCGCCCGAGCTCCGTTCCCGATCCGGGGGGCCTGCAGTTCGACCCGGCCGACGCCGAGGAGCCGTTCGCGTTCGTCGGCGACAATCAGGCCAAGGGCATCAGCGCCGTGCCGGCAGTCACGTTCCATGCGACCCAGCCCTGGAGCACCGAGCACTGGGAACTCCCCGTCGACCAGCTGCGCGAGCGGCTCCTGCTCCGGGCCGCACCGTGGCTCGGCCGGGCGGCGATCGTCGACGCGCAGGTGAAGAAGTGGCGGTTCGCCGGGCCGGTCGAACCGTGGCCCGATCCGTGCTGGGTCGACGCCGAGCGTCGCCTCGTGCTCGCCGGCGACCTCTTCGCCGGCCCCAAGGTCGAGGGAGCCTTCAACTCCGGCCGCGCCGCAGCAGCTGCGCTCGACGAACTCGCCTGACGATGTGCGTCGCCGGGTCGGTGGGATGCGATCAGCCCGACGCGACGGTGGTCGGGGTCGTCGTGGAAGCGAGCGACGACTCGGCCGACGGCACGGTCGTCGGGGCGTACGAGACCTTCCGCCGGCACACGACCGCCGTCAGCCGCCGCTCGTCGAGGTCGTAGAGCGCGACGAAGTCGTCACCGAGCGCATCGCGGAACTCGCGATACGACGCGAACTCGTCGTCGCACCGCCGATCGAGGACTGGCGCGTACGGGAGCTGCCACCCGTTGACGAGCTGCGCCAGCCCGTCGTCGAGGAGGTCGATCGCCGGGAGCTCGACGGACCGCCCGGCGCCCATCGGCACCAGCGCGAACCAGACGACGCCTTCGCCGAGCAAGTCGGCGACGACGGCACACCCACCGGCGCGAGCGAGGGCGGCACCGCAGTGGTCGACGGCGGGCGTGTCGGCCACGATGCGCACGGCACGCGAGGGGTCGAGCGTGAAGACGGTGTCCGCGACCGCCACCCCATCGAGCACGCCGAACGCCGGGTTGCTCGACGACTCGATCCGATCGACCAGGTCGATGCGATGGGTGACGAGCGGAGCGGGCCCGCCGTCGTCGCCCTCGATCACCTCGCGGGTCGCGAAGATCGTGGTCAACAGGAAGAACAGCCCGACGACGGCGCCGACGGCGGCGAAGAAGCGGATGCTGAAGATCTCCCGCATGGTGGCGACGACGCTACTGCGGCGCGCCGGTCACGTCGCGGCGGCGACGGCGGCGGCCCGGTGGGCGCGCTCGCCGATCTCGGCGATCACCTCGTCGGTGTGGGCGGCGCCGATGAAGATGGCCTCGTACGCACCGGGCGCCATCGCGACGCCCGCGGCAAACATCGCGTGGAAGAACCGGGCGTACGCCGCCTCGTCGGTCCGCTTGGCGCCGACGAAGTCGATCGGGCGGTCGACGTCGCCGCACACCATGCCGAGCAGGGTGCCGACGACCGGGAAGCTCGCCGGGAACCCGGCCGCCGAGCATGCGTCGCGCAGCAGCGCCGACAGGTGACGGGCACGCGCCATCAGCTCGATGTACACGTCACCGGTCAGCTCGCCCAGTGCTGCCAGCCCGGCCGCGGTGGCGATCGGGTTGCCCGACAGCGTGCCGGCGTGGAACACCGGGCCGAGCGGCGACAACGTCTCCATCACGTCGCGTCGTCCGCCGACCGCGCCGATCGGGAGACCGCCGCCGATCACCTTGCCGAACGTGGTGAGGTCGGGGCGCACGTCGTACTTGGCCTGTGCGCCGCCGGTGCCGATCCGGAAGCCGGTGATGACCTCGTCGAAGACCAGCAGCGCGCCCACGCGATCGCACTCGACGCGCAGCCCCTCGAGGAAGCCCGGCTCGGGCGGGATCACGCCCATGTTCGCGGCGATCGGCTCGACCATCACGCAGGCGACGGATTCGTCCAGGTCGGGTACCCGGTTGTACGGCACGACCATCGTCTCGCCGACGGCCCCGGCCGGAACGCCGGCGGTGCCGGGCAGGCCGAGGGTGGCGACACCGCTGCCGCCGGCCGCGAGCAGGGCGTCCGTGGCGCCGTGGAAGTTGCCGTGGAAGATCACGACCCGGTCGCGCCCCGTATGGCCCCGGGCGAGCCGGACCGCGGTGCTCGTGGCCTCGGTGCCCGAGTTCATGAACCGCACCTGCTCGCACGAGTCGACGTGCCCGACGATCTCCTCGGCGAGCTTCATCTCGCGCGGCGTCGGCGCGCCGAAAGACGTGCCGCCCGTCGCAGCCTCGGCCACCGCCGCGGTCACGGCAGGGTGGGCGTGACCGAGGATCACGGCCCCGTAGCTCTGCACGAGGTCGATGTACTCGTTGCCCTCGACGTCGATGACGTGGGCGCCCTCCGCGCGAGCGACGACGAAGGGCCGCCCGCCCACCGACCGGAACGCCCTGATCGACGAGTTGACACCGCCGGGGATCGCCTGCGTCGAACGCTCGAACAACTCGTCGTTCGACGCCACGCCGGCACCGACGCACAACGCCGGGGTGCATCCTGCAGCCGCACAGCGATCGGGGTCGCAGGGTGCGATCACCGTCGTGCTCCGTGTCGCTCGGCGAACCACCGTGTGAGATAGGTCAGCACCAGGTCGGCGCCCGCCCGTCGGATCGCGGTCAGGTGCTCGAGCGCGACCGCGTCGTGGTCGATCCATCCGTTGGCGGCCGCGGCCTTGAGCATCGCGTACTCGCCACTGACGTGATACGCCGCCAGCGGCACGTCGACGTGGCGTCGTACCTCGTGGATGACGTCGAGGTAGGCGAGCGCCGGCTTCACCATGACCATGTCGGCACCCTGGGCGAGGTCGGCGCGAACCTCGACGAGGGCCTCGCGGGCGTTGCGCGGGTCCTGCTGGTAGCCCTTGCGGTCGCCGCCGCCGACGATCTGCACGTCGACGGCGTCGCGGAACGGTCCGTACAGGCCGCTGGCGTACTTGGCCGAGTAGCCGAGGATCGCCACGCCGGCGTGCCCGGCGCTGTCGAGCGCGGCGCGGATCGCTCCCACCTGGCCGTCCATCATGCCGCTGGGCGCGACCACATGAGCGCCGGCATCGGCCTGGGCGACGCCGGCGGCGGCGTACACCTCGAGCGTCGCGTCGTTGTCGACCGTGCCGTCGTCGCGCAGGATCCCGCAGTGACCGTGGCTCGTGTACTCGTCGACGCACAGGTCGGCCATCAGCACGACGTCGTCGCCGAGATCGGCGCGCAGGTGGCGGAGGGTGACCTGCACGATGCCGTCCGGATCGCTGGCGCCCGAGCCGCGGGCGTCCTTCTCGGCCGGGACGCCGAACAGCATGACGGCCCGCACGCCCATCGCGGCCAGCGCGGCGACCTCGCGCCGCAGGTCGTCGAGGGTGTGCTGGTACACGCCGGGCAGCGACGCGATCTCGAGCGACGCGTCGATCGCCTCCCGTACGAACAGCGGGGCGATCAGATCGGTCACGCTCACGTTGGCCTCGGCGACCAGCTCACGCATCGCAGGCGTCGCCCTCAGCCGGCGGGGCCGGTGGGCCGGAAACGCGGCGGTCGGGTCGTGAGCGGCCATGGCGGCATGGTACGACGCCCGCCACATCACCTCCCACCCGATGGCCACCCGCCGCGCCGGACGCCGGCCGGGCGAATCCGAACGTGGCGACGACCGCGGCGAGATCGGGTGGCCCGGTCCGCGGGCCGGTGGGCGGTAGCGTCGTCGCCGTGTCGGTGCAGGTGTGGTTCACCCAGGAGCAGGTGACGGTCCGTCCGGGCGAGACGGCCTCGCTCACGGTCGCCGTCGAGAACGTCGGTGACCGCACCGAGAGCTACACCGTCGTGCCCGCCGGGCTCACGGCGGCGTGGACCACGGTGACACGGCCGAACCTGACCCTCTTCGGCGGATCCCGCGACGTCGTCGAGGTCGTCGTCCGCCCGCCGGCGATCCACTCGACGACCGCCGGGCCGACGCCGCTCGCCGTTCGCGTCATCCCCCAAGGGGCGCCCGACGACGTGGTGGTCTCCGAGACGATCCTGCAGGTCGCGCCGTTCGACGATCGGCGCATCGTGGCGCTGCAACCGGTGCAGCGGGCGCGCCGCCGGGCGACGTACGAGTTCATGGTCGAGAACCATGGCAACAACCTGGCGAGCTGCCGCCTCCACCTCGTCGACGCCACCGAGCGCCTGGACGGCACGTTCGACCCGCCGGCGGTCGGTGTCGCGCCGGGCGCCGCCAGTCTCGTCCGCCTGAACGTGACGGTCGAACGCAAGCTGTTCCGGCGGGCTGATCGTCAGATCGACTTCGAGATCGAGGCGACCGAACCCGACCACGATCCGGCGACCGGACGGGCGACGCTGATCCAGCCTGCCACGTTCAGCCTCCGATCGTTCGCCCGCACGTTCGGCTGGGGCGTCGCTGCAGCAGCGGTGCTGCTCGCCTGGTTCGGCGTCGTCCGCCCCGAGCTGCGCGACGCCGCCGCCCGCGCCGTCGACGAGCGCATCGACGAGCTCGGCGCAGCACCCGCCACCACGGTGCCCGCGACGTCGACCACCGTCGCGACGACCGAGGACACCCCGGCTCCCGCGGCCGCTGGACCGGTCGGCGACCCGGTGGCCTACCGCATCGCCGTCGACGTCGGCATCACCCAGAACCGCAGCGAATCGTTGTCGCTCCCGCCCGACTCGGCGTTCCGGCTCACCGACGTCGTGCTCCAGAACCCGAACGGCGACCTCGGCACGGCGCAGCTCCTCCGCAACGCCGACGTCCTCTATGAATGGGACCTCGGCGCGATGAACTCCGCCAACGAGTTCCAACCCCGCATCAGCCCGTTGCCGTTCGAGCCGTCCGACAACATCGTGCTGGCAGTCGAGTGCGACGCCGCCGGGCGCACCACGGGCACCGGCTGCGAGATCGCCGTCCTCCTCACCGGACTGCTCGTCACGCCCGAGCTCTGAGCGACCGCCCGGCGTCGCCTGCGGCGCCGCCGGCCTCTAGACGGTCACCCCATGCCGAAGCCGGGCAGTCCGGCGACGCGAGTGGCGCTTCGCGCCGCGACGTCGAGACGCAGGGCCGCAACGGCGCCCTCGGGCCCGCTCGCGACCAGGCGGTGCTCGCCGAAACGAAGCCGCGTCGGGAGGCGCAGCGTGATCGTGAACTCGCCGCGCTCGTCGACTCGGGCGAGAGCGAGCGGGGGGCTCCCGTCGTCGAACCCGATGACGACCGCGCTCCCGATCGGGTAGCCCCGACCGCCGACGGCGATCACGCCCCCGGGCGCGACGGTCGGCTCGTGACCGGCCGCCTCACGACTGGCGTGGAGGCTGATCGGCTCGGCCGGCGCGCTGTCGCCAGATCCGTCGGGCGACACGACCGTGATCTGATCGGGAAGGAAGCCGGCGACGGGCGCGTACGTGGCCAGGCCACCGAGTACGGCCGAGGTGTACTGGCCGATCGGCGTGCGGACGAGCAACAGCGCGCTCCGGTAACCGGCGCCGCTCGGTCGGAACTCGACCTCGATGGCGCAGGTCGCGTCGGGGTTCACGGCCCGGTTGCGGCAGCTCTGCTCGGTCACGGTGAAATCGTCGGGATTGGCGCCTTCGAGCCAGATCGCGTCGACCGACGTCGGCAGGAAGCCGACGTTGGTGACGTCGACCGCGATGCGGCCACCGGGCGAGCCGACGATCGCCGGCGGGAAGTCGATGCCGCCGGGATCGATGACGAGCGCCGGTTCGCCGGCCGCGCCACGCAGCGCCGCCGACACCGAGACGGCGCCCTCGCCGGATCCGGTCACGGTGAGGGTGCCCGAGTAGCCCCTGGGTGCCGTCGGCCGGAACGTCAGGTTCACCGAGCACGACGTACCGGCCGCCACCAGGATGCCCTTGGCGCACGTGCCGCCCGTGATCCGGAAGTTCGACGAGACGGACACGTTGGTCGGCGCGAACGCTGCCGGCCCGGCGTTCAGCACGGTGGCGTACATCTCGGCGCTCTCCCATCCGAGCAGGGTCGTGCCGAAGTCGAGCGCGGCGAGCGACAACCTCGGCCTGACCTGCACGGTGGCGATCATCCGCCGACCGCTCCACGTGGGCCGCTCGGTGCCGGTGATCATCTCGCCGGTCACGGTCTCGAACGCCAGCACTTGACCGGTGCGCGAGATCGACGGTGCGCCGTGGGCGCCCGGCACCGCCATCTGCGCCAACCCGTCGACGGCCCGTCGGAGCTGACCGAGGTGGATCTCGGCGACCAGGAGGTCGCCGTCGGTGACATCGCCGCCGCCCGCCCGTCGGTCGGGCAGGAGGTTCGTCGCATCGGTGACGAACGCGATCTGGCTACCGTCGAGCGTCATCGCCGGCGCCCACGACGAGCGATCGCCTGCGACCGGTACGCCGACGTCGACGACGCCGGCTCCGATCGCCGACACCATCGTCAGCGGATCGCGGCGCGGTGGCTCGTCGAGGATGCCGTTGCCGTCGGTGTCGCGATCGTAGCGAAACACCTGCGTCGGGCAGTCGGGTGTGCAGCGCGGGATCTCAGCCGTCACCAGGGCGCGATCCGCCGAGACGAACGCGACGACCCGGCCGTCCTCTGAGAGCACCGGGGAGTGTCCACCGGCCGCGCTCGGCACGCCGTCGCGCCCGGAGATCAAGCGGACGGCGCGCCGCTGGTCGGGCGCCCGGCGGTCCCAGACGTACACGTGACGGGTGGCGGGTCCACCGGCGACCGGCCCGGAACCCCAACCCGGCAACGCTTCGCTGGCCGTGAAGTCGGCCACGAAGCCGAGCTGATGACCATCGTCGGACAGCGCCGGTTCGCTCGCACCTTCGTACAGGAAGGCGCGGTTCGGCGCCTCGCCGGGCATGCCGGCGACCGTCTCGGACCGACCGGGCTGGCCGACGGGCACGGTGAGGTCGACCACGCTGATCGTGCCGACGCCCTCCGGGGCGCCGGGTCGCTGGTGCACGTAGGCGATCACGGCACCGGAACCGGAGATCGCCGGGGCCGCGGTCGTGAACACACCGTCGCGGGCGATGCCGCGCTGCTCGCTGACGGACACCAGCTCCCACGCGTTGCGCTGACCGCCGCACTCGGGCACGACGAGGCGATAGACGTCCCAGCGTTCGTCGCGGTCGTCGTCGCGGAAGAGATCGAAAGCCACCTCGGTGACGGCGACGACGACGCATCCGTCGGACGAGAGCCGCGGCAGGATCGTGTCGCCCGCTCGAACCCCCGAGGGAATCTCCGCCAGTTCGACCGTGCGGCCTGAAGCGCGGTCGGTGCGGAACACCGAACGCCGGCCACCGTCGGACCCTTCGAAGACGACCCACCGCCCGTCGGCCGAGATCGACGGCGTCCGCGCCTCGTCAACGGAGGCGGAGACGATGCCCACGACGCCTTCGGCGACGACCGGTTGCGTGGGCACGACGAACGACGCAACGAGCGCGATGACGAGTGCTCGTACGGCCGTGCGGCGATGGGTCGGTCGCGTCGCGTCCATGGGGGATGGCCGCGGCGAGTGTACCCGTCTGGGCCCGAGCGACCGCGGCGGTCGGCGTCACGCGCTGTCGGGCGGCCGATCAGGTCAGGGCGGCGATGACCGCCGCGACGAGGCCCTCGACGCTGTGCTCGGCCGCCACGTCGGTGACCTCCAAGCCCATCTCGGCGGCGACCGCAGCGGTCGTCGGACCGATGGCGACCACCCGCCGAGGTACGTCGCGGCCGATGGCGTCGACCCACGATCGCGCCGCCGACCCGCTGGCCAGGGTGAGCGCGTCGGCCATGAGGGCTGCACCCCGCTCGGAGTCGGACGGCGAACGCAAGCGGGTCTCGTAGGCGGTGATCGCAACGACCGCGTACCCCTTCGCCCTGAGACCCTCGACCAGGGCCGTGTCGGCGCGGTCGGCCTGCGCCACGACCACCGCGTCGTCCGCCGCGGCCGGAGGCATCGCTGCGGCAAGGTCAGCTGCGGTCTGGCGGCCCGGAACGACCTCGACGGGGCGACCGGCGAAGCGGGCGAGCTCGGATGCCGTGCGGCTCCCGACCGCCGCCAATCGACAGGGGCGACGGGCGACGAGCGGACCCAGGCGACGTGCCCCGTGCACCGAGGTCACGATCGCCCACCCACCGTCGCCGAGACGCTCGACCGCAGCGGCGAGCGCCGCGGCGCCGGTGCCGGGCGCCGTCGCGTCGGCGATCTCGATCAGCGGGACGTGGACGACCTCGGCCCCGGCGTCGGCGAGCAGCGAGTCGAGCCGTCCGGGCTCACCGCGCGTCGTCACGACCCGCCGGCCGGCGAGCGGCCGAGTCATCACATCCCGCCCACCTGCTCCAGGGCGCCGCGCGCTGCGTCGCGAGCGCGAGCGGCGTCGACGTCGACGTCACCGACGAGCTCGATCGTGTCGCGCACGGCGATGCGCGTCGCCTCGCCGGCGAGGAACGGGAACAACCGGCCGCCGGCGGCGTGGGCGCCCACCGGGAGCGAGCAACCCGAGCCGAGCTCGGCGAGGAATGCCCTCTCGATGGTGACCTCGTGGCGGGTCACGCGGTCGTCGACCGACCTCAACGCCTCGAGCGCGGCCTTGTCGCGGTCGCGGCACTCGACGGCGACGCATCCCTGCCCGACCGCCGGCACGAACTCGGCGGTGTCGAGCATGTCGGCGATCCGATCCGTCAGCCCGAGCACCTCGAGCGCGGCCACCGCCATCACGATCGCGCCGTCGGGCGGGATCCGTTCGAGCCGGGTGTGGATGTTCCCGCGCAGCTCGACGAACTGCAGATCGGGGCGGGCCCGGGAGAGCTGCGCGCGCCGTCGCACCGAACCGGTCGCGACCGTCGCACCCAAGGGCAGGTCGACGAGGGTGCGACCCACCAGCGCGTCCGCTGCCGAGCGGCGGGGGGTGAAGGCGCCGATCACCAGACCGTCGGCGGGGGTGGTCGGCAGGTCCTTCGCGGAGTGCACCGCCAGGTCGGCGCGACCGTCGAGCACGGCGCGCTGGACCTCCTTGACGAACACGCCCTGTCCACCGATCGAGTGGAGCGGGACCTCGGCGGCCTGCGTGCGATCACCATGGGTCTCCACCAGGACGAGCTCGACCGAGTGCCCACTGCCGCGCAGCGCCTCGGCGACCGCCTCGGACTGAGTGACCGCCTGAGCGCTGCCGCGCGTCGCGATCCGGAGATCGGCCACGACCGGTCAGCCGAGGTCGAACAGATCGGCGATCGCCGCCGCGTTGCGCTCTCCCTGCGGCGAACCGGCCTGATGACGCAGGCGTACTGACGGCTCGTGGAGCAGTTTGGCGACGAGGCCGCGGGTGATCGTCTCGACGAGCTCGCGGTCGGCAGGGGCGAGCTGCTCGAGTCGGCGACGGTGCCGCTCGAGCTCATCGGCGCGAGCGGCCTCGGCGCGCTGGCGGAGGGCGGTGACGAGCGGGGCCGATTGCAGCGCCGCCGCCTCGACCCCGAACCGCTCGAGCTCGTCGGCGACGATGGCGAGCACGCGCTCGACCTCGCCGAGGCGCGCCGCCCGTCCGCGCTCGGCCCAGCGACCGAGATCGTCGATGTCGAGCACCGTCACGCCGGGCAGGTCGGCGACGCCGGGAGCGACGTCGCGCGGGACCGCCACGTCGACGATCAGCAGCGGTCGGTCCGACCGGTCGAGCCCGGCGACCAGCTCGCGGTCGATCACCGGCGAGCCGGCGCCGGTGGAGGTCAGCACGACGTCGGCGTCGGCCAGCGCCTCGCGCAGGCGGTCGATGCCGATCGCGTGCCCACCGACGCGCTGGGCCAGCGCGGTGCCGCGCTCGGGGCTCCGGTTGACGACGAGGACGTCGCCGACGCCGGCACCGTGGAGTGCGACGGCGATCCCCTCCCCCACCGAACCGGCGCCGATGACGGCGACCCGACGGCCGGTGATCGAGCCGTGCACGTCGACGGCCATCTCGACCGCTGCGTGGCTGACCGACGCGGTGCCGCGGGCGATCGCCGTCTCCGTGCGGGCACGCTTACCGACGCCGATCGCGTGCCGGAAGAGCAGGTTGAGCGTGGACCGGGCGCCGCCTTCGCGCTGGGCGATCTCCCAGGCCTGACGAAGCTGGCCGAGGATCTCCGCCTCGCCCACCACGGCCGAGTCGAGGCCCGCCGCGACTTCGAACAGATGACGGATCGCCTCCTCGTCGTGCTGGGAGTAGAGGTGGGGATGCAAGTCGTCGGGGGCGAGCGAACCGAGGTCGCACAGGAAGTCCCGGATGTCGGCGTACGCGCCGTGGAACCGCTCGGTGACCGCATAAATCTCGGTCCGGTTGCAGGTGCTCACGACGACGACCTCACGGACGTTGTCGCGGTTGGCGAGCCCGCTGACCGCCTTGGCGACCTCGTCGGCGGGGATGGCCACGCGCTCGAGGACGCTGACCGGACCGCTGCGGTGATTCACTCCGATGACGAGGATCGACATGTCGCGCCCAGCCTACGCCGTCGCGCCACGGTGGCGCTCGGCCGAGACGGACTGGAGCGGTGCGCCCGACGCGGAACGGCGTTGCTCGTGGTAGCTCAGGATCTGCAGCTCGACCGCCAGGTCGACCTTGCGGACCGACACGCCCGCCGGCACGCTCAGCACGACCGGCGCGAAGTTCAAGATGCTCGTGGCCCCCGCCGCGACGAGGCGGTCGGCGGCGTCCTGGGCGGCGCTCGGCGGAGTGGCGATCACGCCGATCGACGATCCGGTCGTGCGCACCAGCTCGGGCAGGTCGTCGAGCGGTCGGACGGCGGTGCCGGCGACCAACGTGCCGACCTTGTCGGGGTCGACGTCGACGATCCCGGCTACCGGGAAGCCGCGCTCGCCGAAGCCGCCGTAGCCGGCGAGCGCCTGACCGAGGTTGCCGGCACCGACGATCACGACGGGCCAATCGTGCTCGAGGCCGAGCTCGCGGCGGATCTGGTACACGAGGTACTCGACGTCGTAGCCGACGCCGCGCGTGCCGTAGCTGCCGAGGTACGACAGATCCTTGCGGACCTTGGCTGCGTTGACGCCCGCCAGCTCGGCCAAGCCCTCAGAGGAGATGTTGTCGACGCCGGCCTCGCACTGCTCGACGAGGATCTGCAGGTACACCGGCAGGCGGGCGACGGTGGCTTCCGGGATCCGGCGTCGGGTTCGGTGCGGGGGCATCACCGCCAGGTTAGATGGCATGTGCACGCGTTCACAATCTCGCCGCCAGCCAGGCCGCCCGCCGGGGCGAGACGACGAGTGCGCGCTCAGCCCAGCACGGTGCCCTGCAGCTCGCGCCGGATCAGCTTGCCGGCCGCGTTCCGAGGGAGCTCGTCGACGAAGAGGATCTTCGACGGGCACTTGTAGCGGGCCAGCGACTCGGCGGCGAACTCGATCAGGCCCTCCTCGTCGGCGTCGGCGCCGACGTGGAGCACGACGAATGCGCGGACCGCCTCACCGTGGTGCGGGTGCGGCACGCCGACCACGCCGGCCTCCGCGACGGCGGGATGGGAGCGCAGCACGTCTTCGACCTCGGCCGGGAAGACGTTGAACCCCGACACGATGATCAGATCCTTGGCCCGGTCGACCAGGTAGAGGTAACCGTCCTCGTCGGCGACGCCGATGTCACCGGTGCGCAGCCAGCCGTCGACGAGCACACGGTCGGTCGCCTCGGGATCGCGCCAGTAGCCGGGGAACACGTTCTCGCCGCGCACCCAGACCTCGCCGGCATCGCCGAGGGGGACGTCCGTCCCGTCGGCGTCGACGAGGCGGAGCTCCTGGCCCGCGAGCGACTTGCCGACCGATCCCTCCCGCTGCGGTAACCCGACCGACGTCGTGACCACCGGCGCTGCCTCGGTGAGGCCGTAGCCCTCGGTGATCGTGACGCCGAAGCGTTCCTCGAAGCGCCGGGCCACCGCCGGCGGCAGTCTGGCCGCACCCGACGTCGCCAGCCGCACCGAGCGGAACGTGTCGGGCGCGAGCTCGTCGAAGTGGCTGAACGCAACCCACATCGGGGGCGCGCCGGGAACGACGGTGACGCCGCGCTCGCGGATCGACTCGGCCGCCGTCGCCGGGTCGAAGCGCTGGACGAGCAGCACGGTCGCGCCGACCGACAGCGAGACGCCGAGCACGACGTTCAGACCGAAGATGTGGAACAGCGGCAGCACGCCGTAGACGATGTCGCCCTCGCGGGTGCGGTCGGGATTGCTCGCGCCTTGCTCGATGTTCGCGATCAGGTTGCCGTGGGTGAGCATCGCGGCGCGCGGCTCCCCGGCGGTTCCGCTCGTGAACATCAGCACTGCGAGATCGCCCGCATCGACGTCGACCACGGGCAGCGGGTCCGACGTCACGAGCTGTTCGAGGGTGTGCTCGTCGTCGGGCTGTCCCTCGGCGGTGATGACGTGGCGCAGGCCGGCGATGGCGTCGACGTCGACGCCGGCCCACGCCGGGCGTGCGAGCGGCCCGACGATGGCGGCGACGGGTTCGACGACCGCCAGCTCGCGGGTGATCTCGGGAGCCGGGCTCGACGGGTTGATCGGCACGGCCACCGCACCGAGCCCGACGACCGCCAGGTAGGAGACGACGAAGTTGCGGTTGTTCCCGCACAGGATTGCGACCCGGTCGCCGTGCCCGATACCGAGCGCGGCGAGACCGCCTCGGCAGCGATCGACGAGGTTGCGCAACTCGCCGTAGGAGGTCTCGCGGCCGCGGGCGATGATCGCGACGCGGTCGGCGGGATGGCCGTCGAGGAGGTGCGCCAGGTTGTCGTGTCGGTCGTCCACCACGCCGCCATCTTCACAGGTTCGGACAACGGCGCCCGCAATCGACGACCGACCCGGCGTCGAGCGGGTCGGGAGCAGACGCCGAACGGGTCAGAGCCGGAGCAGCGAGATCACGCCGGCGACGAGGATCAGCGCCAGCAGCAGTCCGATCGTGAGCGTCGTCGCCGGGCGCATGGCGCGACTCTAGCGATCGCCCGAGCCGACCGAGCCGGAGCGACCGAGCTCGACCGGGGTGGTGGGCGCGCTCGGCTCGGCGATCGCCTCGAGGACGACCTGATCGCCGGCTGCGACGCCGACCTCGTCGGCCGCCGAGCGCTGGTCGAGCGCGATCGCGAGCATCCCGTACGAATCCAGCACGAGGCCGATCGCGCCGGCGCCGAGCTCGGCGAAGCTGGTGGCGCGGACGGCGCTGCGGACCGCCTGACCGGTCGGCGCCGTCGGGCTGCCGATCCGCAGCCGCAGGTGGCGGCCCCAGTGCGGGGGCAGGTCGTCCGGACCGACGTTGAGCTGGGCGTTCCCGAATCGGTCGACCCACAGCACCTCGGCGACCACCGCGTCACCGTCCTCGCGCGGTAGCGGCACCGTGCCCGGCAGGAGCAACCCCGGGTCGATCGGCTCGCCGAGCTCGTGGAGATCGACGCCGTTGCAGAGGTGGGCAGCCGCAGGTGCGAAGACGTCGCGCCCGGCGAACGTGGCACCGGCGGCGGCGAGCTGGAACTCGGCGTTGGTGAGCTCGATCGCTCGCTCGGCACCGCCGGCGAGCGCGACCGCCGGGGCCAGCAGACCGTTGTCGGGCCCGACGAACACACCGGCGCCACCGGCGACCTCGATCGCGACCGCCCGCCGGTTCGTGGCCACGCCCGGGTCGACGATCGCCAGCACGACGCCGCTCGCCACGTAGCCGATGCAGCGGGCGAGTGCCAGCGATCCGCCGCGCACGTCGAACGGCGCGACGCCGTGGGTGAGGTCGACGACGGTGACGTGGGGCGCCAGATCGCGGATCACCGACTTCACCACGCCGACGAACTCGTCGGTCGTGCCGTAGTCGGTCAGGAACGAGACGGTGTCGAAGCGGCCGCTCACCGGCCCGACGCT
>JBFHJC010000052.1:0-16969 GCA_041596155.1 Ilumatobacter sp. | reverse complement strand
GGCTCCGGCTGCACGGTGCCGAGGCGCGCACGGCCGAGATCGCCGAGGCGGCCGCTCGCATCGCCGCCGAGGTCGCCGCCGCGGCCGATCGCGCGGTGGTCGTCGCCGGGTCGGTCGGCCCGACCGGCGAGCTGATCGAACCGCTCGGCGCGATGACGCAGGCCGACGCGATCGCGGCCTTCGCCGAGGAGATCGAGGGACTTCGCGCCGGCGGCGCCGACGTCGCCTGGATCGAGACCAAGTCGGCCGCCCAGGAGATGCGCGCTGCCGCGATCGCCGCCATCGAGGTCGGCCTGCCGTACACCGTGACGGCGTCGTTCGACACCGCCGGCCGCACGATGATGGGCCTGCGCCCGAGCGAGCTGGTCGCCGTGTTCGACGAGCTGCCGGTCGCGCCGACCGCGATCGGCGCGAACTGCGGCGTCGGCGCGTCCGACCTCCTCGTCGCGATCCAGGACATGTACCGCGACGATCTCGTGATCATCGCCAAGAGCAACTGCGGCATCCCCCAGTTCCGCGGCACCGACATCGAGTACACCGGCGACCCGGCGCTCATGGGTCGCTACGCCGGACTCGCCGTCGACTCCGGGGCGCGCATCGTCGGCGGCTGCTGCGGCACGTCCCCCGAGCACCTGGCCGAGATGCGACGGGCGATCGACCACCACCACCACGGCGGCGAGCGCCCGACCCTCGAGCGGATCGTCGACGAGGTCGGCCCGCTCACGAACACGGTGGCGTCATCAGCCGACGAGGCACCGTCACGCTCGCGCCGCAGCGGACGCCGGGCCCGCTGAGCGCCATCCGAGGCCGTCGCCGGGATCACGGTTGCGTAGCCTCGGGCTCGTGACGACACTCGCGTCCGAGCTCGACATCCCCGACCTGACGTGGCTCGCCGATCCGTCGATCGACGCCGAGCAACAGCGGGAGGCGGCCGCCGACGCCGCCCGCGACTCGTGGATCGCCCGCAACCTGTTCGGCTACTCGGTGCTGCACTACGACGACGTCGTCGCCGTTCTGCGCGACAAGCGCTGGCACAGCGCATCGGGCCAGATCATGGAGCTCGCCGGCATCGACAACCCGGAGTGGCTCGCCCGGCGGCGCACTTCGATCCTGTCGGCGGAGGGCGACGAGCACCTTCGGCTCCGGCGGTTGGTCGGACCCGCGTTCT
This sequence comes from Ilumatobacter sp., assembly GCA_041596155.1. Taxonomy (GTDB): domain Bacteria; phylum Actinomycetota; class Acidimicrobiia; order Acidimicrobiales; family Ilumatobacteraceae; genus Ilumatobacter. Next base: position 15,801 of record JBFHJC010000052.1, on the reverse strand, counting down.
CGCCGCGACACGCCGACGCCTTGCGGCCCTACATGCGCGAGGTCGTCACCGACCTGCTCGAACCGTTCACGCCGCGAGGCGCAGCCGACATCGTCGCCGACTTCTGCGACCCGTACCCGATCCCGATCATCTGCGAGCTGTTCGGCGCGCCGAAGGACGACTGGGAGCTGTTCTCCGGCTGGGCGACCGACATCTTCCGGATCTTCGACGGCAACCTCCACCAGGACATGCCGACGATCATCCGGGCCCAGGACGAGCTCGATGCATACGTGAGCGACCTGATCGAGGAACGCCGATCGAGCCCGGCAGACGACCTCATCTCGGCGCTGATCGCCGCCGAGGAGGAGGGCGACCGACTCTCGCACCAGGAGTTGGTGATGATGTGCGAGGCGGTGCTGATGGCGGGCACCGACACGACGCGCAACCAGCTCGGCTGCTCGCTCTGGCTGTTCGCGCACCATCCCGACCAGTGGACGCTCCTCGCCGAGCAGCCCGAGCTGGCCGGGCGCGTCGTCGAGGAGACGATGCGCTACTTCGGCACCGTGCGCGGCACCGGCCGCATCGCGAGCGAAGACATCGAGTACCGGGGCATCACGTTCCCGAAGGGCACCTTCATCGCGCCGTCGCTCGCACAGGCCAATCGTGACCCGTCGGTGTTCACCGCGGCCGACCGGTTCGACATCACCCGCGACCCGCCCGACAAGCCCCAGCTCACGTTCGGCGCGGGCATCCACTTCTGCCTCGGCGCCGCGCTCGCTCGCGCCGAGCAGCAAGAGGCACTCACGATCCTGGCCGCCCGCCTGCCCGACCTCCGGCTCGCCGGCGAGGTGACCTGGAAGTCTCCGAACGCCGGCATCTTTGGCCCTGCGCACCTGCCGGTCACGTTCACGCCGACGAGCTGACGAGCCGTCCCCGCCCTGCCGACGTCGCCCCGCCCGGGTCAGCCATCGTCGCGACGCGGCGCCCGGCGCTGGCGCTTGACCTCGCTGCGGCGCCGTTTGGCATCGAGTCGGCGCGCCTTCGACGCCTTGGTCGGTCGCGTCGGCCGGCGCGGCCGGTCGACGCGGAGCGCGTCCCGAAGCCGGTCGGCGAGACGCTGCTCGGCGAGCGCGCGGTTGCGAAGCTGGCTCCGCTCGTCGTCGACGACGACGCGCACGACCGGCCCGAGCCGGGCGAGCACCCGCTCGCGCTGGCGCGGGCCGAGCGAGCTCGACGCTGCGACGTCGAACCGGAGCTCCACCCGTGTCGCGTTGCGGTTGGCGTGCTGCCCGCCCGCTCCGCCCGACGTCGAGGCGGTGAACCGCAACTCGCGGCGCGGGATGCGCACGCTGCGCGTCACGATCAGCTCGTCGCCCACGCGGCCAGCCTGCCACGCCGGCTCTCACCCCCTCGTCCATGTCGCGCTCACCCCGCCATGCGGTGGCTCAACGCGACATGAACGGGTGGGGTCGTTGCGGACGCGGGAGGTCTGCCACGCTGCAGCCATGGGTGAACTCACGTTGGGCTACTCCACCGGGTACTGGTCGTCCGGACCTCCTCCCGGCGCAGCCGAGGCGATCCGGCGCGCCGAGGAGCTCGGGTTCGACTCGTTCTGGACGGCCGAGGCGTACGGGTCCGACTGTCTGACACCGCTCGCATGGTGGGGCGCTCGGACCGAACGGATCCGCCTCGGCACGTCGATCGTGCAGATGTCGGCGCGCACTCCGGCCGCCACCGCCATGGCGGCGCTCACCCTCGATCACCTGTCTGGTGGACGATTCATCCTCGGCCTCGGTGCGTCCGGCCCGCAGGTGGTCGAGGGCTGGTACGGGCGTCCGTATCCCCGCCCGCTCGAACGAACCCGCGAGTACGTCCACATCGTGCGCGACATCATCCGCCGCGAGGGCCCGGTCGAGTTCCACGGCAAGCACTACGACCTGCCGTACACGGGCGAAGACGGGTTGGGCATCGGCAAGGCGCTCAAGTCGACGGTCCACCCGCTGCGCCAGGAGATCCCGATCTTCCTCGGTGCCGAAGGACCGAAGAACGTGTCGCTCGCCGCCGAGATCTGCGACGGCTGGCTCCCGCTGTTCTTCTCGCCGAAACAGGACGACTGGTACCGCGAGCGACTGCGGATCGGCTTCGAGGCGAGCGGCGAGCCCGACAAGGCCGACCGGTTCGAGGTCGCGGCGATGCTCACGATCGTTCCTGGCGACGACGTCGAAGAGTGCGCCGACATGGTGCGCCCGTTCCTGGCGCTCTACGCCGGCGGCATGGGCGCGAGGGACGCCAACTTCCACTTCGACGTCTTCGCACGGATGGGCTGGGAGTCGGTCGCGGCCAAGGTGCAGGAGCTCTACCTCGAGGGTCGCAAGCAGGAGGCGGCAGCCGCGATCCCGCTCGAGATGGTCGAGGACGTCGCGCTCGTCGGCCCGCCCGACAAGATCCGCGACGATCTGGCGCGCTGGAAGGAGACCTGCCTCACCACCGTGCTCCTGTCCGGCCGCGCCGACCAGCTCGAGATGCTCGCCGACCTCGTCAACGGCTGATCGGGACCGGTCGGCGGGGCGGAGCGGTCAGCGGTCCTGCCAGGTGCAGATGCAGAGCTCGTTCCCGTCGGCGTCCGCGAGCACCCAGAAGGCCCGGGCGCGCGCATCGCTGACGAGCCGGCCGCCGGCAGCGAGAGCGGCGGCCACTCGGGCCTCCGCGACGTCGTGGGCGACCGACACGTCGATGTGGATGCGGTTGCGATCGATGCGCGGCTCGTCCATCTGCTGGAACCAGATCGACGGCGTCGCGCGCAGCGGGTCGACGAGGCAACCGTCGACCTCGTCGTAGCCGAGCGCCGCCGCCCAGAACGGCCGGATCCGGTCGGCGTCGAGCGTGTCGATCGCGATCTCGACGTCCGGACCGATCGGCAGCTCGGCCGCTGCGCCCGCCTCCGCGGCGAGCCGCGAGATCGCCCTCGCGAGATCGACGTCCAGCGTGGTGAGGCCATGTGTGGCGTGGGTCGTCAGCCGCACGTGCACCCGGTCCGGGTAGAGCAGCCGAACGTCCGGATGGTGCCGTGCCGCGTCCGCGGTCGCCGCGATCGCGCTGACGAGTGCAGCCGCCCGCTGATAGTCACCCGCCCGGAAGTCGGCGTGCACGGCGCCGAGCCGGTACCGCCAGTCGTCGAGCTCGTCGAGCGCCGCGAACTCGTCGGGCGACACCGGTGTGCGGTCCACACCGCCAGTTCACCAGGCCCTGCCGCTCAGTCGCAACAGCTGTCGCGCCACCCGCACCCGGAGCACTTGAAGTGGGCGTGCTCGGGGAAGAGAGCGCCCCCGCAGAGCGGGCACTCGACGTAGGTGCCGAGCACCGAGCGACACCCGGTCCCGACGTCGTCGGCCACGGGGGCGGGACGGCGCGCATCCGTCGACGGTGCGTGGGAGGCGGCTGGATGTGACATGCGTCCCACACCATCGCGCCTCGGCACCCGATCGGCGCGGATCCCCGTCGCTAGCGTGACGGCGGCCTCGCCAGCACCATGACCGCTTCCGCCCCACCCACCGTCCTCCACGGCCACCAGCCCGGCACGGCGCGCGCTGCGTGGGCCTACCGCGACTTCCGCATCCTGTTCGTCGGTACCGCGCTCTCGAGCGTCGGCACGTGGATGCAGAACTTCACGCTGCCCGCCTACGTCGACGCCCGCACCGGCTCCGCAGCACTGGTCGGGCTGCTCGTGTTCGTCCAACTCGGCCCGCTGCTCCTGCTGTCGATCCCGGCCGGTATCCTCGCCGACCGCGTCGACCGCACGCGACTGGTCGTCGCGATGCAGACGTGCATGATGACGCTGTCGATCGTGCTGGCGGCGCTCGTCGCCGGCGACGCCCCGCTCTGGACGATCTTCGCCGCCCAGCTCGCGATCGGCGTCGCGAACACGGTCAACGCGCCGGCGTTCAGCGCCTCGATCCCGATGCTCGTGGCGCGTCGCGACCTTCCCGGAGCGGTCAGTCTCAACTCAGCGATGATCAACGGCAGCCGGATCCTCGGACCGGCATTGGCAGCGGCACTCGCCGCGCTCGGGTTCTCCGTGGCGCAGCTGTTCCTCGCCAACGCGGTGACGTACCTGTTCCTCATCGTGCCGCTCGTGGTCGCAGTCCGGCTGCCCGTCGCGTCGGGGGCGCTGCCCGAGCGCGGGTGGCGGAAGGTGTTGAGCGGGTTCAACGTGGCGCGACGCCGGCGCGTGCTCGCACGGGCGCTGTCAACGATGTTCCTGTTCTCGCTCGTGTGTCTGCCCTACATCGGACTGTTCCCGTCGGTGGCCCGCCTCAACCTCGGCCTCGACCCCGAACGCGGCGGGTACAAGCTGCTGTACATCGTTTGGGGATCGGGAGCGTTCTTCGGCGCGCTCGCCGTCGGCACGTGGCTCTCGCGTCGCGACATCCGCCGGCTGATCCCCCTCGGACTGCTCAGCTTCGCGGGCCTGCTCGGCGCGTTCGCGCTCGTGGACCGACTCGGCCCCGCGCTCCCGATCGCCGGCGGACTCGGCTTCGTCTACTTCATGACCGCGACGTCGCTGGCGTCGGTGCTCCAGCAGAACCTCGCCGACCACGAGCGTGGCGCCACGATGCCGTTGTGGTTCATGGCGTTCGGCGGCACGGTGCCCGTCGGCAACCTGATCGCCGGCCCGATCATGGACGCCGTCGGCGCCCGATGGGTGCTCGGCGTGGGCGCCGTCTTCGCGGTCGTGCTCGCCCGTTGGGCCAACCTGGCCCGACTCGGCGCCGACGACTTCCTGCCCGAGGACGCCGGCGGTGAGCCGTTCCGGCCGGTGAACGCCAATCGTTTGTTCTGAGCCGGTTCGAACTCTGCTCACACCCGCCGCAGCGCCAGCATCGCCAGGTCGTCTCTGGTCACCATGTCGTCGTACTCGCTGACGGTGACCAGCAGCCCCTCGACGATCTCCTTCGCGGTGCCGCCGCGTCGTACGGCGAACTCGCTTCGCAGGCGATCCATGCCGTAGAGCCCGTCGGCGCCGTGGGCCTCGATGACGCCGTCTGTGTAGAGCAGCAACACGTCGCCGGTCGACAGACCGAGCGCGTGCTCGCCGAACTGGGCGTTCGGGACGACTCCGAGCAGCGGGCCGGACCGGACGACGTCGTAGACCGACCCGTCGGCCCGAGCAATCAGCGGCGGCGGATGACCGGCGACCCCGACATGGACGCGCAACTCGCCTCCGTCGAAGGTCAGGACCCCGCACGTCGCGGTACAGAACCGCCCGTCGTTGTCGGTCGCGTGCAATGCGGTGTCGAGCGCGCTGAGCGCCCCGGCCGGGCGCCGACCCAGCAGCAGCGCGGTGCGCAGGGTGTGGCGCGCGAGCGCGGTCAGGCGGGCAGCCTCCGGGCCGCGACCGCAGACGTCACCCATCATGAAGCCCCACCGCATGCCGCCGAGCGGCAACACGTCGTAGAAGTCGCCGCCGACCTCCTCGACGCCGCTGCGGTACACGGCCGCGATCTCGGCGCCCTCGACTTCGGGCAGCTCGGGCGGCAACAGGCTCGCCTGCAGCACGCTGGCGACGCGGTGGCGATCGGCGAGCAGCTCCTCGGCGTACTCCCGCTGGCGGCGCGTCTCTTCGAGCAGATCGAGGGCACGGCGCGATTGCTCGTCCTGACCGATCGCGACCGCGACCGAGTTGGTGATCGACGCCAGCGCACCGATGACGTCGTCGGTGAGCAAGTGGTGGGCGAACACCCCCAACACTCCGACACAGCGCTCTCCGACGAGCAACGGGTAGCCGGCGAAGGCCTGAATGCCCTCCCGCCGTGCCCACTCGGGGTCGGAGATCTCGCCGTCGTTCAGCACGTCGTTGGTGACGTGAGGCTTGCGACGGTGGGCGATGCGACCGATCTTGTACATGCCGACCTTGATGCGCGAGTGGCCGCCGTCGAGGTGGGTGTACATCCCCGCGCTGGCGCGCAGCTCGAGCGTCTCGGACCCGTCGCGCAGCGTCCACACACGAGCGAAGGCGACGTCGAGGTGAGCGACGATCGCCTCGACGGTGCGCTGGAGGCGGTCGTCGAGTTCGCCGACCGCGACGAGCGCTCGCCCGACGTCCGCCGCGAGCGCGGCGTTGGTCGCGCGACGTTCGAGCAGCTCTCGATCGCGCACACGAGCGCTGACGTCGCGACCGACGCCCGTCATCACATACACCTCGCCGGCGTCGTCGAGCAGCGGCATGCCGGCCCCCTCGATCCAACGCAGCACACCGTCGTCGCCCTCTGTCCGGTAGCCGACCTCGAAGCGGGAGTGCGCCTGGACGGCGGCTTCGATCGTGGCCAACGTCGCCGCCCGATCCTCCGGATGGATCCGTTCGACGAAGGCGTCGAACGTGCCCTCGAACGAACCGATGGGGACGCCGTGAGCCTCCTCGAGCAACGCGTCCCACGTCACCTGGCCGGTTGGGATGTGGAACGTCCACATGCCCGCGCCGGCTGCCGTCAGAGCGAGCTCGAGACGCTGCCGGTGCATCCGCTCCGTCTCGCGCCGCAGCCGCTCGCCGAGCAGGCGTCCGAGCTCGTTCGCGAGCGCCCACGCCGCGTGATGGGTGCCGGCGTCGACGCCGCGCCGGCGCTCGTCGAGCAGCTCGACCATCCCGATGACGCCGCTGCCAGCCAGGATCGGGAAGAACAGCGCACTGTGGAGCCCGCACTGCCCCGCCATCGGCGCGCGGTGGAACCCCGGCTCGGTGGCGGCGTCGTCCGACCACCAGGGGCGACCGGTGCGCCAGACCGTGCCGGCGAATCCCTCGCCCGCCGCGAAGCGCGACCGCCGCGTCGCTTCCACGTATGCGGCGTGGCGTCCCGGTTCACGCTCCCACACGTGCAGGGCGTGCAGGCGATCGGTCCACGGATCGACGGCCCACACGACACCGATCGCCCACCCGAGGGTCTCGCAGATCGGCGTCAGCGCGGCGCCGACGACCTCGGCGACGGGGCGGTCGGCCGAGATGAGATCGCGGATCCGAGTGCGGATCGCGCTGGGCAGCGTCGCCTCGTCCGTACCGTCTTCGCGGGCGGGGCGCAGCACACCGACGACTGCGCGGTCCGCGATTCCCTCGGTTCCCGCCAGCAGCAACTCGACGTCGCACTCACCGCCGTCGGGTCGGCGCGCCGGCAGCGTGAGCGCGCGCCCGCCCATCCGTAGCTCTCCGGACGCGACGAACCGGCCGAACGCTTCGGTGTGCGACTCTTGGAAGCGCTTGGGGATGAGGGTCGTGAGGGGGGCGCCGACCAGTTCGTCGGGTGACCACCCGATGAGCCGTCGGACGTCACCTGCGACCCACTTGATCTGCCCGTCGCCGGCGACGCTGAGGATGACCGTGACGGCCTCGGGCGCCGCCGGTGGCGTCATCGGTGCCGGGTCGAGGAGCTCGTCCGCCATCAGTCCTCGTGGCTCGCGACGTCGCCGTAGACGTGCACGAAGGGCCGACGGTCGGCCGGGGGTTCGCGCAGCCAGACGGTGACTCGACAGCGGTCGTCGCCGAGCGCGATCCGCTGCTCGAGATCGACGCCGGCGGACCCCCGATTGCGTGCCGCGATGCCGCCGAACACGCTCGACGTCATGCGACAGAGCGCCGGGGCTCGGCGCACGGCGTCGCCGAAGGGGCATCGGCGATTGCCGAGCACGATGTGGTCCTCGTCGGCCTCGATCACGTAGAAGTCGCCCTCGATCGCCCGCTTCAGCTCGACGCACAGCTCGGCGATCTCGACGTTCGACAGCGCGCCCTCGATGGCGCGGGCAGCGCGGAACGCGTCCTCCATGCGCTCCCCGACGTCGGTGCCCACCTGGGCGACCAACCGTTCGGCCTGATCCGGCCCGTCCACGAGCTCGACGCCATGCGCGAGGCGCACGACGAGCGCCCGGAGGAACGACTCGCGCCCGAACATGCCGGCGTCGTCGGCCTCGGTCGGATGCGGCAGCGCACCGATGCGCGAGCGCGGCGGGTCGATGCTCTGCGACACGCGGCGACGCACCGGCAGCTCCGCGGTCACGACCGAGCCACCCGCGTCGCGCGATCGCACCGACAGGACGTCCACGAGATGGCTGGCGATCATCAGGCCGCGGCCGCGTCGTTCCTCGGCGGTGGCCTCGGGGACGTCGTCGAGGGAGAATCCCGATCCGAGGTCGTGCACGGTCAGCACCGGCGCCGGGGCGCCCCAGTCGACCGAGACCCACGCACCGCGGTCGCCGCTCTCGATGGCGTTGGTGACCAGCTCCGAGGCGACGAGCAGCGCCCCATCGATGTCGGACCCCTCGGCCGCGTGGCGGCTCAGGTAGGTCCGCAACTCCTGGCGGAGCGCCCCGACCTCGGAGACCTCGGCCGGCAGGTACCAATCCACTGGATTCCCTCCGATCTGAAGATGTTGGCCGGCGCTCTGCCGCCCGGATCAGCGGACGTCGTCCGACAAGAGGGTAGCCGCGACGGACTCGAGCCCGCCCACGCGACTCGCCTTGACGAGCACGACGTCGCCCGCCGCCAACGGCCCCAATGCCGCGACCGGATCGTCGGATGGTTCGATGCCGTAGAGATCGGTGCCGACGGCGACGATCGCGATCCCGCGCTCGTCGGCGTCGCGGCGCACCCTTGCGTGGCCGGCGCCCGGGTCGTCGAGCTCGGCCATCGGGCCCAGCACGGCGAACCGGCGGCGTGCCTGCATGCCGGCGACGGCATCGAGCGCGGCGCGCATCGAATCGGGGTTCGCGTTGTAGGCGTCGTTGACCACGAGGGCGCCACTCGGCGCCGTTCGAACCTCCATGCGCATCCCCGACACGGTTGCCGAGGCCAGCGCGTCGACCGCCGGCGCGATGTCGCCCTCGACGACCCCGACCACGGCGATCGCCGCCGCCGCGTTGGCGGCCATGTGGGCGCCGCTCACGCGCAACCGCACCCTCGCCGACCCCCACGGGGTGTCGACGCGGAACGTCGGGCGGGCGAGCTCGTCGAGAACGAGTCGTGAGACGCGCACCTCGCCCTCGACGTCGCGGCCGTAGGTGACGACGGTCGCCGACGTGTGAGCGGCCATCGCGGCAACGCGAGGGTCGTCGCCGTTGAGCACTGCATGTCCGGATGGCGGCAGCGCTTCGACGAGCTCGCGCTTGGCGCGCGCGACGCCCTCGATGCCGCCGACGCGTTCCGTGTGGGACGCCGCGACGGCGGTCACGACGCCGACGGTCGGGGCAGCGACCCGGCAGAGGCGCGCGATCTCGCCGAAGCCGCGCATGCCCATCTCGAGCACGACGGCCTCGGTGTCGTCCGATGCCGCGAGCACCGTGACCGGCAGGCCCTGCTCGTTGTTGAAGCTGCGCTCGTTGGCGGTCACCCGCCGGGTCGCGCCGAGCGCCGACGCGATCAGGTCCTTGGTGCTCGTCTTGCCGACGCTGCCGGTGACGCCCACGACCGGCACGTCGAGCTGTCGACGAGCCCACGCGGCGAGCTCCATGAGTGCGTCGGCGGTGTCGTTGACCACGACCGCGCTGCCACCCACCGGCTCACGCGAGGTGAGGTAAGCGGCGGCGCCGGCCTCGAGCGCGGCGGGAACGAACCCGTGGCCGTCGCGGGCGGCGACGATCGGCACGAACAGCTGGCCGCTGCGGGTCGTGCGCGAATCGAACGAGGCGCCGTCGACCGTGACGTCCGGGCCGACGAGGCGGCCGCCGGTCGCGGCTGCGATCTGGGATGCCAGCATCCGCATGCCGCCGAACGGTACCGTCGGGTCGGTGACGAACGAGCGCATCCACCTCGTCGTGCTGTTCGGCGGCCAGTCGGCCGAGCACGAGGTGTCGTGCACGACGGCCGCCCACGTGCTGGCCGCCGCCGATCCCGACACATACCGGCTCACGCCGATCGGGATCTCCACCGAGGGCGAGTGGGCGCTGGCCGGGGAGGCGGTGCGCGCCCTGCGATCCGGCCCCCACGCGCTGCCCGCGCGGCTCGACCCGACGGGCGATCGGCTGTCGCCGTCGGAGCTGCTCGGCGACGCGGCCGACCGGCCCGAGCGCACGGTGGTGCTCCCGCTACTCCACGGCCCGATGGGCGAGGACGGGACGGTGCAGGGGTTGCTCGAGTTGGCGAACGTGGCGTACGTGGGGTCGGGCGTGCTCGGCTCGGCCGTCGCGATGGACAAGGCGATGGCCAAGCAAGTCCTCGCGGCGGCGGGCGTGCCCCAGGTCCGCCACCGGGCGTTCGCCGAGCACCAGGTGACGCCGGGCCTGCCGGCGGAGATCGCCGGCGAGCTCGGTCTGCCGTGCTTCGTCAAGCCGGCGAACATGGGGTCGTCGGTGGGCGTGACGAAGGCGAAGACCGTCGAGGCGCTCCGCGACGCGATCCACTACGCCCTCACCTACGACGAGTGGGTCGTGGTCGAAGAAGCGATCGTCGGGCGGGAGATCGAAGTGGCGGTGATCGGCAACGCGGACCCGTTCGTGTCGGTGCCGGGCGAGATCGTGCCCGGCGACGAGTTCTACAGCTACGACGACAAGTACGTCAACGACGCCAGCACCGGGATCATCCCGGCGCCGCTCACCGACGAGCAGACCGCCGAGGTGCGGGCGCTGAGCGCACGGGTGTTCGCCGCCTTGCGGTGCGACGGGTTGGCGCGCTGCGACTTCTTCCTGGAGGAGTCCGGCGCCGCCCGCGGGTTCCTGTGCAACGAGGTCAACACGATGCCGGGCTTCACGCCGATCTCGATGTTCCCGAAGATGCTGATCGCGAGCGGGATGACCTATCCCGAGATCATCGACCGCCTCGTCGAGCTGGCCCTCGACCGCCACTCCCGCCGCCGCCGCAACACCAAGCACTGACGTCACAGAAGGGGTCAGGCACACCCCGTGACGCCACGGTGCCACACCCCTCCGCCACGATGCGGAGATGCCGAGAGCTTCGAGAGTCAGCTGGGCCGGTGGCGTCTTCCATGTGATGAACCGTGGCGTCAATCACGAGCGGATCTTCTTCGCTGACGACGACCGGACCGAGTTCGGGCGATGCCTCGCCGAGATCCACGAGATCTACGGCGCCGAGACGCTCGCCTACTGCTTGATGACCAACCACTACCACCTGATCCTGCGCACTCCCGACGACACGCTCTCCGAGGCGATGCAGCACCTCGGCGGCGTGTTCACTCGCCGCACCAACGATCGGATCGGCCGCGACGGACCGCTGTTCCGAGGGCGCTTCACCTCGATCCCGGTGACGACCGACGCCTACCTCCACTGGCTCGTTCGATACGTCCACCTCAACCCGCTCGATGTCGCCGGTGTCACCGAGCCGGATCGTTACCGGTGGTCGAGTCTGCGCACGTACCTCGGGCTTCGCCCGCCGCCGTCGTTCCTCAACCGCGACCTCGTGCTCTCCGCCTGGGACGACATCGAGGCGTTCCGTCGCTTCCACGAGCCGAACCGCCGGCATCAGCTCGACGTGGGCACGGCCGACGAGCTCGACGCGCTCATCGCGCATGCGATCGTCGCCGGTGACACCGCTGGCAGCGGCTTCGACGAGGACGAGGCGCCGTTGCGGCCGCAGGCCCTCGCCGCAGCGGTGCGCGCGTTGGTCGGCGACGCTGCGCCGTCCGCACGAGTTGCCGAGCTCGTCGCCGGGTCGTTCCCGACTGGCGGGGCCAGGCGCACCGCGCTGTACCGAGCGCGGCTGCGAGCCGAGCGGGACGAACGCGTCCGCCGCGCGGTCACCTGGGTGATCGACTCGATCGCGGCGACGCCGCGATCGGGCGTCACGGAGTGTGCCTGACCCCTTCGGTGACGGGGGCGAGGGCGGAGCGGAGGAACGAGCGGAGCTCGTCGCGCAGGCGACGCAGGCCGGCGGCGTCGGGTTGCCACCGCACCGCTCGCAACGCCTCGGGTTCGGTGGCGATGCCGGTCACGGTCGCGTACGCGAGGGCGGCGATCAACGCCGGGTCGCCTCGCCGGAGCCGTCCCTTGTCCATCTCGACCGCGAGGTACTCGGTACAACGGTCGACGAGGGGCTGAACGTGGTGGCGCAGGCGATCGGCGCGCGCCGCCGGGAGCCGGCTCACCTCGCGAACCAGCCCGAGCAGCGCGGGTCGGCGGACGGCCGGACGAAACACGGCGCGCACGACGGCGTCGATGCGATCGAGCGGTTCGTCCGCGGCCGCTCGCACTGCGGCGTCGATCACCACGACGAGCTCGGCAGCCACCGCCTCGAGCACGGCGTCGACCAGCTCGTCCTTCGACGGGAACCAGTAGAGGACGGTCTGCTTGCGCACCCCGACGTGACGGGCGATCTCGTCGAGTGAGACGGCGTCGACACCGCGCGCCCCGAACAGGTCGAGCGCCGCATCGAGAATGCGCTGCCGAGTGGGGATCTCTGCCATTGTCTGTCTCTCTACCATCTGGTAGACAGGCCCATTGTGATCGCCGACTCGCTCGCTGGCAAGCGCATCGCCGTCACCGGCTCGACCGGGTTCGTCGGCACGGCGCTCGTCGAGCGGCTGCTGCGCAGCGTCCCCGACTGCGAGCTGATCCTCCTGGTGCGCGACGGCCAGCGAACCCCGGCGGCGACGCGGGTGCAGAAGGAGATCCTGCGCAACGACGCCTTCGACCGGCTCCGGGAGCAGCTCGACGGATCCGACGGACCCGACGGTCAGGTGACGGGCGAGCCCTTCGCCGAGATGACCGATCGGCGGATCACGACGATCGCCGGCGACGTGTCGAACGACGGGCTCGGACTCAGTGATGCCGACCGGGCCGTGTTCGCGACCGCCGACGTGATCATCCACTCGGCGGCGACGGTCTCGTTCGACTCGCCGCTCGACCGCGCCGTCGAGATTAACCTGCTCGGTCCCGTCCGTATCGCCGAGCTGTGTCACGAGCTGGGCATCCGTCCGCACCTCGTCGCCGTCAGCACCTGCTACGTCGCCGGCAATCGCCGCGGCAACGCCCCCGAGGAGCTGGTGAGCGAAGGGCCCTTCGACATCGGGCTGTCGTGGCGCGCCGAAGTGGCCGCCGCCCGACGGCTCAAAGGCGACACCGAGGCGCTCAGCCGCCAACCGGAACACCTCACCCGGTTCCGCGCCGAAGCCCGCACCGAGCTCGGGGCCGCCGGCGCGCCGGCGCTCGCCGCGAAGACCGAGCAGATCCGCGAACGCTGGCTGAAGGACCAGCTCATCGAGGCCGGCCGAGCCCGCGCCGCGAGCGTCGGTTGGCCCGATGCCTACGCGTTCACGAAGGCGCTCGGCGAGCAGGCGCTCACCGACACGAAGGGCGACGTGCCGGTGTCGATCGTTCGCCCGTCGATCATCGAGTCGGCGTGGGCCGAGCCGCACCCCGGCTGGATCCGCGGCTTCCGGATGGCCGAGCCCGTCATCCTGTCGTACGCCAAGGGCCTGCTCAGCCAGTTCCCCGGCGTGCCCGAGGGCACGGTCGACGTCATCCCGGTCGACATCGTGGTCAACGCGATCATCGCCGTGGCGGCCGCCGGCCCCGACGGCGCACCGCCGATCACCCAGGTCGCGTCGGGCGGTGTCAACCCCCTCACGTACCGAATGCTGATCGACTACGTGAGCACCTGGTTCGGCGAGCACCCGATCTACGACTCGCACGGCCAGCCGATCCTGCTGCCCGAGTGGAAGTTCCCCGGCCGCGGCAAGGTGGAGGGCGAGCTCAAGCGGGCGATGAAGCTGCTCACCTGGGGTGAGAAGACGCTCCAGACGCTGCCGCTGCGCGGCCGCCAGGCCGACCTCGCCGCGAGCCTCGAGACCAAGCGCACCGAGGTCGAAGCCGCGATGCAGTACGTCGAGCTGTACGGCCTCTACACCGAGTGCGAGGCGATCTACCAGGTCGACCACCTGCTCGCCCTGCACGCCGCGATGGACCCGGCCGACCAGGTGGGGTTCAACCTCGATCCGCGGGTGGTCGACTGGCACCGCTACGCGACGCAGATCCACCTGCCGGCGATCGTGCGCCACGCCCGCGTCAGGACGACGCCGGGAAAGTCACGATCAACCGACCGCATGACGCGGTTGCGCCGCCAGGTGCTCGACCCCACTCGTCACGTCGCCGCGTTCGACCTCGAGAACACGCTGATCGCGTCGAACGTCGTCGAGAGCTACTCGTTCCTCGCCACGCGCCGGCTCAACGGACCCGAGCGCGCCCGCTACGTGCTGCGCACCCTGGCCGAGGCGCCCGGCTTGCTGCAGATGGACCGGCGCGACCGCACCGACTTCCTGCGTCACTTCTACCGCCGCTACGCCGACGCCCCGGTCGCTCAGATCGACCAGGACGCGGTCGCGCTCATGCACCAGCTGATCATGACCAAGAGCTTCCCCGAGGGTTTGCGGCGCGTGCGCCAGCACCGAGAGGCGGGCCACCGTACGGTGCTGATCACGGGAGCGCTCGACTTCGCCGTCGCCGGCTTGCGGCCCCTCTTCGACGAGATCATCGCCGCCGAGATGAGCGTGCGGCCCGACGGAACGTATTCGGGCGAGATGGTGACCGTGCCGCCCACGGGCGAGGCACGGGCGCAACTGCTGTCGGACTACTGCGACGCCGAGGGGTTCCGGCTCGACGAGTGCGTCGCCTACGCCGACTCGTCGTCCGACCTCCCGCTCTTCGAGGCGGTCGGCTTCCCGGTCGCGGTCAACCCCGAGACCCGGTTGGCGACCATCGCCCGCAAGCGGGGCTGGCTCGTCGAGCACTGGTCGAAGGCGAAGGGCGCCCCCAAGCCGCTGCTCCCGATCGGCGACCTGCTCTCCGACCGTGAACGCCGGAGGACCTTCGCGTGAGCCCGCACCTCTCTCCGTTCATGTCGCGCTCAACCCCCGCATGGCGGGGTCAGCGCGACATGAACGAGGGATGGGGGGTCGTGTGAGGGCGTTGCAGATCTCGCGGTCGGCGTCGCGGTTCGGGATGGCGCGCATCGCGTCGGCCGTCGCACCGGCGACGTCCGCGCGCATCGGGCCGCTCGAGTACCGCACGATCGACGACCCGCCCTGCCCCGGGGACGGCTGGCACCGGGTCCACACGCGACTGGCCGGCATCTGCGGCTCCGACCTGTCGCTCGTCGAAGGACACGCCTCCACGTACTTCGACGACTTCGTGACGTTCCCGTTCGTTCCCGGCCACGAGGTCGTCGGCGAGCTCGACGACGGAGCGCGCGTCGTGATCGAGCCGGTGCTCGGCCACGCCGCGCGCGGCCATGTGCTCCCGTTCCCCGGCGCCGCACCCGGCGACGGCGACGACTACGCCCACCTCGCGACTCCCTCAGCCGACGGCGGCGTCGAACCGGGAATCCAGATCGGCTTCTGCTGCTCGACCGGCGGCGGTTGGGCGCCGTGGTTCTGGGCCCACGAGTCCCAGCTCCACCCGATCGGCGACGACGTGCCCGACGAGCGCGCCGTGCTCATCGAGCCGATCGCCGCCGGCATTCACGCCGCCCTGCTCGCCTGGCCGCCGATCGCCGACGTCGCCGAGCCGGTCGTCGCCGTGCTGGGCGCCGGGACGATGGGACTCGCCGCGATCGCCGGCCTGCGTCGCTACCTCCCCGGCGTCCGCATCGTCGTCGGCGCCCGGTACCCGCACCAGATGGCGCTCGCCCGGGCGATCGGCGCCGACGTCGTCGTCTCGGCGCCGAAGCTCGACCGAGCCGTTCGGCGCGAGGTCGGCTGCCACCTGATCGGCGACCAGCTCAGCTCCGGCGCCCATGTCACCATCGACGCCGTCGGCACGAGCGAGTCGGTCACCGACGCACTGCGCATCACCCGACCCCGCGGCCGGGTCGTGCTGCTCGGCATGCCCGCCGAGGTG
>JBFHJC010000051.1:0-17400 GCA_041596155.1 Ilumatobacter sp. | reverse complement strand
GTGGCGGCGGCGGCGGCGCTTCCGCGCCGCGCCAGCCCGATCCCGTCTACGGCGACGAAGAGCCGTTCTGACCACCCCCTGATCAACCCGATCGATTCGCGAAGGACCTGAATCCGACATGGCCAAGAAGGCACGGGGCCGCGGGAAGCCCGAGAACCCCCGCAAGTACAAGAAGAAGACGAGCCCGCTCGTCATCGAGAAGGTCGAGTACGTCGACTACAAGGACGTCGATCTGCTCAGCCGCTTCATGAGCGACCGCGCCAAGATCCGCAACATGCGCGTCAGCGGCAACGACCGCCAGCAGCAGCTCGAGATCGCCAAGGCGATCAAGATCGCCCGCGAGATGGCGCTCCTGCCGTACGCCAAGCGCGTCGCCTCCGCACCGCGGGGCGGGCGCGGACGAGACGGTCGTGACGGTCGAGACGGCGATCGCCGTCCGCCGCGCGACGAGGGCTCCGACAGCCAGCTGGAGGGTCGTGACGTCGACACCGACGACGAGGAGCTCGTCGACGTCGCCACCGACGATCAGGGCACCGAAGAGAGCGAGGACTGATCATGCAGATCATCCTCCGCAGTGACGTCGAGGGGCTCGGCAAGCGCGGTGACATCGTCGACGTCGCCGACGGTCACGCCCGCAACTACCTGCTGCCAAAGGGCTTCGCGATGAAGGCCTCGGCCGGCGCGGTCGACCAGGCCGCCAAGATGCGGCGCGCCCGCGACCTCAAGGACGCGAGCGATCGCGATGCGGCCGCCACGGTCGCCTCGACGCTGGTGCCGAAGGTCATCGAGGTGGTCGCTCGGGCGGGCGCCGAGGGCAAGCTGTTCGGCTCGGTCTCGGCCGCCGACGTGGCCGCGGCGGTCGAGCAGCAGACCGGCATCGTGATCGACCGTCGCCAGATCGACGTCGACGAGCCGATCCGCACCGTCGGCCAGCACACGGTGACCGCGTCGCTCCACTCCGACGTGTCGTTCCCGATCACGGTCGAGGTCGTCGCCGAGCGCTGACGTCGACACGGTTGTCGGGCTCGGCCCCGCGTCCCCCCGTTCGGGCGGGTGCGGGGCCGTGTCGCGTCGTGCCACGATGGAGAGGCTCGCCGTCCAAGGAGCCGTCATGTTGCTGCAGGGAATCGATCACGTGGCCACGATCACGAACGACGCCGACGCGCTGAAATCGTTCTACGTCGAGGTGTTCGAGGCGACCGTCGAGAGCGACGGGCCGGAGTTCCCGGGCGGCCCGCGCATGATGATCCTCAATCTGGGCCCGGGCAGCGAGCTCAACGTGTTCGAGATCGACGACAATCACGAGGCCGACCGCCAGACCCCGATGTACGGCCGCGGCCGGATCGATCACGTGGGGCTGCACGCCGCCGACCTCGATCGGTTCCTGGAGATCCGCCGGCGGCTGATGGATGCCGGGGCGAGCGACGGTACCGTCACGTCGTTCGGTCGCAAGCTGAGCATCTTCTTCCGCGACCCCGACGCGATGGAGTGCGAGGTGCTCGTGGCCAACCCCGACCACGACCCCGACGCCCCCCACTTCGGCGACGTGACCGCTCGATACGCCTGACGGGCCGGCGCGCGCACCGTCGGGCTGGGGCCGCCGCAATCGTGGCGATCCGCTGGTCGGCGGGGATCCGCGCACCGTGTCACACCCCGTGTCCACAATTCTCCACATGGCGAGCAGCCCGAATCCACAGCAGATTCACACGGTTGTTCCCCTAGCGATCAACAGGCAATGTCGTGTTGGGTGGTACCGCCATGGCTGGTGATGAGCATTTCCCCATCGACACCAGCGGCGGGACGACCACACGACGAGACGACCGAGGCCAGCGAGGCCAGTCCAGTCGAGGACGCGTGCCGCCGCACAACATCGACGCCGAGGAGTCTGTCCTCGGTGCGATGCTGCTGTCGCGCGACGCGATCGGCAACGTCAGCGAGATGGGCCTGGCGCCGTCCGACTTCTATCGGCCGGCCCACCGTCACATCTTCGACGCCATCCGGTCGCTGTACGCCGCGGCGGCACCCGCCGACACGGTCACCGTCGCCGACGAGTTGCGCCGCGCCGGACTGCTCGCCGAGGTCGGCGGGCCCGAGGCGCTGCACCGACTCCAGAACTCGACGCCGGCCATCACCTCGGCCGGCCATTACGCCAAGATCGTCCAGGAGACGGCGCTCCTGCGCCAGCTGATCTACGCCGCCGGCGACATCGCCGAGCTGGCCTACAGCGAGCCCGACGACGTCATCAAGGCGCTCGACGAGGCCGAGACCAAGGTCTTCAACGTCGCCGAGCAGCGCGTCACCGATTCGACGCGAACCATCGAGCAGTTGCTCCCCGAGGTGATGGACCACCTCCAGGAGACCTACGACCGCGGCGACATCATCACCGGCGTCCCCACGGGGTACACCGACCTCGACGAGCTGCTCTCGGGTCTGCAGCCGAGCGCCCTGTACATCGTCGGCGCCCGGCCCGCGATGGGCAAGACCGCCTTCGGACTGGGTCTCGCGTCGCACGTGGCGATGCACTCGACCAAGCCGGTGCTCGTGTTCTCGCTCGAGATGGGTCACCAGGAGCTCACCCAGCGCATCCTGTCGAGCGAGGCGCGGGTCGACTCCACCAAGATCCGCACCGGGCGTCTCGCCGAGTCCGACTGGGCGAAGATCGGCAAGGCCATCGGTCGCCTCGAGGTGCCTCTCTTCCTCGACGACAACCCCCGCGTCACCGTGATGGAGATCCGCGCCAAGGCGCGGCGCATCAAGGCCCGCTACGGCGGCATCGGTCTGATCGTGATCGACTACATCCAGCTGATGGGTGGCAGCGGCAGCGCCGAGAACCGCCAGCTCGAGGTCAGTGAGATCAGCCGGAACCTCAAGATCCTCGCCCGTGAGCTCGAGGTGCCGATCGTGGCGCTCAGCCAGCTCAGCCGCAACCTCGAGGCCCGCGGCGACAAGCGGCCGATGCTGTCGGACCTGCGCGAGTCGGGCTCGCTCGAACAGGACGCCGACGTCGTCATGTTCCTCTACCGCGACGAGGTGTACCACCCCGACTCGCCCGACAAGGGCTCCGCCGAGGTGATCGTCGCCAAGCACCGCTCCGGTCCGATCGGCACCAAGCGCCTCGTCTTCCTCGGGCAGTACACGCGGTTCGACAACGCCGCCCGGAGCGTCTGAGCGACCGCCCGTCCCGCGGTCGCGCTCGGTGGTCGGGGACGACGATGGCGCCACGCAGGGCGGTCGACGTGGCAGAATTCCCGCCGTGAGACCGATCAGTGGCGGGATGGGCACGGTGGTCGTCGCCGCGCTCACCGCCACCGCCGGTCTGTTCGCCCTGGTCGGCGTCGCACCGTCTCGCTCGGCACCGCCCGCCGCCGTCGTCCTGCCGGCGGCGCCCGTCGAGGAGTCGACCGTGCCGTCGACCGCGGCGATCGCCACGACCACGACGACCACGAGCACGGCGATCACGACGAGTACGACCACGAGCACGTCCACGACGACGCCACCGACCTCGACGACGACCGTGAGCACCACGACCGAACCCGCCGGTCCGCCGCCGATCGTGCCGACGTCGGTCGCGGCGTCGAATGAGGTGGTCGGCGTCGGCGGCACCGTTCGCTTCAGCGGCACCTGCGCCGCAAGGGATGGGCGGGTCGGCGGTCCCCTCGTGGTCTGGGTGATCGGCGACACCACCGAGCAGGTGGTCACCCGCACGAGCGGTGCGGCGTGGACCTACGACTGGGTCGCGCCGACCGACCCGGCGCGGATCCGTTCGTACGCGTTCCAGTTCTGGTGCGGCGTCCCGGCGTCGCAGCCGATCGGCTACCCGCTCGACCTGCAGCCCACCGTCGACATGGTCGCCTCCCTGCCGCCCACCCCGCCGACTCCCGGCGGCGGTTCCGGCGGCAAGCCGGGCGGACCGGCCCCGACCATCCCGACCACCGACTGAGCTCGCCCCTCCCGTTCATGTCGCGCTGAGCCACCGTATGGCGTGGTGAGCGCGACATGAACGTGAGGGTTTCGTGACCGCTCACCGTTCGTGTCGCGCTGAGCCACCGTATGGCGTGGTGAGCGCGACATGAACGTGAGGGTTTCGTGACCGCTCGCCGTTCGTGGACCGGAACGTCGACCATCGAGTCCAGGACGAACTTCCTCGGCGCAGTAGCCGAGGGGTGACGTCGGTCGCGACCGCGACGCCACTGCATGTGGGCCGCACGACGATGGTCGTCGCGACCGAGCTGCGCGACGAGTCCGGCGGGTTGGTCGCCAAGACCGCCCAGACCCAGGCGGTCGTGCGTCCCCGCCGACGCTGCGAGAACCACAGGCCGAATGTCACGCGCGATTCGCTGGACGCGCCAGCCAGACTTGCCCGCCATGAGCGACGACCTCGCCATCCACGCCGCCGGCCTCGTCAAGCGCTTCGGGTCGACCATTGCGCTCGACGGGGTCGACCTCGCCGTTCCCCGCGGCGCCATCTACGGCCTGCTGGGTCCGAACGGGGCCGGCAAGACGACGGCGGTGCGAGTGCTGACCACGCTGCTGCGGCCCGATGCCGGCACGGCCCATGTCGACGGCGTCGACGTCGTCGCCGACCCCCACACCGTCCGCACCCGCATCGGGCTCACCGGTCAGTATGCGGCGGTCGAGGAGCGCCTCACGGGTCGCGAGAACATGGAGTTCGTCGCCCGGCTCTTCCATCTCCCCCGCCCCGAGGTCAAGGCTCGCACCGCGCAGCTGCTCGAGCGGTTCGATCTGGTCGACGCCGCCGAGCGCGTCGTCAAGGGCTACTCGGGCGGTATGCGGCGCCGTCTCGACATCGCCATGAGCCTGATCGCACGACCGTCGGTGCTGTTCCTCGACGAGCCGACCACCGGACTCGACCCGCGCAGCCGGTTGGCGATGTGGGATCTCATCGAGGAGCTCGAGGCCGACGGCACGACGGTGCTGCTCACCACCCAGTACCTCGACGAGGCCGATCGGCTCGCCGAGCGGATCATCGTGATCGACCACGGGCACGTGATCGCGGAAGGCACCTCCGACGAGCTGAAGGATCGCATCGGCGGCGACCGCTTGCGGGTTTCGATCGCCCGCGCCGAGAACCGCGACGCCGCGCTGGCGGCCTTGCGACCGCTCTGCACCGGCGACGTCGACGTCGACCACGACGGGCGGACGTTCTCGGCACCGATCCACTCCGGTGACCGGGTCGTACCCCGGGTCATCCGTTCGCTCGATGACGCCGGCATCGACGTGCTCGACGTCGAGGTTCGTCGGCCGACGCTCGACGACGTCTTCCTCACCCTGACCGGACGAACGACCGCCGACCAGGAGGAGGTGTTGGCCTGATGGACACCCTGACGATGACCGTGCACGACTCGTGGGTCGAGGCCGAGCGTCACCTTCGCATCATCCCGCGCAACGTCGAGCTGCTGATCTTCGCCACCATCCAGCCGATCATGTTCGTCCTGCTGTTCGCGTACGTGTTCGGTGGCGCGATCGAGGTACCGGGTTTCGCGAACTACGACCAGTTCCTCATCCCCGGCATCTTCAGCCAGTCGCTCGTGTTCGGGTCGGCGTTCACCGGGATCGGCATCGCCGAGGATCTCAGCAAGGGGCTCGTCGACCGGCTGCGCTCGCTACCGATGTCGCGCGCCGCGGTGCTGATCGGTCGCACGGTGAGCGACCTGGTCCGCAACGTGATCACGTTCCTCGTGATGCTCGTCGTCTCGTTCTGGCCGATCGGGTTCCGGTTCGAGGGTTCGCTCGTCGAGGCGATCCTGGCCACGCTGCTGCTGCTCCTGTTCAGCTACTCGCTCAGCTGGGTGCAGGCGCTGATGGGGCTCTCGGTCGGCTCGGTCGAGGCGACCAACTCGGCCGGGTTCATCTGGATGTTCCCGCTGACCTTCGTCTCGTCGGCGTTCGTCGACCCGGCGTCGATGCCCGGCTGGCTCGAGCCGGTCGCCGACGCCAACCCGTTCACGATCGTCACCAACGCCGCACGCGCGCTGTACAACGGCAACCCGGTCGGCAACGCCGCGCTGTACTCGATCCTCTGGTCGATCGGGCTCATCGTCGTGTTCGCCGGCCTCTCGATCCGCAAGTTCAACCGCTCGACGGTTGCCTGACTCGATCGGGCTCCGCCGGACCGACCAAGTCGGGTCCGGTTTCGCCCTCGGCCGCTCGTTCATGTCGCGCTCACCCAACGCATGGCGGGGTGGGCGCGACACGAACGGGGAAAGGCCATTTCCACGGGGGGTTTGGAGGGCTAGCGTTTCGCCGTGGGCGGATCGTTCCGCGTCAGCCCGCCGGCGTTGCCGACGGGCATGATCGAACGGCCCCGGCTCGCCCGACGGCTGGACGAACGGTGGCATCGACGGCTCGTCACGGTGGTTGCCGGGCCCGGCTTCGGGAAGACGTCGGCGCTGACCCAGGCGGTGGCGCGATCCGATCGCTCGGACCGCGACGTGTGGCTGACGTGCGCGTCCGTCGACTCCGACGGCGATTCGCTCCTCGCGGATCTGGGTGCGGCCCTCGGGCTGCCCGTCGGTTGCTCGTTCGATGACATCGTGTCGACGACGTGGATGGCCGCGCCGGCGCAGGTGTGCTTCGTGCTCGACGACGTCCACGAGATCCGGAACGACTCGACGGGTGTGCGGCTCCTCGCGCGTTTGGTCGACGAGCTGCCGACCAACGGACATGTCGTCCTCTCCTCCCGGTCGGCGGTTCCGGTACCCGTCGCCCGGCTCGCCGCTCGACAGCAGCTCGAGCGGATCGTCGAGGACGACCTGCTGTTCGACGACGAGGAGCTGCGGTCGTTCGCCGACGTGCGCGGCATCGAGCGGTCGTTGCTGGGGTCGTCACAGGGGTGGCCGGCGCTCGCGGCCCTGGTGGCGACGGCGGCCGACGACCTCGTCTACGACTACGTCTGGGAGGAGGTGCTCGCCACCCTCGGCCGTGAACGGCTCGTGTGGCTGGCGCGCCTCGACGCGATCGGCGGCGCCGACGAAGAGCTCCTGGCGAGGATCGCGCCGAGCCTCGACCACATCGACGACCTCGTGGCAGGCGTGCCGCTGGTCGAGCGACGCGTCAGCGGCTGGGTGGCGCTTCACCCGCTGTGGCGACCGATTCTCCGCACGGTGCTCGCGTCCGAGGAGGCGGCCGAGGTGCGCCGAGCGGCGGCGTCCGTCCATCGGCACTGCGGTCGCTTCGATGCCGCCATCGACCTGTACGAGGCCGCCGGCGCGTGGGACGACGTGATCGAGACGATCCGGATGGCAGAGCTCGACGCGGTGCATCGGACGTCGGGTCGCACGTTCGGTCGATGGGCCGCCCGCCTTCCGCCGTCCTACGCCGACCATCCGGTCCGACGGTTCGCGTCGGCGCTCGATGTGGCATCGCAGCTGCCGGCCGGGGCGCTCCCGGAGCTCGCCGCGTCGGTCGCGGCCTTCCGGTCGACGGGGGACGTGGAGGGCGAGCTGGCGGCGCTGAACGAATACGGCTTCGAGCTGTGGTGGGCCAGCGACGTGCTCGCCCTGATCGGCGTGATCACCAGGGTTCGCGAGCTCGCCGAGCAGGGCCATGCAGCAGCGGGGTTCCTCGTTCGGATCGGCGAGGCGGGCGTCGCCCACATCAATGCCGACTCGGCCGGCGTGCTCGCTGCACTCGCGGGTATCGACGAGCGCGCCGAGGGGGCCTGGGCGAGTGGCGTGGCCTGGCTCCGTCACGTCGCGCATCGGCGCGTCGGTGACCTCGACCGCGCCGAGCTGGCGCTCGACGCCGTGCCCTCCGGTTCCGGCTCGGCCGATCCGCAGATGCGACTCGCGCGCCACCGGACCGACTGGCTCCGCGGTCGCGTCGGGCAGGTTCCGGCCGGTATCAGGTCGGTCCATGATCACTACGTCGAGCTCGACAACCGCTATCTCCGGGCCGAGGCGGGCCTCGAGTTGGCCGCCAAGCTGGCCTGGTTGGGTGAGGCCGACGAGGCGGCGGAGCTGCTGGCCGCGCTCACGTCCGAGGTGTCCGAGCTGCCGGGGACGCTCGCGAGGATCTTGTGGCTGATCGGTGCGGCGGCGCTGGCGGTCGCATCGGGTGACGAGCGGCGGGCGGAGGCGTTGCTCGCGTCCGACGAGTGCTGCGAGCCCGGTCGCGGCGACAACTGGTACTGGCGGGATCGTTGCGCCGTCGCACTCCCGTACGTGTTGCTGCCCGACCAGCGCGACGCCTGGTCGGCCGTGGCCACGGCGCCCGCGCACCGAGTCGGCGTCGAGCTCGCCCGGGCTCTCGTCGCGTGTCGTGTGGGCGACGCCTCGGCGGTGCGCGCGCTGACGTGGCCGGATCCCGGCATCGCCCGAGCCCATCTCCCGTCGACGTGGTTGAGCGAGCTGGCGGCCGGCGCCGCCGCTGCCGGCAACCCGGCGCCGCCCGCGCTGATCTCGCAGCTCGGCGGGCCGGCTCGCGACCTCGTCCAACTTCGACTCCGGGTGCTCGGCCCGATGACTGTCCGGTCGGGCGACCAAGCGCTCACCCATGCTGACCTCCGTCGCCAGCGAGTTCGCGAACTGCTCGCGTACCTGGTGGTGCACCCGCGGGCGAGACGTGACGCCGTCGCCGATGCCCTGTGGCCCGACCTCAGCGATCCCCGTCACAACCTCCGGGTCACGTTGAATTACCTGCAGCGGGCGTTGGACGCCTGCAGTCCCTCTGGGTCCCCGGGCTGCCATCTGCACGCCGACCGCGAATCGATCGGCTTGGTCGAGTCGTCGGTGTCGTGCGATCTGTGGGAGCTCGGCGGTCTGCTCGGTGCCGCGGCGTCGCACGAGCGGGCCGGACGACCGCGCGAGGCGGTCGAAGCCCTCGACCGAGCGCTGGCGATCTGGACGGGACCTCCATTCGAGGACGTCGTCGGTTCCGACTGGATCCGCGACGAGCAGACCCGCTGGCGCGACCGGTTGGGCGTCGCCGCGTTGCGCTGTGGGGAACTCCATCTCGCCGCCGCTGAGGTCGACGGTGCCCGTGTCGCGGGCGAGACGGCGATCAGCAACGATCCCACCGACGAGCGCGCCTACCAGCTCCTCGCGCGCGCCCACATCGCGAACGGCGACCCGGCTCGCGCCCGCCGCACCCTCGACGCGTGCATCGCGATGCTCGATGACCTCGGCGTGGGGCCCGCCGACGCGACCGAGGAGCTGATGGCTCGGCTGACGGATCGCTGACGTCTCGGCCCGCATCGTGACGGGCGGAGCGCTCGATGCCCAGGTTCATCGTCCATGTCAGGCCGTCGGTGGTCGACGACGAGGCGCGCGCCTCGCTCCCTCGTCGCTACCCCGAGATCGACCTGGTCGCCGTCGAGCCCCGCAGCGACGGCAGCGAGGACTGGGTGTGCGAGGCGCCTGACACGACGCATCTCGAGCGGTGGGTGACGGAGCAGATGCTCGGTGTCGACCTGCACGCACGCTGGGTGGAGCCGAGGCCGACCGTCGACCGTCGACCGAGGCCGCTGACGGACGGCTGACGGTCGGTTCCGCAGGATGACCGAACGACCGACCAAAGGAGTCCACGATGCAGTTCGGTACCCTGCTGCCCACCGCCGCCGTGGTGCTGACGGCACTCGCGCCGAGTGCCGTCGCCCACGCCGATCCGCCCGGCGGCACCCCGTTCGAGCTGTCGTGCGACGTGCTCGGCCCGATCTCGATCGTCACGCCACCCACCGACCGTGACTGGACGCCGGGGCTGCTCGTCGACGGGAACCGCGTGCTCGTCCCGTACGCGTTCGAGTTCGTCGCCCGCGGCTACGTCGACGGGTCGGAAGGCCCGGAGGATCCCGATTTCGTGGAGACGACGTCGTTCGGCAAACCCGGACCGCGCAACGGCCGGCTCGACACGTGCCGCCTCGACGTCAGCTTCACGGGTGACGACGGCACCCTCATCGTGGCCGACGTCACCGTGCTCGTCTCCTACACGCGTCGCTGAGCCGCCCATCGCTTCCACCATCCATCCAGATCCCGGAGGTCACGATGATCACCATCACCACAGGGCCAGGCCCTGCCAACCGACGGCGCCGCAGGGCGATGCGGTCGTGCGCGGCGCTGGCGGCTCTCGTCACCATCGCCGGCGTCGCCCAGGCGGACGCCAAGCCGCTCGAACGCGGTACGTTCCACGATGTCGGCAGCGAGCCGTTCCTGGACGAGCACGGCGATCCCGTCTGCCTTGGGCTGGACGTCGTCGTCAGCTGGGACGTCAGGGGTTCGTACCTCGGCGTCGCCCGTGGCCCTGACCGCCTCGCGTACTTCCGTGACAGCGTGCGGGGGATGGCGGCCTGGACGAACGTCGCCACCGGCAAGTCGTACACCCTGTTGTTCGCGCGTAACAGCCGTGACCTCTCGGTGCGCGACAACGGGGACGGCACCCTGACGATCATCGGCCAGGGCAGCGGCGGCGACCGCTGGTACGACGGCAACGGCCAGTTGGTCTTGCGCGATCCCGGAATGGTCCGCTTCGAGGTCCTGATCGATCATGCGGGGACGCCCGCTGATCCGTTCGACGACGAGTTCCTCGAGTTCGTCGGCATCGTCAAGGAGTCGACCGGTCTCAACGAGACCCACGGGCGCGACTTCTGCGAGGACATCGCGCTGTTCACGACCTGACGGCTCCGGCCCCCAGGTCTCTCGTTCATGTCGCGCTCACCCCGCCAGACGGTGGGTGAGCGCGACATGAACGGTGAATCGTCAGGTGCGCCGGCCGAGCGACGGTCAGGCGGTGCCGTCGACCAGCGCGATCGCCATCTCGCGCAGGCGCACCTTCTGGATCTTCGTACCGTTGGCGCTCGGCGTCGTCGGGAACTCGTCGATCGTGACGACGCGGACCGGCACCTTGTAGCGGGCCAGCCGGGTCGCGCAGTGCTCGATCAGCGCCGTCTCGTCGACCGTCGTGCCGTCGCCCGCGACGACGAACGCGACGGGGCGGGCGCCCGTCGCGCGATCGACGGCGACGACCTGGGCGGCGGCGACGTCCGGCAGCTCGCACAGCACCGACTCGATCTCGGACGGGCTGACGAGGAACCCGCCGAGGCGCAGTGCGTCACCGAGCCGAGCGACGTAGTGGAACGTTCGCTCGTCGTCGGGCTCCGCGAGGTCGCCGGTCCGGAACCACCCGTCGGCGAACGCCCGCCCGGTCAGCTCGTCGTCGATGCCCTCGCCACCCTCGGCCAGGTAACCGGCGAAGAGGCTGGGCCCGCGCAGCTGGAGCTCGCCGTCGACGATGCGGTAGGCGGCGCCGGCGGACACGAGGCTCCCACCGGCCCGTTCGCGGCCCGTGACGGGCTCCGCCGGCGACCGCAACGAGTACAGCGCCTGCACCTCGCTCATCCCGTAGAGGCCGGTGAGCAGGGCGCCGGCCCGCTCCGCCCGGCCGACGATCCCGTCGAGGCTGGTGTTGAACCGGGCGTAGCCACCGAGGCGGATCGAGCTCAGATCGGCGCCGACGTCGAGCAACCGATGGAACATGTCGTCGCTGCCGTTCACGCACGTGACCCGCTCGCGGGAGATCAGGTCGGCGGTGCGCCGCAGCTCGAAGTCGGTCACGACGACCCGGCTGCCGCCGGCGACCGCGCCCATCAGCGAGGCCAGCCCGAACGTCCCGCACAGCGGCATCGCGACCATGACGACGTCGTCGGGGCGGTAGCCGAACGCCTCTGCGACGTCGGTGGCGTGGGCGGTGATCGAGCGGTGGCTGTGGAGCGCCATCTTCGGCGCTGCCGTCGTGCCCGATGTGGTGAACACGACGAACCCGGCGTCGGCGTCGGTGTGCGGAGTGATGCGATGGCCGCCACGCTGCTCACCGAGCTCGCGGCGGCGGTCGGCGCCGTAGACCGATGCCGCGCCGGAGCGCACGACGAGCGAGTCGACCTCGTCCTGGCTGAACCGTGTGTTGATCGACACCGCGATCGCTCCGGCCGCTGCGGCGCCGAGCAGCAGCCGGACGTAGTCGGCGCTGTTGGCCAGGTGCACACCGATCCGGTCGCCAGGGCGGACCCCGTCGTCGTGCAGCATCCCCGCCACGTCCGTCGCGTCGGCGGCCAGCGCGGGCGCGGTCTCGACCGTGCCGTCGTCGAACGCGAGCGTCGAGAGCGACGCCGCGAACATCTCGACCACCGTCGTCACCCTGCGAGTGTCGCGCGCCGTCGGCCACGGCATGATGGCGGGCATGTTCCTCGGTGAGGATCTCCTCCAGTGGTTGCTGCTCGCCCTCGGCGGCGCGCTGTTCGTCGGCAACGTGCTGGCGATCGCACGTCCGCCCGCGCAGGCCGACGCCGACCGGCTCGAACGGGCGCCGCTCGGGCGCAGCCTCCTGTACGCGGGCCTCGGGCTGGTCGCTGCGATCTGGGCACTCGCCACGCTGATCGCCGGATGAGCGGCGACGCAGAGCGACGTCAGGTCGTCGGCGGTGGCGTCACCGACAGTTGGAACACCGTGGCGCCCGGCTCGGCGGCGTCGAGGAAGAAGTTGCCGGCGACCACGTACTCGGCCGACTCGTACACGAAGAACGAGCCATCGGATGTCGTCGTGATCGAGGTCTGGGTGAAGCCGGCGTCGTCCATCTTGGCGGTGTAGGCGTCGACGACGTCGGACGGCGAGCCGGGCACGGTGCCGCCAAGGGTGAAGATCAGGCCATCCGGTGACTCCACCTGGGTGCCGAACTGCACGGTCATGTCGTCCGGCAGCGGTACCTGGTCCGGGAAGTCCTTCGGGAGGTCCTGTCCGCTGATCGCCGTCCCCTCGTCGCTCTCGATGATCGTCTGGCCGTCCTCGGTCCGCATCGAGACGTCGCCGTCGTCGCCCGACCCGGAGATCGACACGTTGCCCTCGTCGTCGGTCTCGACGTTGAACTCGCCCTCCTCGGTCCTGATCGAGAAGTTGCCCTCGTCGTCGAGCTCGACGTCGGCGTCGCCACCGAGCTCGGATTCGAGCTGCCGTTCGAGCGCCCGTTCGCCGATCTCCTCGCCGCCGCACGATGCGACCGCGACGATCGCCACGACGGGAACCAACACCAACCACGACCGCACCATGGCGCGACCTCCGTTGATCACGTCCGCCCGATGCGGTCGTCTACGCGTCACGATGACAGCTTCCGCAGCCGTCGTACAGCGGTTTCTTCGGTCGCCACGGCGTCGGGGACGGGTGCCCGGCACCGCTGCGGTCGTACACTCCGGGCGATGTCCGGCCGGCCGCTCCCGCTCCGGTTCGTCTCGTCGGCGACCCGCAACGACCAGCTGCCCGACTCCGACGTCGAGGTGGCCTTCGTCGGCCGCTCCAACGTCGGCAAGTCGTCGCTCATCAACGCCCTCGCCAACCGCAAGCAGCTCGCCCGGGTGTCCAACACGCCGGGTCGCACCCAGCTGATCAACCTGTTCTCTCACGACGGTGGCGGCACCGTGGTCGACCTGCCCGGTTATGGGTACGCCAAGGCGCCGGGCCACGTCCGCCGCGCCTGGGGGCCGATGATCGAGGGTTACCTGCTCGAGCGCGAACCGCTGGAGATGGTCTTCGTGCTCGTCGACGGCGAGATCGGGCCGACACCGCTCGATCAGCAGATGCTCGACTGGTTGCGCGCCAACGAAGTGCCACACACCGTGGTCGCGACGAAGATGGACAAGGTCAAGTCGTCGAAGAAGCGGACGCGCCAGCGCGAGCTCGCCAACGGCTGCCAGCTCGAGGTCGGCGACGTCGTGTGGGTGAGCGCTGCGAAGAACGTCAACATCGACCAGCTGCGCATGCTCGTGACAGCTCACCTCACGGTCTGAGCGCCAGACCGGCCGGTTTCGCACGGAACCGTTGCCACCGACCATCATCACAGGCGTGATCGAGCACCTGAACGCTGCCTGGAACGAGCTGACCGCCGACGGGGGCGGTTTCGCGATGGACGAGATCGAGGTCCGCGGCATCCCGATGCGCGTGTACCGGTCGGCGCCTCCGACCATGCGCTCGCTGTGGGAGCTGGCGACGTTCCACGGCGACAAGGAGTACGTCGTCTTCGAGGACGAGCGGTACACCTACGCCGACATCGACGCCCGGGTGCGCGCCCTCGCCCACCACTTGCGAGACGTCCACGGTGTCGGGCCCGGCGATCGGGTCGCGGTGGCGATGCGGAACTACCCCGAGTGGGTCGTCTCGTACTGGGCCACCGTCTCGATCGGTGCCGCCGTGGTCGGGATGAACGCGTGGTGGACCGCTCCCGAGATGGCGTTCGGCCTGAGGGACTCGCGCCCCAAGGTCCTGATCGCCGACGACGAGCGCGTCGACCGGGCGCTGAGCGTGGCGACCCAGGCCGACGGGCCGCTCGCCGTCATCTCGGTGCGCTCCGACCGGGCGCTCCCCGAAGGCGGTGCCCGCTGGAGCGACGTCGTCGATCCGGCGACGGCGCCGGCCGGGCTCCCACCGGCCGACATCGACCCCGACGACGACGCGACCATCTTCTACACGTCGGGCACGACCGGCTTCCCGAAGGGTGCCCAGCTGACCCACCGCGGGTCGGTGCACAACGTGATGAACCTGGCCTTCATGGCGGCGGTCGTGGGCCTCGCCGAGGCGAAGGCTGCTGCGGCGGGCGACGTACCCGCCAAGCCGCCCCGCGCCGCCGACGCGGCGACCCAGCCGGTCTTCCTGGCGCCCACTCCGCTGTTCCACGTCACGGCCAACAACTGCCTCCTCCAGCCGTGCACGATCGCCGGCGGGAAGATCGTCTTCATGTACAAGTGGGACGCTGCCCGGGCGATCGAGCTGATCGAGCGTGAGCGTGTCACGACCTTCTCCGGCGTCCCGACGATGAGCCGCGAGATGCTGATGCACCCCGACTGGGAGCGGCGCGACACCTCGTCGATTCAGGGGATGGGCGGCGGCGGGGCACCGATCCAGCCCGACCTCGTGCACAAGATCGACCGCTCACTCAAATCGGGCGCCCCGTCGACCGGCTACGGGCTGACCGAGACGCACGGGATCGTCACCGCCAACCAGGCGCGTCTGTACACCGCCAAGCCGGCGTCGTGCGGGCGCGTCGTGCCGACGCTCGACGCCCGCCTCGAAGACGAGCTGGGCAACGTGCTGCCGTCCGGCCCCGACGTGACCGGCGAGCTGTGCGTGCGCGGCTCGGTCGTCATCAAGGGCTACCTCAACCGTCCGGAGGCGACCGCCGAGTCGATTCGCGACGGCTGGTTCCACACCGGCGACATCGCCCGCATCGACGAGGACGGCTTCGTCTTCATCGTCGACCGCGCCAAGGACATGGTGCTGCGCGGCGGTGAGAACGTCTACTGCTCCGAGGTCGAGTCGGCGATCTACGAGCACCCGTCGGTCGCCGAGGCCGCGGTCTTCGGCGTGCCCGACGACCGCCTCGGTGAGGCCGTCGCGGCGGCGGTCGTGTTGCGCCCGGGTGCCGAGCTCGACGAGGGCGACCTGGCGGCGTTCCTCGCCGAGCGACTCGCCAAGTTCAAGATCCCGACCACCGTGTGGTTCCGCACCGAACCGATCCCGCAGAACGCCAACGGCAAGTTCCTGAAGCGCGAGCTGCGCGAGCAACTGCTCTCGGGTTGAGCGCCTCGCCGGCCGCACCGATCGTCCACCACCCGCCCGTCCGGCCGCCGACCTGCTCGGACGACGATAGGGGGGCGGGTCGAGGCGCGCAACGAGCGGAGGATGAGCCGCCATCGCAGGCGCCGCCAGCGGCCGCGCCCGTCCGCGATCGCGGCATCGATGCTCGCTGCGGTGATGACGGCGTCGTCCGCCAGGCCCCGTCGGCCTGCCTCTCGGCGACGGCCGCCGGGGGCGTAGGTTCGAGACGTGCCGGAGCGGTCACTGTTCGATGGTGTGCTCGACGCCTTCGAGGGATTCGCGAGTGCCGTGCCGGGCGAGGTCCGCTCCAGCGCTCATCGCCGTGGCGTCAAGGTCTGGTACGGCAACGCGACCAAGGAGCACTACGAGGCGCAGCTGATCCGGTTGCCGAACGGCGACGCGGCGCTCGAGATCGGCTTTCACGCCGAGCATCCCGACGCCGCCACCAACGACGCCGTCATCGCCCGCCTCACGGTGGCTGAACCGGCGTGGCGTCTCGAGCTCGGCGACGAGCCCGAGATCGGCGTGTTCCTGGGAGCCGACCGCTGGCGCCGCATCTCGGAGCTGTGGGAGCCGCCCGACCCCGACGACCCGGAGGCGGCGCTCGAGATCGCGGTCCGCCTGGCCGACTACGCCCTCGCGCTCGAGCTGCACCGCCGCACGCCACCCCGGCCGAGCGCGTGAGGATCGACGCGGCGCTCGCGGTCCGGACCTTCTGCGGCCCGATCTGACGGGTGTGCCTGGCGGCGTGGCGTCGTGCAGACTGGTCGGATGCCGAGCGTGCCTCGCTGGACCCATGTCGCGCTGCCCGTTCGCGACGTCGACCGGTCGATCGACTGGTACGCCGAGTTCACACCGCTGAAGCTGATCTCCCGCCGCCACGATGCCGACGGCGAAGCGGCGTGGCTCGGCGACCCCGCGACCGTGGCGGCGCCGATGATCCTCGTGCTGGTCGCGATGGACGCCACCGCCCACGAACCGCCGACCGCGACGCTCGCCCCGTTCGCCCATCTCGGCGTCGAGTTGCCGACCCGTGACGCCGTCGACGAGGTGGCGGCGCGCGGCGCGCTGGCCGGCTGCCTCGCGTGGGAAACGGCGGACCTGCCCGAACCGGTCGGCTACATCTGCGCACTCACCGATCCGGACGGCAACATGGTCGAGTTCTCGCACGGACAGCGCGTCGAAGAGATCGCACACGACGTCTGGCGTACGGGCCGCGTCGCCGGCAACGGGCCGCGCCCGGCCTGACGATCACTCCCACCGCAGGTGCAGCTGATCGAGCGCGTCGGCGAGTGCGTCGGCGAGCAATCGATCAGCGATCGGCGGGTGCTCGATGCTGTCGGGTGCCGGGAGGTCGCCGGCCAGCACGCCCGCCGGCGCGCGGAGCAACGCCGCGAGCGCGTCGCTTGCAGCGTCGCGCACCACCGGTCGGAGCTCGACGACATCGGCGAGCGGCCGGTCGTCGCCGTCGTCATCGCCGTCATCGTCGTCGTCCCCGGTGTCCTCGACGGCGATCGCCGTCGACGGCGGCGGCGGCGGAGGCCGCCCATCGCCGGGGTCCGGATCGGCCGATCGGGCGGCGCGTCGCCCGGCCCGCCATCGGTCGACCAGTTCGGGTTCGATCGCGACCTCGTCGCTCAGCGCGAACAAGGCGGCGACCGCGTGCTTGCACGCGTCGGTGCCCGTACCGGCGTCGTCGGGACACGTGCACTGCACCCACAGCTCGCGCTTGGACGGGACGCCGGTCCCGCCGGCGGCCTCGAGCGTGACCACGTACGGCTCGCGACGGCTGCCCTGGATCTCGGCGGTC
>JBFHJC010000050.1:0-17417 GCA_041596155.1 Ilumatobacter sp. | reverse complement strand
CGACCCACGAGATGGGCTTCGCGCGCGACGTCGCCGACCGCGTCTGCTTCCTCCACGAGGGCCGCGTGCTCGAAGATGGTCCGCCGGCCGAGCTGTTCGGGCATCCGCAGCACGAGCGCACCCAGCAGTTCCTTCGCCGCGTGACCGACGCCGGCCGCCTCTGAGCGGCACGCTCAGCGCGGTACGAGGCGGAAGACACCGTCGGACAGGCTGAGCACGTACAGCTCGCCGTCCGCGTCCTCCGCCCAGCCGACCAGCGTCGTCACCCGTTCGGCGTCGAGCCGCGTGACGCCGTCGGCGCCCACCGCCCACACCGGCCCGGCGAGGTCGCCGAAGAGGTAGGCGCCGCGCAGCGCCGGGATCGCCGTCCCGCGATACACATGGCCGCCCATCACGGCGACGCCTTGAGCGCGCGGGTACGCGTAGACCGGCGGCACGACCTCGACGGGTACCTCCCGGCGGCGCCGGTCGTTGCCCTCGAAGTACGGCCAGCCGAAGTTGGCGCCCCACTGGTCGGCGCGCATCACCGAGACCTCTTCGAACGAGTTGTTGCCGACGTCGCCGACCCAGATGTCGCCGGTGTCGTCGTCGAGCGAGAACCCCCACGGATTGCGGAGCCCGCGGGCGATCACCTCCGGACGGTCGGCGACCCCGTCGGCGAAGGGGTTGTCGGCCGGGATGTCGTAGCCGTCGCCATCGAGGCGCGGTGTGACCCTGAGGATGGCGCCGAGCAGCTTCGTCGTGTCCTGCGCGTCCCACCCATTGCTCGCGCCCCCGTCTCCGGAGCCGATGAAGAGGTTGCCGGCACCGTCGAAGAACATGTGCCCGCCGTTGTGGCCGACGCCGGGTTGTTCGATGAACAGCACCTCTCGGCGGCTGGCCGGGTCGGCGACCCCGGCGTCGTCCACCGCCCACGACGCGACCCGCGTGTCGTGGTTCGTGTCGGTGTAGTTCACGAACATGCGACCGTCGCGCGGGTCGAACGCGAGCCCGAGAACGCCCCGCTCCGAACCAGGGAGCGCCTCGAACGTCTCCGCCGTCAGGTCGAGCACCACGGAGGCCACGCCGTCGGCAACGCGGTAGATCGGACCGGCCTGGGTGCCGACGAACATCGCCGAGTCGCCGGAGCGCCATGTGACGGCGGTCGGCTTCGACAGATCAGCGACCAGCTCGACGCCGATGCGCAGGCCGTCGAAGTTCGCGTTCGGCGGGAGCGGATCGGGCGGCAGGGTCGTGGTCGTGGTGCTCGTCGTGGTGGTGATCGTCGGCACCGGCGTCGTGCTCGACGACGCGACCGTCGCCGGCGCGGTCGTGGTGGTCGTCGTGCTAGTGGTCGTGGTGGTGGTCGGCGCGAGCGATGTCGACGGCAGGTTGACCGGCGCCGGCGTGGTGGCTGGGGCGTTCTCGACCTCTGTGGCGCCGTCGGGTGCGCACGCCGTCGCGAGCGCGAGCGTGGTGACGAGCAACCTCCGCCGCATCGCTCCAGTGTCGCGCCTCGTCGGCCCCCCGGATGGGTCGGCGCCCCCCGCCCTTGCCGAATCGCTCTCGACGCGTCAAATTCGAGGTCTGGAGGTGGTCCACCGTCGATCTGCGGACCGCCACCGCTCGTCGCCACCGCGGGGAACGGCGAGCGGGAGGTTTCGGCGACCTCCGCGGCCCCGTGACAACGCAACCGACAGGACCAGACGAAAGGCGATCAGATGTCTCTTCGCATCAATGACGAGGCCCCGGACTTCGAAGCCGACACGACGGAGGGCCGGATCCGTTTCCACGAGTGGCTGGGCGACGGCTGGGGGCTGCTGTTCTCCCACCCAAAGGACTTCACACCGGTCTGCACGACCGAGCTCGGCGCCGTCGCCGGGCTCGCAGGAGACTTCGCACAGCGGAACTGCAAGATCATCGGCATCAGCGTCGACGGCGTGTCCGATCATCAACGCTGGAAGAGCGACATCACGTCGGCGACCGGGCAGACGCCCAACTATCCGCTCATCGGGGACCCGGATCTCTCGGTCGTCAAGAAGTACGACATGCTGCCCGGCGACGCCGGAGACACGTCGGAGGGCCGCACTGCGGCCGACAACGCGACCGCCCGGTCGGTGTTCATCATCGGGCCGGACAAGAAGATCAAGGCCACGCTCACCTACCCGATGACGACGGGACGCAACTTCGCCGAGATCCTGCGACTGCTCGACTCGATCCAGCTCACGGCGAACGAGCAGGTCGCGACGCCAGCCAACTGGCAGCACGGCGAGGACGTGATCGTCGTGCCGAGCGTGTCGGACGAAGCGGCCAACGAGAAGTACGGCGGGTTCGAGGCCCCGCTGCCGTACCTGCGCTACGTGAAGCAGCCCACCTGACCGATCGGGGTCGGCGGCGGTCGTCTCAGGCGACCGACGCGACCTTCCTGGCGCGCACGGCGCCCAGCCGCAGGATGAACTCCTCGACCGGTAGCGCCGGCGCAACGAGCCATCCCTGGGCCCGCGCGCACCCGAATCGGCGCAGCTCGGCCAACTGGCCGTCGGTCTCGACCCCCTCGGCGACCGCTTCGAGCGACATCGCTTCGCACAGCCCGAGGATCGATTCGATGATCGCCCGGCTGTCGCCGTCCGACTCGATGTCGGCGACGAACGCCCGGTCGATCTTGACCGCGTCGACCGGGAACTTCTTGAGGTAGGCCAGCGACGAGTAGCCGGTGCCGAAGTCGTCGATCGCGAACCGGACCCCGATCTCGTGGAGCCCCTGCATCGTCGCCAGCGCGACCTCGGGGGCGTCCATGAGCGTCGTCTCAGTCATCTCCAGGCAGAGCTGGGTCGGCGGCAGGCCCGATTCCGAGAGCGCGTCGAGAACGAGATCGCGCAGCTCGGCCCGGGCGAACTCGCGCGCCGAGATGTTGACCCGCAGCACGAGGTCGTGGCGGTCGACCGCCTCACAGACGTGGACGAACGACTTCGTCGCCCGTCGCAGCGCGAACCGACCGATGTCGTCGATCAGGCGGGACTGCTCGGCGACCGAGATGAACTCGCCCGCCGGCACGAGTCCGCGGACCGGGTGGCGCCACCGCACGAGCGCCTCGGCACCGAGGATGCGTCGCTGGTCGGCGACCGAGAATTCAGGCTGGAGGTGGATCTCGAGCTGACCGTGGTCGATCGCGTACCGCAGCTCGCGTTCCATGACCAGGCGCTGGAGCACGGCATCGCGCATCGTGTCGTTGAACACCACGAAGCAGTTGCGGCCGTCACGCTTCGCCGCGTACAGCGCGCGATCGGCCTTGACCATGAGGTCGGTGAGGTCGGTGGCGTCTTCGCCGAGCGCGATGCCGACGCTGATCGTCTGCTGGAGGAGGATCCCGTCGATGTCGATCGGTTCGGCGAACGCGGCCTGCAGTCGCTCCGCCAGGCTGACCGAGCCGTCGGCGCCCAGGCCCGGCGCCACGATCGCGAACTCGTCGCCGCCCAGACGGGCGACGAGGTCGCTGCCGCGAACGTGCGCGGCGATCCGGTCCGCGACCTCTTTCAGGACCATGTCGCCGGCGTTGTGGCCGATCGAGTCGTTGATGAGCTTGAACCGGTCGAGATCGATGATCAACAGGCCGGGCATCACTCCGTTGGCCGCGAACTCGTGCTCGATCGCACGCCGCATCGCAGCGCGGTTGGCGACGCCCGTCAGCGAGTCGTGGTTCGCTGCGTACTCGAGCTCGATCTTGTGCTGCTGTGCCGACGTGATGTTCTCGACGGCGGTGAGCACGAAGCGCTCGTTCGAGCCGGGCACCTGCATGGGCACCACGTTCGTCCGTACCCACATGATGGTGCCGTCGCCGCGGGTCACCTCGACCTCGGCGGTGAACCGGTCGACCAGCCCGTCGCGCAGTGCCGCCAGTTGCTCGATCACCGGATCGCGGTACTCGGGGAGCACGATGTCGAGCAACGACGTGCCGCTGGCTTCGTCGCGGGTCATCCCGTACAGGTCGAGGTAGCGCTGGTTGCAGTCGACGAGGATGCCGTCCCAGGTGCGGATCGAGAAGCCCACCGGCCCGAGCTGATAGGTGAGGGCGAGCAACTCCTCCGACCAGACCGTCTGGAACGCCCGACCGAACAGGACAGCGACGCGGCGCACGAGCTCGGAGTCGGAGTCCCACCACCCGGCGTCGTCGTCGAATCGGATGAGCACGAGGGCTCCGCGGCGACCGCCGCTCACGAACGGCGTCGACAGCACGCCGGCCCCGTGCGTTCCCCGCACCAGCTCGGCCAGTGCCGGCTGGCGCTGGGCGGCGGACTCGTTGGGCTCGTCGATGACGACGTGGCTGCGCAAGAGCTCTTCCACGGCCGCCGGCGAGGCACAGAGATCCTCCATCGTGAGGGCGGGTTCGCTGCCCGCCCGCCATCCCGCCAGGAGCTCGACCGCGCCCAGCTCGGGACGATCGATGCACAGCCCGACGACCTTCGCGCCCGTGAGCAGTCCGATCTCGCCGAGCGAGTCCTCGATCCGTCGCACCACCGCGGCCGTGTCGCTGGCGCCCATCAGATCGGCGCTGAGCTGATTCGTGTACTCGCCGATGACGATGCGGCGGCGAAGCGACAGCTCTCGGTCGGCCGTCCCGCCCGTCGACCGCAGCGTGATCGCGCAGGCGGCGAGCTCGGAGTCGGCGAGCACGACCGCCGTCGCGACGAGTGGGACCCAGGCGCCAGACGAGTGGCGGACGCGGACCTCCTTGCCCTGGTCCTGTCCGTCGAACATCAGCCGTCGTGTGAACAGATCGGCCGCGGACTCGAGGTCGTCGGGGTGCAGGAACTCGAACACGGTCGCGCCGACGAGGGCGTCGACGTCGTGGCCCAGGGCTGCGGCCGTGGCCGGTGTGGCGCAGGCGATCGTGCCAGCGGCGTCGACGAGGACGATCGCGTCGGTGGCGTTCGCGAACACCGCCTCGATGAGGGCGCGGCTCTCGCGTCGGGTCCGTGACTCGCCCGGATGTGCGGTCGACTCCTGGCTCATGGTCTCGTCATCGGCCGTCCGGCGCGGCGAGTCAAGCCTGTAACGAGGTTATAACGGAAGGGTGCTTCGATTTGCCGCGCACCGGGCGTGCGCGGGGGTTCGCGGCGCCTTCGGCGGCGCTCGCGGCCGACCGTCGCGGAGGTCCGCCGGCGTCGCACCCGATGGCCGTTCGCGGGTGCGACGCCGGGCACAGCGACGAGTCAGACCCCTCCGGCGAGAGCCAGCCCATGGCGGAACCGGCCGTTCGGGTCGAACCGGCGCTTGATCGCGACCAGCCGCTCCCACGTGGCGGCGTCGAACGCCGATCGCGTCCGCGCCACCTTCTCCTCACCCTCCAGGAAGTTGAGATATGCGCCGCCGGTCGTCCACGGCGAGAGCTGCGTGCGCAGGTCGGCGACGAACCGCTCGAGCGCGACGAGCTCGGGACCGCCCGCGACGCCGACCATCTGCAGGAGGTACTGCTCGTGGCGTTGCGAGTAGGCGCTGGGCCGGCTTGGCGACCGGGAGATCGCGCCCCCGGCGTGCCGGATCTCGACGAACGTCAACGGGCTGGGCCCGTCGTGCTCGAACGACGCCCGTGCCAACGCGTCGATCGCGCCGTCGTCGAGTGAGACGAGCCACTCGGTGGACGACATCCCCGGCATCGGGTCGACCGGGTCGTTGCTGATGAGCGCAACGTCCGCGAACGGCATGCGTCCCCACGAGTCGATCGTCGGTTCCCGCCACGAGCGCCAGTGGTCGAGCAGCGCGCGACCGTCGTCGTCGCTGCCCAGAAACGCGCCGCGGACGATCGCGAACGACTGACCGCGAATCGGTGCCGGCACGTCGTCGAGCGGCGGGAAGTTCATGAACGACAACGAAGACGTGAGCTCGTCGGGCGCGTCGGTGATCCAGTCGCGGTAGCGCGCTGCGACCTCGCGTGCGATCGCCGCGGGGTACAGCAGGTTGCCGGCGTACATCGACGTGATCGGCATCAAGTCGATCTCGATCGCCGTGACGACGCCCAGACTGCCGGCCCCCCCGCCCCGGAGCGCCCAGAACAGGTCGGCGTCCGTGTCGGCGGTCACCCGGCGGAGCTCGCCGTCGGCGGTCACGACCTCGATCGCCCGCACGTGGTCGGAGGACAGGCCGTACCTGCGGGCGAACCAGCCCATGCCGCCGCCCAGCGTGTAGCCGACCGCGCCGACGTCGGGCGTCGAGCCGAGCAGCGGTGCCAACCCGGCACCCACGGCGAGCGGCAGCACCCGCTCCCACTTCGCGCCGCCCTCGATGCGAGCGGTCCACGCGTCGGCGTCGACGGCGACACCGGCCAGTTCGGACATGACGATCAGCAGCCCACCGTCGGCGGGCAGACCGATGCCGTGCCCGGTCGCCTGCACGGCCACGGGGAGGTCGGCTGCGCCGGCGTAGCGGACGGCTTCGACCACGTCGTTCGCGGTCGCCGGCACGACGACGACCGCCGCGTGATGCCGGTAGGCAAGGTTCCACACCGACGTCGCGGCCGGATAGGCGGCGTCGTCGGGGGTCAAGACCGCGCCGGTCGATCGGGCCCGAAGCCCGTCGAGCGACGGCAGGTGGGTGGTCGACGTGACGGCCCGACCCGCCAGTGGTGAGGTGGTGGACATGGGTGCTCCTCGGAGTACGGGACCGAACGGTGGGTTCGGTCGGTGCCTCCGAGCGTGTGCGACGGGCATTGGGTCACGCCTGGCGCCGACTAGTGCCCGACTTGTGGTCAGGCGGTGTCGGCGGTCGCCAGCCGGTCGAGCAGCACGCGGATGCCGAGCTCTCGAGCAGTTGCACGGGCACGCTCACGCGCGGCCGATCGCTCGGCGTCGCGGCCGGCCAGACCATGGGCGCGTGAGGCCAGTCGGTCGAGCTCAGGTGTCCAGAACCGCTCGCCTCGGGTCGCGGCGTCCTCCAGGCCCCGAGCCGTCGCCTCGAGCGCCCGGTCGGGGCGACCGGCCAGCAGCTCGAGGTCGGCGACCATCGCCCAGTAGAGCGACATCACCACCCGTGCGCCGCGGTCGTCGAGGACGGCGAGACCGGCGCGCAACCGTTCAGCCGCGCCGGCCGGGTCGGCGCCGACCCGGCCCTCTGCCCATGTCGACAGCAGGTCGTGCCAGGCGTCGAGCAGACCGTAGAGACCGTCTTCGATGACCGGGCGGCCCCATGCGATCGTGTCGCTGACACGCTCCGGCGAACCGGCCATTGCGCCGACCAGACCTTCGACCGAGACGCAGAACCCCGTCGTGAACGGATGACCGAGCCGCTCCGACCACTGCCGTGCCTCGCGCAGCTCTTCCTCGGCGCGCCGGGCGTCGCCGGCCAGGAAGTGGGCCCACCCGGCGAACGCGTGCATCGTGACGCGCGCCGACTGCTGCCCGAGCGGCAACGCCAGGCCGTTGGTGCCGAGGGGGTCGAGGATGGCGAACGCCGCCGTCGCCTCGTCGATCGCGGCGAGGGCGCCGTCGACGCGCCCGGTGTGCGCGGACAGGATCAGCTGTGCGAGGTGAGCGCTCAAGATCACCATCGGGTCGGGCGTGGTGTCGGCCAACTCGCGCCACAGACGGACGACCCGTTCGGCGTCGTCCATCGTTCGCGCGACGATGTCGAAGGAGAACTGGGCCTGGAGGGTCGCCAGGATCGGGTCGTCGCTCGTGATCGGACGTCCGGTACCAAACCTGGCGGTCCCCGACGCGAGGCCGGTGAGCTCGAACAGTCGCTCGGCGGCCCGCCCGAGGCGCGGCGAGTGGTATCCCTCGCTCCAGGTGTAGACGCGAACGAGGTCGAGGAGTGCGGCGACCTCGGCCTCGTGGCGGTCCGTGCCGGCCGGAAGGGTCTCGATGAGTGCGAGGCGCTGCCGCACGAGCTGCTCGGCCAGACCCAAGGCGTCGACGTCGAGGGCGTGGCGGCCGGCGCGCTCGAGCGCGACGATCGCATCGTTCGGCGAACCGACGCCGATCGCCTCGCGTCGATGGTGGGCGATGCTCACCCACGCGCCCGGTGTCGCCCCGTGGCGTCGCTCGAGCGATGCGGCGACGCGCTCGTGCAACTGGGCCCTGCGCAGCGCGCTGAGGCCATCGCGGAGGGAGTCGGCGACGATGACGTGCGAGAACCGCAGGGTGCCCGGGTACTCGCCGTCGACGAGCAGTCCGCTCCGGAGCAACTCGTCGACGGCGTCGGCGGCGGTATCGACATCGAGCTCGGTCACATCGAGTGTCGTCGCGACCTCGAATTCCCGGCCGCAGACCGCGCCGACGCGCAGCATCGCCAACGCCCCTCTGGACAGGCCGTGGGTACGCCGCTGGACGACGTCGCGCACGGTAGCCGGCACGGTCGCGGGGCCGGGCGACGAATCGAGATCGGTCGCCAACAGCTTCGCCAGCTCGATCGTGAAGAAGGCGTTGCCGCCGCCTCGATGATGAATGTCCGCGATCGTCTCGTCGTCGACGCCGTCGCCGGCGGTCTGGCGAACGAGGGTCGCGACGTCGCGCGACGCGAGGTGTGGCACGGGGAGGCGGGTCACCCGGCCGACGCGGGCGACCTCCGTGAGGAGCATTGCGAGCGGGTGCTCGGGTGCCACCTCCGTGTCGCGGTACGAGCCCACGATCGCGACCGGGAGCGACCCGAGCGCAGCCGTGACGAGTGTCAACAGCGCCAGCGAGTCGGGATCGGCACTGTAGAGGTCGTCGAGCGCGAGCACGATCGGTCGTTCGGACCCGAGCTGGGCGAGCGCGGCCACGAGCGCATCGGCGATGCGGTGGAGCGGCGGACCAGGGCTCGGAGGAGCGACTCCGTCGGTCGCCCGCACGGGCGTGAGTGCCGGAGCGAGGCGGCCGGCGGCGGCGACCAACGCGTCCTCGCCGAGTTGGCGGACGAGTTGCGTCCACGGCCAGAACGGCGGGGTGCCGCCCACTTCGACGCAGCGGGCGAACGCCGTCGTCAGCCCGCCGGTTCCCGCCTCCTCGTGCACCGCCTCGAGCAGGCGCGTCTTGCCGATCCCGGCCTCGCCCGAAACGAGCACGAGCGATCCGACGCCGTCGATCGCGTCGTCGATCGCACGCCGCAGCACCGACATCTCCGTGTCCCGCCCCGACAGCGGCCGACCGCGAGGCGCGGGGCGCGACCGTTGGAGCACGGCGCGGCTCGCGGCCGCGCCGGTGCGTCCGTGCTGGAGGAGCGACCCGTCGTGGTCGAGGATCGCCCGCTGGAGCTCTCGGAGCTCGGGCCCTGGATCGAGGCCGAGCTGTTCGCGCAGCGACGTCGCCAGTCGGTCGTACGCGGCCAGCGCCTCGGCGTGGCGGCCGGCTCGGTACAGCGCCAGCATCAGATGGCCGTGCAGCCGCTCGCGGAACGGATGCTGCTCCGCGAGGCGGCTCAGCTCGGGCACGATCTCGGCCGACCTACCCAGGCTGAGCTCGGCGGCCATCCGGAGCTCCTGGGCGTGCGCGAGGCGGTCCTCGAGTCGCGCGATCTCGGCCTGTGCGAACTCGTCGTACCGGAAGTCGGCCAGGGCGGGCCCGCGCCACAGCCCGAGCGCGGAGTCGATCAGGTTGCGCACGATTGCGAGGTCGGGCTCGGCGGCCGCCGCGCCGACCAAACGGTCGAAGCGGACGATGTCGATGGCCTCCGGATCGACCGCGAGCTGATAGCCGGCACCGACGGTCCGGATGACCGACGACGGGGCCCGCGGCCGACGGTCGGGCTCGAGCGCTCGTCGGAGGTTGGACACGTACGCCTGGAGCGTCGCACTGGCCGTCGGTGGCGGATCGTCGCGCCAGAGACCGTCGAACAGCTCGTCGGTCGACACGGGCTGGTTCGCCCGCAGCGCCAGGAGCGCGAGCACGGCGCGCTGCTTCGGGTGGCCGGCGTCGACCTCGCTGCCGCGCACGAGCGCGACGAGTGGACCGAGGAGCAGGACCCC
The DNA here is from genome assembly GCA_041596155.1 of Ilumatobacter sp. GTDB lineage: Bacteria > Actinomycetota > Acidimicrobiia > Acidimicrobiales > Ilumatobacteraceae > Ilumatobacter. Next base: position 7,504 of record JBFHJC010000050.1, on the reverse strand, counting down.
CACCCCGCGTTCAGCGGGCGGCTGTGCCACCACCACCCCGTGCCGACGTCACGGGGTCACGGTACGCGCCCGGCGGCGCGGAAGGAAGGCACGATCGCGTGAAGATCGCGCCGCGGGTGCCGGCTTCGATGGACCCGCGGTCGGTGCCCCGTCCGGCTCGGCGTCAGCGCCGGCGGATGAGGGTGATCCCGTCGCCGACCGGGAGCATCACCGCGTCGACGTCGTCGCGCTCGGCGACGTGGTCGTTGAAGGATCGAATCGTCTGCGTGAGCTCGCTCTGGTCGTCGGCGTCGACGACCGCTCCGCTCCACAGCACGTTGTCGACGACGACGAGGCCCCGCGACGACAATCGCGGCAGGAGCAGCTCGACGTAGTCGCGGTAGCCGCCCTTGTCGGCATCGACGAAGGCCAGGTCGATCGCCGGCTCGGTCGGCAGCGCCGCGATGCTCTCCGCCGCCGGTCCGATGCGGATGTCGATCCGGTCGGCGACGCCGGCGGCGGCCCAAGCCTCGCGGGCCGTCGCGAGGTAGCGGTCGGTGATGTCGAGGCACAGCAGCCGTCCGTCGCTCGGCAGACCGCGGGCGAGCCACAGCGCCGACATGCCCGTAAACGTCCCGACCTCCACCACGAAGCGGGCGCCGCTGATTGCGACGAGCATCGACAGGAAGCGTCCCTGATCGACACCGATGTTCATCTGGGCCGCCTCGCCGAAGCGCTGCTGGGTCGTGGCGCCGAGCCGCTCGCTGACCGGATCGGAGGCCGGGTTCGCGTGGGCCAGCACGTAGTCGTACAGCTGCTCGTCCATCGGGATGTAGCGCATCGGCACGGCCTAGCAGATCGCCCGTGCTCCCGCGTACGGTGGCCGTGTGGGCGACCTGGCTCGGCACCGGATTCGGGGGTGGATCGAAGCGAGGATCCTCGACGCCTCGGCCGGCCAGATGCACGCTCGGTACGGCGCCCGCAAGGCCGAGGTGGTCGGCGCGATGCGTGGGACCGTCGTCGAGATCGGGCCGGGCACCGGCAACAACCTCCGCTACTACGCAGCCGGCACGTCGGTCATCGCGATCGAGCCCAACCCGGCGATGCACGGCAGGCTTCGCAAGCACGCCCGGGAGCACGGCGTCGACCTCGACATCCGCACGTCGTCGGGCGAGGCGATCGGCCTGCCCGACCACGCCGCCGACGGTGTCGTCGGCACCCTGGTGCTGTGCGGTGTCGACGATCCGGACCGCGTGCTGTCCGAGGTGCGACGCGTGCTCAAGCCCGGCGGGACGTTCTTCTTCATCGAGCACGTCCGGGCGCCGGCCGGCACGTGGACTCGCCGGATCCAACGGCTCGTGCGGCGTCCCCACCGCTGGATGTTCAACGGCTGCGTCGTCGATCGCGACACCGAGAGCGCCCTGCGGCGGGCCGGGTTCGATCGCCTCGAGCTCGCTCGGGAGGACGCAGGCCCTGCGGGGCTCTACGTCCGGCATCGCGTCGTCGGCACGGCGGGGTGATCGTCGCCGGAGGGCGTGGGGGTCGCCTCCCTCCGCGCGATCGCGCGGTCGTTCGTCACTCCGGGCGTCGTTTTCGTTGACCCGTTCGGGTGACGGCGCGATGGTGGCCACAGGCGGGAAGGCACACGGTGGGTACCCGCGCGGTGCCCGAGCACATGAGGGAGGGCTCATGTATCTGTTTTCACGCACGCGTCGACTGTCGCCGGCCCACGTTCGCCGCGGCCTCGCGTACTCGGTGGAGATGGCTCACAAGGCGTCCCAGATCACCGGCATGGACGTGAGCGCCTGGGGCGAGGTGTGGAGCCCGGGTCTCGGCAACATCAGCTGGTCGACGATCGTGCCCGATCTGCTCGCACTCGAGCAGGGCATGGACAAGCTCCAGGTGTCCGACGACTTCATCGCCGCCACCGAGCACGGCGCCGAGATGTTCGTCGAAGGACTCGGTGAGGATCGCCTCTTCCAGATCGTCCACGGCGAGATCGACCCGAACGCGCGGCCCAGCTACGTCACGGCCGTGCGGGCCCGCATCACCAATGGCAAGCTCGCCGACGGTCTGGCCTTCGGCGTCGAGATCGCCCAGAAGGCCGAAGCGGTCACCGGTCTGACGACGATGTTCCTGGCGGCGTCGACCGGCGGCTACGGCGAGGTCGGCTGGATCACCGGGTTCGACGACGTCGGCCAGGCCCAGGAGGAGAACGCCAAGCTGATGGCCGATCCCGACTGGCTGAAGATGCTCGACGCCAAGACCGGCATCGTGTACCAGAACGACGCCGAACAGCGGATGTATCGCCGGCTCAGCTGAGTCAGGCGACACGCGCCCGGTGGCGGCATGGGGGTCCGCCACCGGGCGAGGCCGCGTCGGGCGGCGTCGTGCGGGGGAGGGTACGGTCGCGCCCGATGTCCTCGGCGACGCAGTTCTCCGAGCTCCGGCGCTGGAACCTCGGCGTCGGGCTCGCCCATCTGGCTCAGGCGATCGTCGTCCTCGCGCTCTCCAACGACTTCTCGATCCCGGTCGTCGCCCCGGTGCAGACCGGGCCGCCCGGCACCGCACTCGAGACCGAGACGACGTTCTTCGATCTGGGGTTCGCGCCGGCGATCGCGGCGTTTCTGCTCCTCGCAGCCGTCGACCATCTGTTGATGGCGGCGCCGGGCGTGGCGGGGTGGTACCGAGGCTGGCTCGAGCGCGGGATCAACCCGGCGCGCTGGATCGAGTACTCGATCAGCGCGTCGATCATGGTCGTGCTGATCGCGATGCTGACCGGCATCACCAACCTCTACGCACTGATCGGGCTGTTCGGCGTGAACACGGCCATGATCCTGTTCGGCTGGCTCATGGAGCGCTTCAATCCGCCGGATCGGCCGGTCACGTGGTGGCCGTTCGCGTTCGGCTGCGTCGCCGGCGCGGTGCCGTGGATCGCGATCACGATGGCGATCGTCACCTCGTCGCGCGAGGGCGACGGCGTCCCGGGCTTCGTCTACGGGATCTTCGTCTCGCTGTTCGCACTGTTCAACTGCTTCGCGGTCAACCAGTGGCTGCAGTATCGGCGAGCCGGTCGCTTCGCGAACTACCTCTTCGGCGAGAAGGTCTACCTGGTGCTCAGCCTCGTCGCGAAGAGCGCGCTCGCCTGGCAGGTGTTCGCCGGCACGCTCGCGAGCTGATCACCTCCTCATGACCTCAAGGGGTCGGTCGCGGTGCCGATGTAGGCGCATGGGATTGTTCTCCAAGCGCCAGCGTGAGCCGATCGCGCATCCCGCCGCCGAGCGGGTGATCTACGTCGAAGCCGCACGACCGGCCGTTGCCGGACGGCTCGACGCGTACTCGGGCCTGTCGTCGCCCAAGCACGCCGTCGAGCGGTCGATCGACGTCTCGTCGAGCGGTTCGTGGACCGCGGTGCGGCTCCCGGCGATCGTGCACCCGTGGCAGCTCCACAACCTGGCGTACTGGTTGCTCGACGGCACGAGCCAGATGGTGGCGACCGCTTCGGCGTGCGCCGATCATCCCGCCTACTGGCTCGTCGACGATCCCGAGCTGCCGGACGCCCTGTGCGGCTGGGACGAGCAGGGCGGGGGGTGGACCGTCTGGGTGCCGTGCAACATGATCAACCGCGGCGACGACGTCCCGGTCGCTCGCGCGATCTCGATGCCGTCCGGGTTCCACGAGTGGGCCCCCTACCCGGTGTTGCTGGAGGACCCGGGCCACGAGATGAACCCGGCCAACGAGTCGACGGCGAAGCGGTCGCAGCTCGCGGCCGCCGACGATCTCCTCGGCACCATGGTGTGGGGCGACTGACGTCGCCGTCGGGCGGCCACGGCGCCCCCGTGCCGCGAGCCCACTAGGGTGGTCGGGGAGGCACACCCGACACGCTGGGAGGGAGCGTCGTGGAAGCTGGTCAGTTGCAGTCGTTGCCGTTGTTCGAAGGCCTGTCGGCCGGCGAGCTCAGTCGGGTGGCGAAGATGTTCCGCGAGACCGAGCTCCTGAACGGGTCGAGCCTCACACGCGAGGGTGAGTTCGCGTACAAGTTCTTCGTCGTGCTCGACGGTGAGGTCGAGGTGCAGCGCGACTTCCAACACCTCGCCACGCTCGGGCCCGGCGACTTCTTCGGCGAGATGGGACTGATGGGCGGCGAGCGCCGCAACGCCCGGATCCTCGCCAACTCGCGCTGCCAGCTGGCCTGGATCATGGCGTGGGACTTCGACACGATGATGAAGCGGTACCCGGTGGTCGCCGAGCGCATCACGGCCGCTGCCGAGGAACGCATGAAGGGGCTGCCGGACGCCGAGTGACCCGCGGCGACGACCGTCGTCGAATCAGCGGGTCACGCCGTCGGCTCGGGCCGCTTCCGCCACCGCCGCCGCGACGCGCTGGCTCACGCGCTTGTCGAACACGGGCGGCATGATGAACGTCTCGCTCAGCTCGGCGTCGGTCACCGACGCCGCGATCGCGTCCGCCGCGGCCAGCTTCATGCCCTCCGTGATCGAGGTGGCGCGGGCGTCGAGCGCACCACGGAAGATCCCCGGGAACGCGAGCACGTTGTTGATCTGGTTCGGATAGTCGCTGCGGCCGGTGCCCATGACGCGAACCAGCCCCTCCACGAGCTCCGGCCGGACCTCCGGGTCGGGGTTCGCCATCGCGAACACGATCGGATCGGACGCCATCGAACGCACGTCGTCGACGGACAGCACGTCGGGCGCGCTCACGCCGATGAACACGTCGGTCCCCGCCACGACGTCGGACAGGCTGCCCCGCTTCGCCTCGGGGTTGGTGTTCTCGGCGAACCACTGCTTCCATCGGTTCAGCCCGTCGCGCCCGTCGTAGACCGCGCCGCGGCTGTCGACGCCGACGATGTCGGTGGCGCCGGCGCCGAGCAGGATCTTGCCGATCGCGACGCCCGCGGCGCCGACGCCGGAGATGACGATCGACAGGTCGGACATCGCCTTGCCGGTGATCCGCAGCGCGTTCTCGAGCGCCGCCAGCGTCACGACGGCCGTGCCGTGCTGGTCGTCGTGGAAGACGGGGATGTCGAGCAGCTCCTTGAGCGCCTCCTCCACCTGGAAGGCTCCCGGGGCCGCGATGTCCTCGAGGTTCACCCCGCCGAACGTCGGGGCCAACCGGACGACGGTCTCGATGATCTGCTCGGGCGTGTCGACGTCGATGCAGATCGGGAACGCGTCGACCCCACCGAACTCCTTGAAGAGCAGCGCCTTGCCCTCCATCACCGGCATCGCGCCCTTGGGGCCGATGTCGCCGAGCCCGAGCACGGCACTGCCGTCCGACACGATCGCCACCGTGTTCTTGCGGATCGTGTACTCGTCGGCTTGCGACTCGTCGGCGGCGATCGCCTTGCACACCCGGGCGACGCCGGGCGTGTAGGCCATCGAGAGGTCCTCCTGATCGCCGACCGGGCAGAGCGAGAGGACCTCGATCTTGCCGCCCTCGTGCATGCGGAACGTCCGGTCCCACCAGTCGTGCAGCGTGATGCCGGCGGTGGCCCGCACTGCCGAGACCACCTCGGCCTGATGCTCGACGCTGCGGCAGTTCACGACGATGTCGCGATCGACCTGCTTGCCCTTGGCGACGAACGCGTCGACGGCGAAGATGTTCCCACCCGCGTCGCCGATCGCCGTCGCCAGCCGCCCGAGCACGCCCGGGACGTTGTCGAGGCTGACCTTCATGTGGATCGAGTACTGCGTCGCCGGAGGAGGAGTCGCCATGCGGCGACGGTACTCCGCGGCGCGCTACACGACCCCGATGACGCGGCCGGCGGCGTCGCCCGCCTCGTCCTCGAACACCGCCGGATCGGGGAACAGGTGGCAGCTCCCGGGTGGTCGCCGGAACGGCCGCCAGTCGTCGGCCGGCCGGGCGAGGCGGTCGCTCACGGCGTAGATCGCGGCCGGGTTGAACCCGAGCCCGCTGTGGCTGCCCCGGACCTCGATGTTCTCGGCGGTCGGACCGACGGTCTCGAGGCACTGCCACCAGCGCACGACGCCGTCGGTACGGGTGTAGATCGACGTCGACGGTACCGGGAGCGGATGGTCGGCGCCACCGGGCAGCAGTCCCTCCAGTTCGATGGCGTGGGTCGGCCGCAGCCGGTCGTAGATCGCCGACGCCGCACTGCGGTCGCCGTCGGTGATGCGGATCGGGCTCCCCATCGTGATGACCTGGCGAACCAGGTCGGGGAACCGGCGGGCCAGGCGGCGGGCGTAGATGCCGCCGAGGCTCCACCCGACGATGCTCACCGGTCGGTCGTGGCGGTCGTGGAGCTGGTGCAGCCGGTCGACGAGACCCTCGACGATCGTCGACGTCGGCCCGAGGTTGCGTCCGAGGCGCCAGCCGTGCACCCAGTACCCCTGGCTCTGGAGCACCGAGCGCAGCGGCGTCGTGCTGGCGTCGCCGGCGAGGAAGCCGGGCAGCACCAGGACCGGGTGGTCGTCACCACGGCCGATCAGCCGGAGCCACGGCGACGCGGCGACGACCGCCCCGAGCTCGAACAGGGCCCGGGACTCGAGGGCTTGCAGACGGCCCGACGGTGGGGCCGATCGGGGACGGGAGCTCACGCACAGCATCGTACGGTGGACGACCGGTCGAGCCCGGTGTTCTGGCGTGATCAGGCTCCTGGCGCGTGCGGATCGGACATCGCCGTCGCGCAGGCCGCGGGGTGGGCGGCCAGCCACTCGCGGACCGCGGGCGCAGGGCTGCGCTGGTCCGCGGCGCGCCAGGCGTCGAGGTAGGGATGCGGCCACACGACACCGCGCCGGACCGCCCACTCCTTGCCGGGGCACGGCGGCGAGATACCGAGGTGGAGGTGGCACGCCGAGCTGCGGCCGGTGTCGCCGACGGTGCCGACGACCTGGCCCGGGAGGACCTCTGCCCCCGGCGCGAGGTCGGACACCACGGCGTCGAGGTGGGCCAGGTAGTACCGCACGCCGTCGAACCCGAGGATCGAGACGTACTTGCCGCCCCGCGTCGCCGGATCGTCGACGGCGGGCTCGAAGAGGTCGACCCGGCGGAGCTCGAGCACCGTGCCGTGCACCGGCGACACGAGCGGCGAACCGCACGCGGCGAACACGTCGGTCGCTGGGTAGGAGCTGTGGGTGGAGCCCCAGCTCGCCCGCACGCCCGGCGCCGTCGGCAGCTGGTACGGCGTGCTCGTCGGACGCAACCGCTCGTCGATCTGCACGGCGAGACCCCGCTCGGCCGGGGTGCTGACCTGGGCGGCGTGGTCGATGCGTTCCGGCGCGGCCCCGAGCGCGATCGCGGTCGACGCCAAGGCCCCGGCGACTGCGGCGGCTGCGACCACACTCCGCCGAACCGGACCGCTGACCGACGAACCCACCTCACGATCCTGCCAGCTGTCGAGGGCGCGGTCGGTTGAGCGTACGCTCGGGGCATGGACGCCGACGGCTGGAACGAGCGGTATCAGGCCAGCGAGATGGTGTGGTCGGCCGGCCCCAACCAGTTCGTCGAGCAGATCTGCACGCCCCTGCCGCCGGGCCGAGCGATCGAT
>JBFHJC010000049.1:0-17666 GCA_041596155.1 Ilumatobacter sp. | reverse complement strand
GAGCCGATCGTGCCGAACAAGCCCGACAGGACGGCCGCCTTGGCGGCGGCGTCGCGCGGTCGGCCGGCGAGCAGCGCGGTCAACAGGGCTGCGAGGCTGCCGATGCCGCACAGCACCGCGGCGACGAGGTTCAGGGATCGCGGATCGGTCGGCATCGCGGCGATGGTAGCGGTCACTCGAACGCGAGGGCTCCGTCGTCGAGGTCGACGGCGGGCAACGCCTCCTTGTCGCGCCAGTAGTCCTGGGTGTGCTGCCACGGCGGGTGATCACCCTGCTTCGGCAGGAGGTGCAGACCGCGCTGGATGTAGCCGGGGTTGAAGTTCTCGGGGTCGACCCAGGGCCGCAGCTCCATCTGCTCCTCGCCCGGTCGCAGGCGTGGCACCACGACGTCGGCCCCCTTCTCGGCCATGTGCCCCAGAAGGCGGCACACGAAGTCGGCGATGAGGTCGGCCCGGAGGGTCCAGCTCGATCGGAAGTACCCGAACACCCACGCCATGTTGGGGACACCGGTGAACATCGCGCCGTGGTAGGTGACGGTCTCGTGGAACGCGAGCGGTTCGCCGTCGATCGTGAACGCGACGTCGCCCAGCACGTTGAGGTGAAACCCCGTGGCGGTCACGATCACGTCGGCGTCGACGTGCTCGCCGTTCGTCAGGCGGATGCCCGTCTCGTCGAACGTGTCGATCTCGCCGGTCACGACCGAGGCGTCACCGGCGGAGATGGCGGCGAACAGGTCGCCGTCGGGCACGAACGCGACCCGCTGCCGCCACGGCAGGTAGCGCGGGGTGAAGTGGGTGTCGACGTCGTAGTCCGCCGGCAGGACGGAGCGCACGAGGGCCAGGAGCTCGTCCTTGACGACCTCGGGTTCGGTGAAGCAGCGCTCGGTGAACCGGGCCGAGTCGAGCAGCCGGCGGCGCCGCACGATCTCGTGGACCCACTCTTCGGGCGTGTCGACCTCGCGCAGCAGGTCGGCAAGCTCGTCGGCGTTGCGGCCGGTGAAGAAGTAGGTCGGTGAGCGCTGGAGCATCGTCACGTGAGCGGCCGCGCCGGCGATGGCGGGGATGAGGGTGGCCGCCGTGGCACCGGAGCCGATCACGACGACACGCCGATCGGTCACGACGAGATCGTCGGGCCAGGTCTGGGGGTGCACGACCGTGCCCTCGAACCGCTCGACGCCATCCCAGTCGGGGGTGTAGCCGTCGTACTGGCGGTAGTACCCCTGGCACATCCAGAGGAACGACGTCGTGATCGTGAACCGCTCCTCGGCACCGGCCGCACCCCGGGTGCCGTGCAGCGTCCAGCGGCGGTCTTCCGACGACCACTCGGCGCTCTCGATCCGGTGTTGGTAGCGGATGTGGCGCGCCAGGTCGTGGTCGTCGATCACCTCGCCGAGGTACGTCAGGATCTCCTCGGCGGTGGCGATCGGCGGGCCGATCCACGGCTTGAACCGGTAGCCGAAGGTGTACAGATCGCTGTCGGAACGGATGCCGGGGTAGGTGTGCGTCCGCCAGGTGCCACCGAAGTCGCCGAGCGCCTCGAGCACGGCGAAGGTCGTGTCGGGGCGCTGGTCGCGCAGGTGGTACGCGGCGCCGATGCCCGAGATCCCGGCGCCGACCACGAGCACGTCGACGTGCTCGGCCCCGTCACCCACCGGCGTGCCTCATTCGCCCTGCTCGGCGCCGGCGGTCATGGCGGCCAACACCTCGGCCATGATCTGCGAGCGCGGCGGCATGCCCGGCGTCTGCTCCCGGGGCTGGGGGTCGACGCCCTCGACGATCGTCGCGAACCGCTCGGCGGCGATCTCGACGAACTCGGGGTGCGGGAACACCCAGAACCGGGGCGTCCGGACCGCATCGAGCACGAGGTCGGCGACCGCGGCGGGCTGCATCCCTTCGTCGATCGCCCGTCGCACATGGTCGCGGGCGACCTGGCCGGCGGCGTCGACCTCGGGCGCCGGGCCGTACTCGGTCGGCCAGTTGCGATCGGAGTCGATGATGCCGGTCTTGACCCAGCCGGGGCACAGGCAGCTCACGCCGATCGGCAGCCCGGCCTCGCCGAGCTGTCGGAACAGCCCCTCCGACATGGCGACGACGCCGTGCTTGCTCACGTCGTAGGCCGGTGAGAAGCCCGGCAGGAGCCCGGCCATCGACGCCGTGTTGACGATGTGGCCGCCCCCCGCCTGCACGATGCGCGGGAGGAAGGACCGGATGCCGTACACGACCCCCCAGAGGTTCACCCCGAGCACCCACTCCCAGCCCTCGATCGGCCCGAGCCATGGGTCGCCCCCGCCGGCGACACCGGCGTTGTTGCAGATGACGTGAACGGCACCGAAGCGCTCGACCGTGGTGGCGGCCAGCGCCTCGACCTGCTCGGCGTCGCTGACGTCGACGGTGCGTGCGAGGGTCTCGACCCCGTGTTGCCCGACCTGCGCCTCGGCGGCGTCGAGCGCGTCCTGCTGGACGTCGGCGAGCACGACTCGCGCTCCCGCGCGGGCGAAGCGGTCGGCGAGCGCGAGTCCGATCCCGCTACCGGCGCCGGTGACGACCGCGACGGTCTCGTTCGTGATCTCCATGAGTTGCCCCCCTTCCGGGGCGACGCTAGCGAGGGCCGATCGATCGGGCCGCAGCGGCGGCGGCGAACGAGCCGCCCGTCACGTGCGCGGTGTCGACGTACGCGCCAGGCGATGGCGCACCGCCCGGCGCCGCCGCTCGACGAACCCCGACATCCGCAACCACAGGGCGACGGCGACGCCGAACGCGAACCCGACGACGTGGGCCTCCCAGGCGATGTTGGTGTCCTGCTCGGCGAGCAGGAACTGGAGCCCGAACCAGATCAACAGGTACAGCGCGGCCGGGACGGTGAACGGCAGGAAGAACAGCGGCGGGATGATCGACACCACACCGGCGCGCGGGTGCAGCACGAGGTACGCGCCCATCACGCCGGCGATGGCGCCCGACGCGCCGACGACGGGGGTCGTGTCGCCGCGGTAGATGATCACGTGCCCCACCGACGCCGCCAGGCCGCCCAGGACGTAGAAGACGGCGAACCACAGCGAGCCGAGGTCGTCCTCGACGTTGTTGCCGAAGATGAAGAGGATCCACAGGTTGCCGAGCAGGTGCATCAGGCTGCCGTGCAGGAAGATCGCGACGGCCAGGCTGAGGAACACCTGCTTGTCGGGTGCGAATTGGGGACCGCGCTCGTCGCCGCAGCGGCCGGTCTCGATCTCGCCCAAGGTGAGCGGTTCGGCCTGTTGGATCTCGCACGGGATCGTCGCCTGCTCGTACATGAACGCGGCGCCCTCGTCACCGCCGGGCTGCACGAAGAAGTACACCGCCGCCGCAGCGACGATGATCAGCCACGTGACGAACGTGGCCCGAGCCGTCGGGTTGATGTCTCGTATCGGGAACACGCCGCCGCGACGCTACCCACGCGCCCCGAGCCGCGAACATCTCATCACGGGAGCGGGGGCGCGTCGCCGAAGTTGACCCCGATTTCGCGGGCGGTGAGCATCGTGTCGCAGTCGAGCGGCACGAGCTTCTGGCGCTTCGTGACGGAGGCGAGCGGCACATAGTCGACCGTGGGCGGGTTGAGCGCCACCATGATCCCGTTGTGGCCTTCGTGCAGCGCTCGTACCGCGGCGGCGCCGAAGCGCAGCCCGAGCAGGCGGTCGTAGGCCGTCGGGCTGCCGCCGCGGATCAAGTGGCCGAGCACCACCACCCGTGCCTCCTTTCCCGTCAGCTCGGTCAGCCCGTCGGCGACCTTGTGGCCGATGCCGCCGAGCCGATCTGCCTGCCCGACGCTGCTGCCGGCGAACGACATCTCGCCGCCCTGCGGGTAGGCGCCCTCGGCGACCACCACGATCGAGAACTTGGCACCGCGCTCCTCGCGCTGACGGATCGTCGCCGCCACGTGCTCGAGGTCGAACGGCACCTCGGGGATGAGCACGGCGTGAGCCCCGCACGCCACGCCCGAGTGGAGCGCGATCCATCCGGCGTAGCGACCCATCACCTCGACGACGATGACGCGACCGTGCGACGTGGCCGTCGAGAACAGTCGGTCGATGCACTGTGCGGCGAAGTCGACCGCGGTGTGGAACCCGAACGTCGAGGTGGTGCGCTCGAGATCGTTGTCGATCGTCTTCGGGACCCCGATCACGCGAAGGCCGTTCTCGTACAGGTGGTGCCCGATCGTGAGCGAGCCGTCGCCCCCGATCGTGATCAGCGCGTCGATGCCGTGCTCGGCGAACCGGCCGATCAGCTCGTCCGTGCGGTCGACCTCGGTCCATGTTCCGTCGGCCTGTTGCACCGGGAACGCAGTCGGGTTGCCGCGGTTCGTCGTGCCGAGGATCGTGCCACCCATGTGCACGATGCCGCGCACGTGCTCGCGAGTGAGGTCGATCGCGCCGCTCCCGTCCGGATAGTCGTCGGGGAACATGATCCCGTTGAAGCCGTCGCGGATGCCGATGACCTCCCACCCGTTGTTGATCGCCGCCAGCGTGGCGGCGCGGATCACGGCGTTCAGGCCCGGCGCGTCGCCGCCGCCGGTGCTGAGGGCGATGCGCTTGATCTGGCGGGCCATGGCCGGAACTTAGCGCTCCGGAACCGTCGGGGGATCGTGCCACGTCGCAGACGCGCGGAGGCCGGTCAGCCGACCGCGGCGCGGGGTCGGCCGTCGACCCGCGCCGACCAGCAACAGGGCGTCCAGCGCGGCGGGTCGTCGGTCGTGCGGGCCGAGAGACGGCGACGGTACATTCCGCGGGGTGCACGTCGTCGCGTTCGAGGTCGAGCTGCGCATCCCGATGTCGCAATCGCTGAAGGACCGCCGTCAGGTCGTCCGATCGATCCTCGACGGCGCTCGTCGCCGCTTCGGTGTCTCCGCCGCTGAAGTGGGCGGCCAGGACACCTGGCAGAGGGCGACGCTCGGGTTCGCGGTCGTCGCGTCCGAGGCGCGGATCGCCGAGGACACCGTCGCCGCGCTCGACCGGTTCCTGTGGTCGCACCCCGAGATCGAGATCGTCGACGCCCACACTCGCTGGCTCGAGTGACGTCTGCGCTGCAGCCATGGAGAGGGGTGCGCGGACGCGTGTGGCGAAAAGTGTTCCGAGGAGCGTGTCGAGGGGGTGCCGCCGTTTCGGGCCGTCCGGTCGATAGCGTTCGGCGGGTCGGTCATCACGAGGATGGCCGGGCAAGACAGAAAGCAGTACCGCAATGCCCATCGGCACCGTGAAGTTCTTCAACGATCAGAAGGGCTTCGGATTCATCAGCCGTGATGACGGCGACGACGTCTTCGTTCACTTCTCCAACATCGAAGGCACGGGTCGCCGCACCCTGCACGACGGGCAGACCGTCGAGTTCGAAATCGCTCCCGGCCGCAAGGGCCCGGAGGCGACAAACGTCCGCGTGGTCTGAGCTAGTTCTCAGCGTTCGTAGGGCGCCACGCCGGCGGTGTGGCGCTCGCGGAACAATCGCAGTACCTCGCCCGGCTCGGCGTGTCGTCCGGTCTGGTGCTTGGAGTAGAGCATCTCGCCGTCGACCACGACGTCGAACACGCCCTTCGCGCCCGTGACGAGGGTCAGCTCATCGATCACGTGCTGGTAGTCGTGCAGCAGGTCGTTCGCCGCGCCCACGGCGCGGCCCGAATAGTCTCAAGGCACGCAGTACGTGATGCTGATGCGATGCTTCGCCATGCGGCCGCAGGGTACCTGGCACGCCCGCCGAGTCGGTCCGGCCACCGTTGGTCCGCACCGCGACCACCTGACCGGTCCGTGTGATGCCGCGATCGTGAGATGACGTGACGGCCGGTCCGACCGTGTCGCGCGAGCAGATCGTGGGCTTCCGCCGTTCCGTCGGGATGCTCGACGAACGAGCTCCCCTCGCTGCCTCGGCGTTGCGACGGGCGGCCTGGGCCGGTCTGCAGGACAGCATGCCCCGCGCCGCGCTGCTGTCGATCCACGCCCGCGTCAGCGACACGACGCCGACGACGTGGGAACGACCGCCGCTCGCGCAGGTGTGGGGACCCCGCTTCAGCGCGTTCGTGGTGTCCGAGTCGGACCGGGGCGTGTTCACGGTCGGCCGCCATCCGGACGGGGCCGGAGCGAAGCGGGCGGACGACACGGCCGACCGGCTGGCGACGCTGCTCGGCGACGGGCGGATGACCTACTCCGACGCCGGACGCGCCCTCGGTGTCGATCCCAACGCCCTGCGGTACGCGGCGACGACCGGTCGTGTGATGTTGCGGTGGGAGGGAACCGGCAAGCCCGAGATCTGGATGGCGCCTGCCCCGGCGACCAGCGTCGACGACGCCCGCCGAGAGCTCGCCCGCCGGTACTTCCACGTGTTCGGTCCCGGGGACGCCGCCTCGTTCGCGCAGTGGGCCGGCATCCGGCCGCCCCGCGCCGTACGTATCGTCGAGTCGCTTGCCAACGAGCTGGTCGCGGTCTCCACACCTGTCGGCGAGCGCTTCGTCCTGGCGTCCGACATGCCGTCCTTCGAGTCACGAGCGGGCCTGCCGTCGGGCGTGCGGTTGCTGCCGAGCGGCGACGCCTTCTACCTGCTGTGGGGGCCCGACCGTGAGCTGCTCGTGCCGGACACCCGGCGCCGGCCGCTGCTGTGGACGTCTCGGGTGTGGCCCGGCGCGCTGCTCGTCGGCGGCGAGATCGCCGGAACCTGGAGCCGCACCGGACGGTCGGTGCGGGTCGCCCCGTGGCGCCGGCTGAGCCGACCCGAGCGCAACGACGTCGTCACCGAAGCGGAGGCGCTGCCGCTGCCGGGCGTCGAGGGAACGATCGACGTCCGATTCGAAACCTGACCCCGACCGCCACCGTCGAGCCCTGCGGCGAGACGGAACGCCGAGATCGGCGAGATCCGACCCGGGTCAGCCGGAGTTGCGGAGCCCGGTGGCGATCGTGTTGAGCGTGAGCTGGATGCCGCGCTCGACCAGTTCGTCTCGCTCGCCGGCGCGGTGGCGGCGCAGGAGGTCGACCTGGAGCACGTGGAGCGGGTCGAGGTAGGGGAACCGGTTCCGGATGCTGCGCGCCAGCGCCGGGTTGTCGACGAGCGGGTCGTCCGAGCCCGTCAGCTCGGCGTGCCATCGACGTGTGCGCTCGTACTCGTCGCTGATGACCGTGAACACCCGGTCGCGCAGCTCGGGATCGGTGACGAGGTGGTCGGCGTAGTGGCGGCCGATCGCGAGGTCGGTCTTCGCGAGGACCATCCCCATGTTGTTGAGCATCGCCTGGAAGAACGGCCAGGAGGCGTGCATGTCCGCGAGCAGCCGCCGCTCCTCGGCGCCTGATGCGAACTGGTCGAACGCCGAGCCGGCGCCGAACCAACCGGGGATGTTGAGCCGGCACTGGCTCCAGCCGAACACCCACGGGATCGCGCGCAGATCCTCGATGCGGTCGGAGTTCTTGCGTGACGCCGGTCGGCTGCCGACGTTCAACGTGGCGATCTCGGCGATCGGGGTGATCGCCCGGAAGAAGTCGACGAATCGTCCCGGCGCGCCGGCCCCGGTGCCGTCGATGAGCCCGCGGTAGGAGGCGTGCGCCAGTGCTGCCAGCCGCGTCGCCGCGTCCGTGAAGCGCGCCGCGTCGTCGCCGAGTTGCTCGGCGTCCATGCAGCTGGCCTCGAGGGTGGCGGCGACGAGCGTCTCGAGGTTGCGTCGCGCCGACGCCGGCTGGGCGTACTTCGCCGCCACCATCTCGCCCTGCTCGGTGATGCGCAGCTCGCCGCGCACCGAGCCTGGCGGTTGGGCGAGGATCGCTTGGTACGCCGGACCGCCTCCGCGGCCGACGGTACCGCCGCGACCGTGGAAGAGGCGCAGGTGCACGCCGCAGCGGTCGGCGGTGGCGACGAGCCCCCGCTGGGCCCGGTACAACTCCCACTGCGATGCGAGGTAGCCGCCGTCCTTGTTGCTGTCGGAGTAGCCGATCATCACCTCTTGGCGATCGCCGCGGCTCGCGAGGAGCTGGCGGTAGCTGTGGTCGGCGAAGAGGTCGGCGAGGGTCGAGTCGGCGGCTCGCAGGTCGGCGATCGTCTCGAACAGCGGAACGACGTCGACTGCCGAGCGCACGCCGTCGCCGTCGACGCGCACCAGCCCGACCTCGCCGAGCAGCACGGCGACCTCGAGCACGTCGCTGACGGTCTCGGCCATCGAGATGACGTAGTGCGGGATCGTGCGGGCCCCGAAGCGCGCGTGGGCCGACGCGGCCTCGCGCAGCACGTCGAGCTCGCCCTGCGTGAGCGGCGAGTAGGCGGCGTACGGCGTCGTCAGCGGACGCGGACTGGCGAGCTCGGCGCGGAGCACGTCGAGTCGCGCGGCCTCGTCGAGCGACCGGTAGTCGGGGTGGACGCCGGCGGTCGCCAGCAGCTCGGCGACCACCTCCTCGTGGACGGCGGAGTTCTGTCGCATGTCGAGTCCGCAGAGGTGGGTGCCGAAGGTCTCGACGCCGCGGCGCACCGGCTCGACCCGGTCGGACGCGAGGACGCCGGCACCATGCGAGCGCAGCGACGTCAGGACGCTGTCGAGATCGCCGATCAGCTCGTCGATCGACGCGTACGGTTCGAGGGAGGCGTGGGGCGGCGGGCCGGGTACCTCGTCGAGGACCGCGGCCGCCATCGCCCAGGTGCGGGCGTGCAGGCCGCGCAGTGCCCGTCGATACGGCTCGTCGGCGCGGAACGGCGAGTCGTCCTGGGAGCTCTCGGCGAGCGCCATCAGGTCGGGCGTCGGAGTGATCAGGCGCGCCGACATCGACAGGTCGCGCGACAGGTCGAACAGCGCGTGAAGATGGTGGCGGAACGCCTCCTCGGCCTGCGATTCGACGGCGAGTTGTAGCACGGAGGCGGTCACGAACGGGTTGCCGTCGCGGTCACCGCCGATCCACGAACCCATCGACACGATGCCCGGGTTGTGGACCTCGGCCACGGGGACGCCGAGACGCTCGGCGGCGAGGTCCGCGACGTCTCGCTGCAGCCTCGGCACCGTCGCGAAGATGCTCGACCGGTAGTAGCGCAGCGCCTCGTTGATCTCGTCGCGAACCCGCAGCTTCGACAACCGGACCTCCGCGGTCTGCCACAGGACGAGGATCTCGAGTCGGAGCTGTTCGTCGATCTCGGCGAGCTCGGTCGGGCTGTCGAGCGCCCGGGCGCGGTCCTGCAGGAGCTCGGCCACGGCGTCGACATGGTCGAGCACGGTCTTGCGGCGGACCTCCGTCGGGTGGGCGGTGATCACGGGGGAGACCATGAGTTCGGCGATCGTCGTAGCGATGCGGTCGGGGTCGACGCCCCCGGTGAGGAGCTTGTCGAGAGCCGCCGCCACGCTGCCCGCCTGGGCGCCCGATCCGGTGTCGCGGTGGTAGCGGCGGCGCCGCTCGACGTGGAGGTCCTCGGCGGTGTTGGCGAGGAGCGACAGCCATCCGAACGCCCGGATGACGTGGAGCTGCTCGTCGGTGCCCGCACCGGTCAGCGTCGCGTCGAGCTCGGTCAGCGGCTGTTCGCCCGATCGCCGCCCCTCGACGGCGATCCGCCGGACGGCTTCGACGAGCTCGAACGTCGACTGGCCAGCCTGCTCCCGCAGGACGTCACCGATCAGCCGCCCGAGCAGGCGGATGTCGGCACCGGCATCGTGGTTACCGGTGCTGTTCTGGTCGTTTGTCGCGTCGGCCATCAGCGCTCCAGGTCGATCGTGAGGGTCTGGCCGCCGAACCCGTTGACGAGGTCGCGGCCCTCGATGACGACCGTATCGACGTCGTCGGGGATCACGACGCCGCGTTGGCGGCGGGTGAACGGCTGTTCGGTGGCGTGGTCGTGCAGCAGGGTGTGGACGCCGTACACCGCGCCGTCGACGCCCATCACCCGCCAACCGTCGGCGTACCGCTCGGGCGTGTCGTACGGCGAGCTGATCGTGACGTCGAACGTCCACGTCCCCTCGGCTGCGTCGAAGGTGGCGTCGGTGGCGAGGACGGTGGGGTGGGTCATGGTCGCCGCGCCGATCGCGTCGCTGGCGCCGGTCGCGTCCGTGGCGTGTCCTGACGACGTCGTGTCGGTCGGGTTCGGGTCCGTGGCCGCCAGCGGCTGATCGTCGTCGCCACACGACGCAGCCGCCGACACAGCGGTGACGGCGACGACGACGGCGATCGGCGCGAGCGGGCGTCCCATCGTGCACAACGTAGGCCACGCCCGCGGCAGGTCCGTCGAGGGTCGTTCGGCGATCGGCGCGAGCGGCCGTCCCCGTCGACGGCCGGCGGCGGCTTGGCTACCCTGCGGGGCGATGGCTGATCCGAAGGTCCTGGTCATGGTGCTCGCCGGTGGCGAGGGCAAGCGACTGCTCCCGCTCACGAACGACCGCGCCAAGCCGGCGGTCCCGTTCGGCGGGACCTACCGCATCATCGACTTCGCGCTGTCGAACTTCGCCAACGCCCGCTTCCTTCGGATCGTCGTCCTCACCCAGTACAAGAGCCACAGTCTCGACCGCCACATCGCCCAGACGTGGCAGTTCTCGAACCTGTTGGGCAACTATGTCGCGCCGGTGCCCGCGCAGATGCGGCGCGGTCCGCAGTGGTTCCAGGGCTCGGCCGATGCGATCTACCAGAACCTCAACCTGATCACCGACGAGCGGCCCGATCTGGTCGCGGTGTTCGGCGCCGATCACATCTACCGGATGGACCCGCGCCAGATGGTCGACCACCACGTGGCCAGCGGAGCCGGGGTGACCGTCGCTGCGATCCCGGTGCCGCGCCACGAGGCGTCGGCGTTCGGCGTCATCGAGTCCGACGTCGACGGCAAGATCGTCGCGTTCCACGAGAAGTTGCCCGAGCCGCCGACGATGCCGGGCGACGACACGCGCTGCCTGGCGAGCATGGGCAACTACGTGTTCGACACCCAGACGCTGATCGACATCGTCACGCCCGACGAGGACTCGCCGCTCACCGACATGGGCGGCGACGTGATCCCGGCGCTGACGCGCGACGGCGTGGCGCACGTCTACGACTTCTCGACCAACGTCGTGCCGGGGCAGGACGAGCGCGAGCGCGGGTACTGGCGCGACGTCGGAACGCTCGACTCGTACTACGACGCGAACATGGACCTGATCACGCCGGTGCCCGTCTTCAACCTCTACAACGACGACTGGCCGGTGTTCACGAACCGCAAGCCACTGCCGCCCGCCAAGGTGAGCCGAGGCATCGGCGGGGAGCCCTCGTTCGTCGACGGTTCGTTGCTGTGCCAGGGGTCGATCGTGTCCGGCTCCCACGTCGAGCGGTCGATCATCAGTCCGAGCGTGTTCATCGACCACGATGCCCACGTCACCGACTCGATCGTGCTCGACGGGGTGCACGTCGGTGCCGGGGCGCGCCTGCGGCGGTGCATCATCGACAAGAACGTGGTCGTCCCGCCCTGGGCGCGGATCGGCCTCGATCCCGAAGAGGACGCCAAGCGCTTCACGATCAGCCCCGGCGGGGTCGTCGTGGTCGAAAAGGGCCGCCGCATCACCTGACCCGCCCTCCGTTCATGTCGCGCTGGGCCACCGCATGGCGGGGTGAGCGCGACATGAAGCAGGGACGTGAACGGGTGCGGGGCGCCGCGGTCAGGTGCCGGCGAGGGCGGCGACGACCGGCGCGAAGGGTTCGACGTCGTTCTGACCGACGATCACGTAGCTGAACCCCCACCGCTCGCGGCGCTCCTGGAGTTCGGCGACGATCTTGCTCGTCGGCCCCACGAGCGCGAACGGGGACTCGGCGATCACCTCCGCGGGAGCACCCGTGAACTCCGACAGGGTCGACAGCGCCTGGTCGACGTCCTCGGTGATGAACACCATGAACGTGCGGATGTTCATCTCGACGGCGTCGAGTCGGCCCGCCGCACCCGCCGCTTCACGGACGATGCGCACCTTGTCGTCGACCGCGTCGGCCGTCATCGACTCGAACGTCGACTGGTCGACGGCGCCCGAGGTGAGCGTGGCGTTGACGCCGACGATGTCGGCCTCGCGGGCTGCGAAGCGGAGCACACGGGGCCCGCCGCCGCCGATCAGCACCGGCGGCGGGCTCTGGACCGGCTTCGGGAGCCCCTCGTAGTCGGTGATCGTGTAGTGATCGCCCGAGAACGAGAACTTCTCCGGCCCGAGCGCCCCCTTGATCACCGCCAACCCCTCGATCAACCGGCTCACGCGGACACCCGGCGGGTCGTACGGGATGCCCGACTGCTCGTAGTCGCTCACCATCCATCCGGCGCCGAGCCCGATCTCGACCCGGCCACCCGACAGCACGTCCATCGTGGCCAGCTCCTTGGCGAGGACGACCGGGTGCTTGTAGTCGTTGTCGTAGACGAGCGCACCGAGGCGCAGGGTGCTGGTCGCGTCGGCCGCGCACTGGAGCGCGGGCACCGGGGCGAGCTGGTCGCTGAAGTGGTCGGGCATCGTCATCGTCGAGTAGCCGAGGGACTCGATCTTGCGGGCGAGCTCGACCCACTCGGTGCGGGCACCGGTGCCGTTGGCCTGCACGCCGAACCGGAAGGGGCGCTGCGACGTCGTCATCGGCGACCACGGTAGACAACGAGCAGGGAAGCCGACGAGGTCGTCGAACTCGGCGGCGGCCGCACCGACGGGCACGCGACGTCGCACGACTGCCACCAACCCGGTGGGGGCCGTCGGTAGTGTCGGCCGCACTGTGACCCGTCTCTCGTGGGTGATCCGGATGGCACTCGTCATCGGTGCCGGCGCGCTCCTCGTGACCGCGACGGTGGTGGCGGTCGCGCCCCGGGTGTGGCGGATCGCCAACGCCCACGAGGAGGAACCCGTCGAGCTGCCCGACTTCGCCGACCTCGCCCAGCGTTCGTACGTGTACGACCGAACCGGTCGCGAGATCGCGGTGTACGAGGTCGAGAACAGCCAGCCGATCACGCTCGACCAGGTGCCGTCCCACGTCGTCGAGGCCTTCCTCGCCGTCGAGGACAACGAGTTCTGGGTGCACCACGGCGTCAACGTGCGCAGCCTGTTCCGGGCGACCCTGTCGAACTTCGCGTCGGAGGGGCCGATCCAAGGTGCGTCGACGATCACGATGCAGGTCGTGAAGAACGACTACATGGCCGGCTTCGAGCGCGACGGCCGCTACAAGATGCTGCAGATCACCTACGCCGTGCGACTCGAGAAGCAGAAGTCGAAAGAGGAGATCCTCGAGCGGTACCTCAACACGGTGTTCTTCGGCCAGAACTCCTACGGGATCGGCGCCGCCGCCGAGACGTATTTCGGCAAGGCGGTCCAGGACCTCACGTTCATCGAGGCGGCGTTCCTGGCCGGGATGGTGCAGGCGCCGTCGAGCTACGACCCGATCACGAACCCCGAGCGCAGCCGAAACCGGTTCCTGCAGGTGCTCGACCGGCTCGTGGACGACGAGTTGCTCACCGAGGAGGAGCGCATCGCCGAGGAGGAGGCGTTCGTCCTGCCCGAGCGCGTGCGCCGCCGGCCCGAGCGCGCCACCGAGCGCACCTACTTCACGGAGGCGCTGCGCGACTACCTGCTCAACCGCAGCGACATCCTCGGCGACACATACGAGGAGCGCTATGTCACGCTGCACCGTGGCGGGCTCAGCATCCACACCACGCTCGACCCGTTCCTCCAGGCTCGGGCCGAGAGCGCCCGCAACGAGCTGCCCCCCAATTTCGCCGGCATCGACGCCGCGATCACGTCGCTCGACACAGAAACCGGGGCGATCCGGGCGATGGTGGGCGGCAGCGGCTTCGTCCCCGGCCAGAACGAGGTCAACCTGGCGCTGGCGCCGAGCCAGACCGGGTCGAGCATCAAGCTGTTCATCTTGGCGGCTGCGCTCCAGGCCGGCGCCCTGCCCGAGGATCAGGTCGACGGCACCACGCCGTGCGAGCTTCCGAACGTCGGCAACCCCGACGAGCCGACGTTCCGGATCTCCAACGCGGTCGACGGTGGCCTCGACACGGTCCGCCGCCACACGGTGAGGTCGATCAACTGCGCGTACGCCCGCCTGTCGCAGATCGTCGGCCTCAACCGGATGGTCGACACGATCTACCGGATGGCCGAGAGCCCGTACCTCTACCGGGACCAGCCGGCGACCGAGCGCGAGCCGATCCAGCCGTACGCGGCGTTCGCCACGGGGGCCAACGAGCTCAGCACCCTCGACATGGCGGCGGGCATCCAGTCGATCGCCAACGAGGGACTCCACCAGCAGCCCTACTACGTCGAGTACATCGACGACGCGTTCGGCACGCGGGTGTACACCCACTTCGATCCGGGCACGCAGGTGCTCGACCGCGACGTCGCGCTCCGGGCGATCGACGTGATGAAGGGCGTGTTGACCGGCGGCACCGCGCGGCGGGAGCTCGCCGACTTCGCGAGCCGGCGGCCGGCGTTCGGCAAGACCGGCACCCAGCAGGCGAACTGGACGGCGTTCTTCGTCGGAGCGACGCCCGAGCTGTCGACCGCGGTGATGGTCCGCGACCCCGACCGCTACACGCCGATGCGGGGGATCCCCGAGTTCGAGGCGGCCGGCGTGTCGCGGGTACAGGGCGGAACGTTCCCCGCCCGGATCTGGGGCGCCTACATGGAGGACATCGGGCTCGAGCAGTTCGAGTTCCGCGACTGGGACCGGCCGCCGCCCGGGCCGCGCGGGCCGGCCCGGCTGTATCTGCCGGGCAACGAGTGCCTGTACGACATCGTCGGCTACGTGCCGGCGGAAACGGTGCCCGAGGAGGTGCCGGGCGACCCGGCGGTCGAGGGGTTCCGCCGCCCGGCGACGCCGACCGTGCCGCCGACACCGCCGCCGCCCACCGCGCCGCCGACTGCGCCGCCGACTGCGCCGCCGACCACGGCGCCGCCCGCGACCACGACGCCGCCGGCGACGACGGTGCCCGGCCCGACGACGACCACGGTCCCGCCCACGACGGCGCCGCCGCAGCCGATCTTCGACCGTGTGGAGAGCGGCACTACCATCCCACCCGATGTCCTCGACCCGAACGCACCGCTGCCGTCGACACCGCTCGAGCGGGTCGTGCGGCCCTGCGGCTGATCCAGGGTCGGCGGATCGATGAGTCAGGTGCTGCTCGAGCTGCAGGCCGCCGACACGATGGCCGATCAACTCGCTCACCGGCGATCGCACCTTCCCGAGCGCGAGCAGGTGCAGGCGGCGAAGAACGAGCTGATCCGCTGGAACGAGGCGCGCACGGTCGTACGACGCCGGTTGGAGGAGCTCGCCGCCGAGATCGAGCGGTGCGAGCAACGCTCGGCCTCGATCGACCGGAAGAAGACCAAGCTGCAGGGCCAGCTGAAGACGGTGATCGCGCCGCGCGAGGCGGAGGCCTTGCAGAGCGAGATCGCCACGCTCGACCGCGAGCGCAGCGAGCTCGACGACGCCGAGCTGACCGCGATGGAGGAACAGACCCGGCTGGAGGACGAGCTCGCAAGCCTGCTCGCCCAGGAGGAGGGCTTGCGCGAGACGTACTTGGCTGCCGACGCGGCGATGTCGGTCGCCGAAGCCGACATCGACGGTGAGCTCGCACGGATCGGCGAGCGTCGCGGTGGCCTGCGCAGCCAGGTCGACAAGGCCGTGCTTCGCAAGTACGACCGACTCCGCAAGAAGAACGTCGTGGCCGCGGCGACGCTGTCAGGATCTCGTTGCGAGGGCTGCCACCTCGACTTGTCGGCGGCCGAGCTCGACGAGTTGCGCGACACCGCCCGGAAGTCGGACGGCATCGCCGACTGCCCACAATGCGGTCGCCTGCTGATCGTCTGACGGCGCCCGGCCGTCCGGGTGCGGGTTCGCCCCTCATGGCCCGGATCGGTTCCGGCTCGTCCCCGGGGGCGCGTGCGGGTTCCTGCACCGGCGCCGGACACCTCGGAGTGTGACCGTGCTGTTCTGGTTCGTCGGGACGGCGGTGGTGGCCGTCTGGTTCGTGTTCCGAGACCCGACGTTCGACTACCGGCTCCTCGTCGTCGGATCGGTGCTGCCGGGGGCGGTCGACGCCGTCGCCGGGCGGGCATGGGTGCTCCACAGCCTGACGTTCAGCGTGGCGCTGCTCGTTGCGTTGATGCTGGCGACGCCCGGCCGGCGCCCGATCCGCAAGATGCTCCTCGGGCTGCCGGTCGGAACGTTGCTCCACCTGGTCTTCGACGGTGCCTGGACCAACACCCGCGTCTTCTGGTGGCCGTTCGGCGGATTCGGGTTTGGGGACGCCGACCACCCGATCGCCGCTCGCGGCTGGTGGAACGTGCCGCTCGAGCTGGCCGGTGTCGCGCTGTGCTGGTGGGTCGTCGTGCGGGCAGATCTCCGGTCTGCCGACCGCCGGTCGTGGTTCCGACGCACCGGCCAGCTGACGCTCACGGCGTCGTGAGCCCGACGCCGTCGTCCATTGCCGCACGCGCCTCGCAGCCCCCGTGATCACGGCACGGTGATCGAGACGTCGTGATCGAGACGTCGTGATCGAGACGCGGTTCTCGAGACGCGGTTCTCGAGACGCGGTTCTCGAGACGTCGTGATCACGCCGTCGTTTGATCGCGACCTCGTGATCGAGACGCTCATTCGGTGACCTCGTGACTCGAACTGTGGTTCACTGACCCCGTGCTGTTCCTCGTTCGTCACGGCCGAACCGACGCCAACGCGAAGGGACTGATGCAGGGGCGCCTCGACCCGCCGCTCGACGAGGTGGGGCACCGCCAGGCGTCGGCGATCGCCGAGATGGTCGGACCGGTCGACGAGGTGATCGCGAGCCCGTTGGCGAGGGCGCGCGAGACCGCTGCCTACTTCGGTGGCAAGGTCGTGACCGACGAGCGGTGGATGGAGCTCGCGTACGGCGAGTTCGAGGGGGTGCCGACCGACGAGGTGCCGCCCGAGGTGTGGCAGGCCTGGCGGACCAACCAGATGTATGCGACCAAGGGCGGGGAGAGCTTCGCCGACCTCGATCGACGAGTCCGTTCGGCGTGTGACGAGCTCGGCGACCGGATCGGCGAGCGCAGCATCGTGGTGGTGAGCCACGTGTCACCGATCAAGGCTGCCGTCGCCTGGGCGATGAACACATCGCTCGACATCATGTTCCACTGCCACCTCTCGCAGGCGAGTGTGTGTCGCATCGACGTCGGGCGGTTCGGGCCGCTGCTGCGAACCTTCAACGAGACCGCGAAGGTGCGTGACCTCTGAGCTGAGCAGGTCCGCGCCGGCCCGGCGGGTGGACGTGGCCGGGGTGGCCGGGTTCAGTTGCTCGTGGGCTCGACGGTGAGCAGGCGTCGCTCGCGGTAGTCGCCGCCGGCGAAGGCGACCGTCCACGAGATGGAGACGACGTAGCGCTGGTTCGGAGGTGGGCCGACGATCTCGGCGGTGTCGTGGGCGCCGAGGACCAGCGCGCCGTCGAGCAGCTCGTGGCGCCAACCGTGCGCCGCGAACTTCCCGTCGGGCCGGAAGCTGAACACGTCGACGGTGGTGCACTCGGCGTCGGTGGTGGAAGCGACGCGCCAACGCGCCGTGCCGTCGCGACGATCGATCAGCAGCACCGACACGGCGTCGGTCCGGGCGCGTTGGGGGAGGGTGGGCGGTTTGGGCGGCCAGTCCCGCTGTACATCGGGGGGCGGGCCCTGCTGGCGGCGTGGTGGCGGCAGCGGACGTCGGGGGGTCGCGCCTGCCGCCGGGGCGTTCCGTGGCGAGGTCGGTGGCGCGAATG
>JBFHJC010000048.1:0-17781 GCA_041596155.1 Ilumatobacter sp. | reverse complement strand
CGGCGACGAGGGAGGCACCTTGGGGGCGTTGCCCAGGTTGCCGGGCCCGGCACGCCGGGCCGCTCTCGATGCGGGACGCACGTTACCAGGGACGATGCTCGATCGCGTATGCGAATGCCATCACGCGACGCGGACTACCGTCGGCACCATGCGTGTCCTCGTCGTCGGATCGGGTGGCGTCGGCTCGGCCTTCGTGGCCATCGCCTCGGAGCGCGACGCCTACGACCACATCACCGTGGCCGACATCGAGATCGGTCGGGCCGAGGGCGCGGTCGAGACCGCCACCGACGCCCACGGCGGACGCATCGTCGCGGCCACCGTCGACGCGTCCGACGAGGACTCGGTGGCCGCCCTCGCCCGCGAGTGTCGCGCCGACGTCATCCTCAACGCCTGCGACCCTCGGTTCAACCCACCGATCTTCCACGGGGCGTTCGCGGCGGGTTGCCACTACGTCGACATGGCCATGCACATGTCGGAGCCGCACCCGACCGATCCGTACCGCAAGACCGGTAGGCGGCTCGGCGACGCCCAGTTCGCACAGAGCCCCCTCTGGAAGAACCGCGGGATGATGGCGCTCGTCGGCATGGGCGTCGAACCCGGCTTCTCCGACGTCGCGGCGCGCTACGCCGCGGACGACATGTTCGCGACGGTGCAGGAGATCGGCGTGCGCGACGGCGCTGATCTCGTCGTCGAGGGCTACGACTTCGCCCCCACGTTCTCGATCTGGACCACGATCGAGGAGTGCCTCAATCCGCCGGTGATCTACGAACGCGAGCGCGGGTGGTACACGACCGAGCCGTTCAGCGAGCCGGAGGTCTTCACCTTCCCCGAGGGGATCGGACCGCTCCAGTGCGTCAACGTCGAGCACGAGGAGGTCATCTTGATCCCGCGCTGGATCGACGTCGACCGGGTCACGTTCAAGTACGGCCTCGGCGAGGAGTTCATCGAGGTGCTCAAGACCCTCGACCGGCTCCACCTCGCACGGAAGGAGCCGATCCTCGTGGGCGGCGTCGAGGTGTCGCCGCGCGACGTCGTCGCCGCCACGCTGCCCGACCCGGCCGAGCTGGGCGACAAGATGCACGGCAGCACGTGCGCGGGCACCTGGGTCAAGGGACTCGACCGCGACGGCCGGCCGCGCGAGGTGTACGTGTACCACATCGTCGACAACGCCTGGTCGATGAAGGAGTACGGCCATCAGGCCGTCGTGTGGCAGACCGCGGTCATGCCCGCGGTCGCGATCGAGCTGATGTCGACCGGCGCGTGGTCGGCCGTCGGGGTCGTCGGCCCCGAGGCGCTGCCGCCGCGCCCGTTCCTCGACCTGCTCGACCAGTACGGCACGGAGTGGGAGTGGGCCGAGTACTGGGACAGGGCGCCCGCCCCCGATCGCGACGTCGCCTGACGGACCGGAGCTCAGCGCGCGTCCGCGACGAAGAACCGCTCGGCGAGACGCCCGGCTTCCAGCCCGGCGTCCGCTGCGTTGCGCGCGAACCACTCGCGCACCCGCGCCTCCATCCCGTCGGGGTCACGGTGCTGGCTCACGTGGCACCGCAGCGCCCGGATCTTGCGCTCGACCTGGTGGGTGATGTCGACCGCGGCGTTGGCGTCGGGACGGCCCATCAGCCAGATCTCGTCCGCGGACCACGGCTCGAGGCCGGACGTGAGCAGCTCGGGGAAGGCGAAGGGGTTGCGGGCGTCGGGGTACACGGCGGCCCAGGTCGCCTGGCCGGTCGCGACATGGTCGGCGTGGCTGGCGTACACCGAGCCGACGTTGATCGACGGTGACTGGGTGATGACGACCTGGGGTCGAGCGTGGCGGATGACCCGCGAGATCTCGTGACGCAGCTCCATGGAGAACTGGACTTCTCCGTCCATGTGGCCGAGGAAGACCAGGTCGGTGACGCCGACCTCGGCGGCGGCCTTCGTCTGCTCGTCACGGCGGATGCGCGCCATCTCGCGCCGGGAAATCGTGTCGTCGTACCCGCCCGCCTGGCCGTCGGTCACCAGGCAGTACGTCACGTGGGCGCCGGCATCGGTCAGGTTGGCCACGGTGCCGGCGGCACCGAAGTCGACGTCGTCGGGGTGGGCGGTCACCACGAGGGCCCGCTCGATCTGGTCGGGACTCAGCACGGTCCACAGGCTAGGTGAGACCTACGCTGCGTCCATGGCCGACCCGATCACCCAGCCGCCGATCGTCAGCACGCCGGGCGTCGAGCCCCCCGACGGCCTGCCCGACATCTCACAGTGGGAGTTCTGGACCGGTGATCGGGCGGAGCGCGCCGCAGCGTGGCAGCAACTGCGCGATGCGCCCGGTCTGCCGTTCTATCCGGAACGGACGTTCGCGGACTCGCCGATCCAGCCCGGGCCGGGCTATTTCGCCGCAACCCGTCATGCCGACGTCTGGCACGTCAGCCGTCACCCAGACCTGTTCAGCTCGGCCCGCAACGGGGTCAACATCGGCGACCTCAACCAGGAGCTGAGCGAGTTCTTCGGCTCGATGATCGCGATGGACGACCCGAAGCACTTCCGACTGCGGTCGATCGTGTCGAAAGGGTTCACACCCAAGCACGTCGCCGACGTCGAGCAGCAGGTCAAGGAGGTCGCCGCTCGCCTCGTCAACCGGATGATCGAGCAGCACCCCGAACGGACCGCCGACTTCGTCGAGGCGTTCGCGGCACCGCTCCCGCTCGAGATCATCTGCTCGATGATGGGCATCCCCGAAGCCGACACCAAGCAGGTGTTCGACTGGACGAACGCGATCCTCGGCGCCGGTGACCCCGAGTTCGGAGGCACCTACGAGGCACTGCTCAACGCGGCGCTCGAGATGAACGCGTACGCCCAGGCGTTCGGTGACGACCGTCGCGCCAACCCGCGCGACGACATCACGACGGCGCTGATGCAGGCTGAGCTCGACGGTGACCGGCTCACCACGCAGGAGTTCAGTTCGTTCTTCATCCTGCTCGTCGTCGCCGGCAACGAGACGACCCGCAATGCGATCAGCCACGGCCTCAAGGCGCTCACCGATCATCCCGATCAGCGCGACCGCTGGTTCTCCGACTTCGATGAGCACAGTCGGACGGCCATCGAGGAGATCGTGCGCTGGTCGTCGCCGGTCATCCACTTCCGCCGCACCGTCACCACCGACACGGAGCTGGCCGGCGTGCAGCTGCACGAAGGCGACAAGGTGGTCATGTTCTACGAGTCGGCCAACCGCGACGAGCGGGTCTACGAGCGCCCGGAGCAGTTCGACGTGACGCGACCGGTCACCCCGAATCAGGTGGGGTTCGGCGCGGGAGGCCCCCACTTCTGCCTCGGCGCCAACCTCGCACGCCGCGAGATCTCCGTCGCGTTCGACGAGATCCGCCGGCGGCTCCCCGACCTCCGGGTGACCGGCGAGCCCGACTACCTCCAGAGCAACTTCATCAACGGCATCAAGCGCCTCCCGTGCGCATGGTGACCGGTGACACGACACCCCGACGGGCATGACCGACCACCAGCGAGCGCGCTGGGCGAGGGTCTGCACGACGGCGGGATGGCTGTTCCTGCTCGCGTACCTCGGCCTCGTCGCCGGGTTGGTGCGCCGGGCTGCCGCGATCAAGCAGGCGAGCTTCGACGATGGCGTGTGGGGTCAGCGCGTCGAGACCGTGTCGTTCGCCGCACTTCCCCAGACCCTCGTCGTGCTCGTCCCGGCCGCGGCGGCCGTCGCGGTCGGCTCCGTGGTCGGCGGCGCCGTGGTCGATCGCGGCGTCATCTGGCTCGCGCAGCTGGCACGGGCGCTGATCGGATTGTGCTACGTCGTCGCAGCGGCCGGGGCGATCGGCATCATGGCGATCTTCTTCCGCAGCCCGGACAGCATCGGCGACGTCGACGCGCTCTTCAGCCGGCTCGGCGGCATCCTGATGTCGATCGCCATGGTGCGGATCCTGAACGAGGCCGAGGCGACGCCACGCTGAGCGGGCCTCAGCCCGGCCCGACCCGCCGCGCCTGACGGTGGTTCAGGATCGTGGCTTCGAGCGCGGCCATCGCGCGATGACCGACGACGCCGCCGATGATGATGAACGCTCCCTGCAGCAGCGTCGCCGCGGCGAAGAACCCGAGGCGGCCGACCGCCCGTGAGAACAGGAAGTTCTCGGCGACCCCGACGAGATAGACGGCCGTGATCAGGGCGGTCCACTGACCGAAGCCACTCAGCGCGCCGCCGAGCCTGCCCGACAGCGCCATCAGCATCCGGTTCAGCACGAACAGCGCGAAGAACGCGAACGCGAGCCCGGCGAGCGCCAGGTAGTAGCCCACGTCGCCGCCCACGAGCAGGCCGGCGATCACGAGGACCGGCATCGGCGCGAACAGGACGCCGAACGAGGCCGGGTTCGGTGCGTGCACCGTGACGCGACGGGCATTGAGCGCCGTGAGCGTGCCCCACACGGCGTGGACGACGATCGTGATCACGTAGGTGACCGCCACAGCACCGGCGGCGAGCCCGACGCGCTCGGCATCGCGGTCGTCGAGCTCGAGCTCCTCGCCGAGGACCGGCACCTCACCCGAGTAGTCGAACGCGAGTCGCGCCAGCGCGACCGCGAACGCGACCATGGCGATGCCCCACAGCACGTGGAGCCCTGCCACCGCGACGGCGAGCGGCCGGAGCGGCACGAGTGCCCGCGTGTCGACCGGAGCCGGCCGGGCCATCACCTGCATCCCGGAGTGGAACCACGCCGGCCGGACATCGTCGTCGGAGCGATGACGCGCCTCGAGGCGGCCGAGTCGCTCGTACACGCTCTGGCTCGCCCGCTGCGCCAACCAGGCGAACACGAGCCCGTTCGCCGCCAGCAGGGCCGCGGCTGCGAACGCGATGTTCGCC
Organism: Ilumatobacter sp.; assembly: GCA_041596155.1. Taxonomy (GTDB): domain Bacteria; phylum Actinomycetota; class Acidimicrobiia; order Acidimicrobiales; family Ilumatobacteraceae; genus Ilumatobacter. The sequence goes on along the minus strand of JBFHJC010000048.1, from coordinate 12,929 downwards.
GTGCGCCGGACGAGATCGGCGTCCCCGCCGGCCACGGGCGAGGGCCAGTCGGTGAGCCGCCACCACACCAACCCGAAGGCCACCAGGTCGATCAGGTAGGCGATCCACACGAACGGTGGCCGCCGACTGAGCTGCTTGAAGAGGCCTTGGAGACGGGCGTACGGAACGGACAGTGCGATCGCGAAACCGACCGCTGCGACCCCGGGCAGCGGGTCGAGCTCTCCATCGACGTCGATCCGCAGGTACGTGAGGGCCGAGAACACGACCCAGCCCACCGGAGCCGCCCACAGCCATGCGTGGACCGTCGGCCGTGCGCGGCGGGCCTCGAGCCGGTGGCCGTTGTCGGCGAACGCGAACGACCAGAACGCCAGCCCGGCGACGGCGACCGCGACGAACACCCCGGCCGAGCCGACCACCGGCCAGAACGCCTCGCCGCGTTCCGCGGCGCCCGCACCGGTCGCGCGGCGTGCGGCGAGCCCGACCAGCAGTGCCGCCACCGCCATCAGGCCTCGGCCAACGAGCAGTGCGGAGGTCGACGGGCCGAGCGAGACGAGCTCCGGGGGCACGAACGGCTCGCTCGACGGCTTCTTCGTCGGCAGCCCGAGCACCGCCCGCGGATCGGCGGACGGCGCGCCGGGGGCCGGGGGCGGAACGTCGAGGTCGGCGGTCGTCGAGGTGGCGGCCGGCGCATCCGCGTCGCCGCGGGGCGCGATGGTCGGAACGTTGCGGGTCGCGACTCGATCCGCCGGCAGGGCGTCGGTGCCAGCGTCGCCGTCGTCGTGCTCGAAGGCGAGCTGGTCGGCGCCGGCGGCCGGGGCCGGTGACGATGTCGCCGCCGGTGGTCCGGACGACAGGTTCGGGGCGACGGGCGCTGGTGGTCGGGCCGGCTGCGCCGGCGGAAGGTAGGGCAGATCGTCCCCCCTCGGCTCGCAGGGCTCGGACTCGCCCGGCCCATCCGGATCGGCCGGATGAGCGGCGTCGTCGCCGTACGCACCCACGACCGCCGATGTTAGGTCACCCGTCGTGACGACCTCGGGGACCGTGCTCCGTCAGGCGCCCAGCTCCCCGAGGTTGTAGTGGCGGCGGCACAGGAGCTCGTAGCGCACCGTGTCGCCGAACATCTTCTGCATCCCCGAACCACCGGTGTCCCCGACCACCACCGTCTCACCCTCGTACACGACGAAGTCGTTGACGACGCGCGCGTTGTGCGTGGCGTGGGCGCCGCACCAGCACCTGGCCTCGACCTGGAGCGCGACGCGCTCGTCCGCGATCTCGAGCATCCGCTTCGTGCCCTCGAACAACTCGCCGCGGAAGTCGGTGATCAACCCGAACGCGTACACGTCGACCTCCATGTCGTCGACCACGCGCGCCAGCTGATCGCACTGCTCGACCGTGTAGAACTGCACCTCGTCGCACACGAGGTAGTGGAGCGGCCAGTGACGGACTGCGAGGTCGTGGAGGTCGAGGCCGGGCTCGACCTGCATCGCCGGCGCGGCCACGCCGAGACGGCTGGTCACCTGCATCCCCTCACGATCGAGTCGCGTGAGGAGCAGCCCCTGGAGATGGCGCTGGGAGAGGTTGTGGTGGATCTGGAGCGCGAGCGTGCTCTTGCCCGAACCCATCGTGCCGAAGCTGAACCGGAGGATCGCCATGACGACGGGCGACCCTACCGCGACGCGCTCACGCGGATCGCTGCTGCCGGCGGCCGCGACGGAGCGACGACGCCGGCACCGCGAGAGCCGGGGCGAGCCGGATCGCCTCTTCGAACTCGGCGGTGTCGAGCGCAGCGACCACGACGATCATGCACCACAGGATCGCCGCCGACGTGAGACCGAACGCGAGCACGAGCGGCGAGTCGGAGGGCTCGACCGTGCGCTGGAGCCCGGCGATCACGGTGAGCACCAGGAAGCCCGCCAGGCCCACCGACCATGCGAGCGACTTGAGCGGGCGCTTCGCCGCCCAGCGATGCAACGGCTCCAGGAGCGAGACGACCCACAGGCACAGCGCGGCCGCCGGGATCGTCAGCGCCACGCCGATCGGGCCGCGGTCGTCGCCGTCGACGATCTGCGCGCCGGCGGCGAGCAGCGCGTTGACCGCCGCCACGCCGAGCATGATCGCCGGCGAGCTGCCGACTGCGCCGGCCTTCCTCGCGTAGGCCCACAACACGGCCGCGTAGAGCGGCACCACGGCCAACGCGACGGTCAACGCGGTGAGGAGCGCCCGGCGCGCGACGTCGGCGTCGGACACCGCTTCGGGTGCGAGCAGGCCGTCGCCGACGGTGTCTGCGGCGAGCACGCCGCTGAGCATCCAGAGTGCGAGCGCAGCACAGGCGACGAACGATCCGAGCATCAGGTATCGCGCCGCTTCGAGGCCGTCGAGTCGAGGCGGCACGAAGCGCTCGTCCACATCGTCGTCGCGCGCGTTCAACGCCGCGGACACCTCGGTGAGACTCGCTTGGTCGATCAGGCGATGGAGCGCTGCTTCGCTGGACCCGGTTGCTCGTGACTGGAGTCCGAGGCGCTCGCGCACGGTGCCGATGCGACGACTCAGATCGCTAGCCGGGGCGTCGCCGTCACCGTCGTCCGCAGCCGGCTCGCCCTCCGCCGCTCCGTCGGGGGTGCGGAGCACCTCCGCGAACTGATCGCGGAGTCGTCCGACGAGCTCGGCCGAACCGTGCTCGCCGAGCCGGGCGAAGAGCGATGCGTTCGCCGTACGAACGTCCTCGGCCAGTCGTTCGGGGGCCCGCACGCGGGCCGACCCAGCGGCGTTGCGTTCCTCGGCTCGCTCGCGCGCGATGCGACGCTGCACGAGCGCCCACCACACCGCCGGATCCGTGGGATCGATGCCGCGCAAGCGGAGGACGCGGTGCTCCTGGCGGGTCTGGAGGGCGCCGAGCCGGTGGTCTTCCGCGACTCGCGCGGCGCGCAGGATCGCGCTCCAGACGAACACGTTGACGATGAGAGCGATCGACGTGGCGAACGCGAGACCCTGGAGGACCTGGGCATTGGACGAGGTGCCATCCGTGATCACGCTCGGCCAGTCGGTCAGGCGCCACCACAACAGTCCGATCGACGTCAGATCGATGACGGCCGCGGTGGCGATCAGCGCGTCCGAGTTGATCCGCGTCAGCGACGTGAAGATCCTGCGTACGAGCAGGTATGGCCGGGCGAGCGATGCGACGAAGACGACCACGATGATCGACGGCCGGATGTCGAACGGCTCGGTCGGGTCGGCGCGGACGAGCAGCAGCGCGAGCAGTCCGGACCAGACGAGCGGGGACATCCACGCGGTGGCGCAACGGAGGCGGCTCGGCAGCCGGCCGTCGAGACGCTTGATGTTGCGGGTGCGACGGTCGGACCACCACCACCCGGCGAGGGCGGCGACGACCACGACCGGCACGCCCGCTCGGCCCACCCAGGTCACCTCGTCGCCGTCGAAGGGTCGTGACGCTCGGTGCGCGACCGTGGTGGCGATCGTCACGGCGACAGACCAGGCCGCGAGCAGCACCCGCGAGGCCACGACCAGGCGATCTGGTCGACGGAGCGCCAGCAGCTCGGGCTCGTCGTAGTCGAGGTTCTCGAACGAGGTGCGAGCCCCGAGCGGCGACACCGTCTGGAACGGGGCGGGCGCTGCGTCGGGCGCCGAGGCGCCTTCAGTGACCGGTCGGGCGTCGGACGAAGGCGACGGGAGCCGCGGAGCGGCCACCTCCGGCGCGTTCGGCACGACCGGGGTGGTCGGTTCCGGGCCGAGGTCCGGCTGTTCTGCCGTCGGCTCCGCCGCTCCGGCAGTTTCGCCCTCGGTCGGCACGGCACCCCCTTTCAGCGCATCGGCGTCAACGCAACAAGGCTCGAACGTCGTCGATGGTATCTGCCTGGGTCGGCGGCTTGTCGTGGCGGTACCGGCGAACCCGGGCGAAGCGGAGCGCCACGCCGCCCGGATACCGCGACGACACCTGCACGCCGTCGAGCGCGATCTCGACGACCTGCTCGGGCTGCACGAAGACCACGTGACGTCCGTCCTCGTCGGGACCCTCGCCGATCTGCAGCCGCCGGAACCGGTCGGTCTGCCAGCGCAACAGCTCGTCGGTGAGGCCCTTGAACGTCTTGCCGACCATCACGAAGCCGCCGTCCCCGCTCCGAGCACCGAGGTGCAGGTTCGACAACCAGCCGCGCCGGCGTCCGTGACCCCATTCCACGCCGATCACGACGAGGTCGAGGGTGTGGACCGGCTTCACCTTGCGCCACGATCCGCCCCGACGCCCCGCTTCGTAACGCGAGGCGGGATCCTTCACCATCACGCCCTCGTGCCCGGCGGCGACCGCCTGCGAGAGGAACCGGTCCGCTTCGTCGGCGTCGGCGGTGACGATGGAGGGCAGGCGACTCGCCGCCGGGACGAGCGCTTCGAGCGCCTCACGCCGGACGGACAGTGGCTCGTCGACCAGCGGCTGACCGGCGTGGAGGACGTCGAAGAAGTACGCGCGCAGCCCGCGGCCGCGCGCCCCCGCCTCGCCAGGTGCATCGGCGCTGAAGTCTCCCATCGTGTCCTGGAACCGGCGCGGACTGCCGTCGTCACTGACGCCGAGCACCTCGCCGTCGAGCACGAGGTCGGCGCCGGGCAACGCACGCACCACCTCGACGACACCGACCAGCCGGTCGGTCACCTCGTTCAGGTTGCGAGTGAACAGCCGGACCTCACCTCCGGCGCGGTGCGCCTGGATGCGAGCCCCGTCGAGCTTCCACTCGACCGACGCGCTCCCCGACTCGGCCGTCGCCGCGCTCATCGCCTCGACGATGTCGGTAGAGGGCGACGCCAGCATCGGCTGCACGGGGACCGCCGGAGTGAGCGCGATCGACGCGAGCGCCTCCGCGCCGCCGGTCAACACCGCCCGAGCGGCCGATGGCAGGGACCCGGCGAACATGGCGCCGCGCTGCACGTCACCCACCTTCACACTTGCGGCTTTGGCGACCGCGGCCGCGACGACGCCCTCGAGGGCGCCCTGGCGGAGCTCACCCCCGATCACGGCGACCAGGAGTCGCTGTTCGTCCTCGGTCGACCGGGAGAGCACCGCGTACACGACCTCGCGTCGCCGCGCCACCGAGCCGCTGCCCGCGATACCGGCCAGCTCGTCGATCGCCGCCGCGACGTCTCCGATCGTCAGACTCGGGGTGCCGGCCGGGGCCGGCCGGACGTCTCGCATCGTCGCCCACCCCACGCCGACCCGACCGTGCGGCGTGGTGCCGACCGCGAACGCGACCGCGGGCTCGACCTCATCGGGCGCGAGGCGCGCGAACACGTCAGCGAACACGGCGATCTTCTCCGAGCGCTTCGCCGAAGCGGCCGCCCGCGTCGACGCCCGCGCCAGCTCGACGAACAGCATCCGATCAGTCTGGCCGCCGGTTCGAGGCGTGCGAGACTCGCCGCGCATGGACGCCGCGCTCGATTGGCTCGCCGGGCTCGGCGTCGCCCGCGGAACCCGCGTCGGCGTGGCACTCCATCCGGAGCGGGGCATCGGCTTGGCGGTCGAGGGCAACGAGCGAGCCTTCCCGACCGACGACCCGCTCGCGACCCTGGCCGTCGTCGAAGCCAGGCTCGGCCCGCGATGGGTGTGGTGGGACCGCTCGACCGCCGACCACGTGGCCGAGCGGGGCATCGCGGTCGTCCGCTGCTGGGATGTGCTGACCGTGCAGCGGTTGATCGCCGGTCGGTACCGCACGTCGATCGCCCGGTCGTGGGCCGAGCTGCGTGGCCTGCCGACCGACTCGCTGCCCACGATGGGGCAACTCGACCTGCTCGACCAGACCGGCGACGATGGCGGCGACCCCGACGACCCGGTCCGGCCCGACGGCCACCTCCGGCCCGAGTGGATCGCCGGGGGATGGGCTGCACCTTCGTCGCGCCTGGCACGGTGGGCGGCGATTGCTCGGTCGGCCGCAGGGATCCAGTGGTCGACCCTCGACGAGCGGGGCGGCGATCGGGCCATCTCGACGGCTCACGGCGAGTCCGCGGCCGAGCTGCTCTGTGCCGAGCTCTCGTTCGAGGGACTCCCGGTCGACGTCGTGCGGGCCGAGGAGATCATCGCGGCCGCGATCGGCCCGCGGCCCACGAGCGAGTCCGACGCCGACGCCCGACGCCGGGCTCGCGACGACGAGGTGCTGCGCCACCTCGAACCCGGGCCATCCGTCGACCTGCGCAATCCGGCCGACGTGAAGGCGATGCTGCGTCGGGTCGCCGTGGACGTGCCCGACACCCGCGCCTGGCGCCTCGAGCAGCATCGCGACCGTCACCCGGTGGTCGCCGCGCTCCTCCACTGGCGTAAGGGTGAGCGCATCGCGACGACCTACGGGTACCGGTGGCTCGACGAGCACGTGCACGGTGGCCGGTTGCGCGGCGAGTGGACGAGCAGCGACGGCGCCGCCGGGCGCATGACCGCGTCGGCCGGGCTCCACAACCTGCCGGGTGAGCTGCGGCCGGCGGTCGCCGCCGAACCGGGCCACGTGTTCGTGCACGCGGATCTCGGCCAGATCGAACCGCGCGTGCTCGCTGCGGTCTCGGGTGATCCGGCGCTGATCGCAGCGACCGCCGACGACGACATGTACCACCCTGTCGCCGTGCGTCTCGGTGTCGGTCGCGACATCGCCAAGGTGGCCGTGCTCGGCGCGATGTACGGCGCGACGACCGGCGAGTCCGCCCACGCCCTCCGGCGCCTCGAGCGCGAGTACCCGGCTGCCATGGGGTTCCTGGAACGGCTGGCGGACGCCGGCCGCGCCGGCACCGACATCCACACCTTCGGCGGACGCCGGGTCCGGATGTGGGTCGACGATCGCGTCGAGGGCGACATCGACCGCGCGCGCCGCGTCGCCGCGGCCCGTGGACGCTTCGCTCGCAACGCTGCGATCCAGGGGGCAGCCGCCGAGCTCTTCAAAGTCTGGGCCGTCATCGTGCGAGCCCGGATCGCTCCGATGGGCGCCCGAATCGTGCTCTGCCTCCACGACGAGCTGCTCGTCCACGCCCCCGCAGCACGCGCCGCTGCGGCCGTCGATGCCGTGCGGGACGCGCTCGCGGAGGCGGCGTTCAGGTGGTCGCCGCAACCCGACGTGCGATTCGTGGCCGACGTCCGCCCGGTCGCTCGCTGGTCGGACGCGAAAGGGGGCTGAGCGGCCGGAATTGGCCGAGCCTGTGACCCATTTGAACGAGGGTTCTGAGTAGGGTGAAGGTGACGCAGCGAATCCACCCGGCAATGGCGCCGGGCAAGGGGGACCACCATCATGACGGACACGATCGAACGGTCCGGGGAGCCCGCCGACTCGGCGGTCCTCGACCGACTCGTGGTTCGGTTCGCCGGCGACTCCGGCGACGGCATGCAGCTCACCGGTGACCGTTTCACGTCCGTGAGCGCATCGTTCGGCAACGACCTGTCGACCCTCCCCGACTTCCCGGCCGAGATCCGTGCCCCGGCCGGCACGGTCAACGGCGTGTCGAGCTTCCAGGTCCACATCTCCGACCACGACATCACGACGCCGGGCGACGAGCCGAACGTGCTCGTCGCGATGAACCCGGCTGCCCTCAAGGCCGACCTCGAACGGCTCGAGATCGGCGGCACGCTGATCATCAACGAGGACGCGTTCGACGAGCGCGGCCTCGAGAAGGCCGAGTACGACACCAATCCACTCGAGGACGGCACGGTCAACCCGTACCGCGTGATCAAGGTGCCGATGACGAGCCTCACCAAGGACGCCTGCGAGCCGCTGGGGGTGAAGCCGCGCGACGCCGAGCGCTCGAAGAACTTCTTCGCCCTCGGCCTCGTGTCGTTCATGTACACCCGCCCGATCCAGCCGACCCTCGACTGGATCCAGCAGAAGTTCGGCAAGAACGAGCAGGTCGCCGGCGCCAACACGGCAGCGTTCAAAGCAGGCTTCGCGTTCGGCGAGACGACCGAGCAGGTCGGCCACCGCTACGAGGTCAAGCCGGCCCAGCTCCCGCCGGGCGAGTACACCTCGATCACGGGCAACACCGCGCTGGCGTGGGGCCTGGTGGCCGCCGGTCAGCTCGCCAAGTTGCCCATCACCCTCGGGTCGTACCCGATCACCCCCGCGTCCGACATCCTCCACGAGCTGTCGCGCCACAAGCACTTCGGCATCCGCACGGTGCAGGCGGAGGACGAGATCGCTGCGGTCGGCATGGCGCTCGGCGCGGCGTTCGCCGGCCATCTCGGTGTCACCGCCACGAGCGGTCCGGGCGTCGCCCTCAAGAGCGAGACGGTCTCGCTGGCGATGTCGATCGAGCTGCCGCTGCTCGTCATCGACATCCAGCGCGGTGGTCCGTCGACCGGCCTGCCCACCAAGACCGAGGCGGCCGACCTCAACCTCGCGCTGTTCGGCCGGCACGGCGAAGCCCCGATCCCGGTCGTCGCCAGCTACAGCCCGGCGCAGTGCTTCCACGCCGCCATCGAGGCGGTGCGTATCGCGCTCAAGTACCGGACCCCGGTCATCCTGCTGTCCGACGGCTACTTGGCCAACGGCAGCGAGCCGTGGCGCCTGCCGGACGTCTCCACGCTGCCCGACATCTCGGTGCCGTTCCAGACCGAGTTCAACGGCACCGACGACCAGGGCAACCCGATCTACCTGCCCTACCTGCGCGACGCCGACACCCTCGCCCGGCCGTGGGCGATCCCCGGCACGCCGGGGCTGATGCACCGCGTGGGCGGACTCGAGAAGGCCGACAAGACGGGCAACGTCAACTACACCCCCGAGAACCACCAGCTGATGGGCGATCTCCGTCAGGCCAAGATCGATCGCATCGCGGACGACTACGCGCCGACCGAGGTGATCGGCGACGAGGATGCCGACATGTGCATCCTCGGCTGGGGGTCCACCTGGGCCGCCATCCATGCCGCCGTCCAGCGCCAGCGCCGCGCCGGCCACAAGCTGGCGTGGATCCACCTCGAGCACCTCAACCCGCTCCCGAACGACCTCGGCGACCTGCTGCGCCGGTTCGACAAGGTCCTCGTGCCCGAGCTCAACAAGGGACAGCTCTGCAACCTGGTACGTGGCAAGTACCTCGTCGACGCCACGTCGGTCAGCAAGGTCGCCGGGCTCCCGTTCCGAACCCGAGAGATCGAAGCCGCGATCGAGGAGGCACGCGCATCGTGAGCGACACCGCCGTCACCCTCACCAGCAAGAAGGACTGGGCCAGCGACCAGGAGGTCCGTTGGTGCCCCGGCTGCGGCGACTACGGCATCCTGCAGGCGGTCCAGCAGCTCATGCCCGACCTCGGCATCACCCCGGAGAGCACGGTCTTCATCTCCGGCATCGGTTGTTCGAGCCGGTTCCCGTACTACATGAACACCTACGGCATGCACTCGATCCACGGCCGTGCGCCGGCGATCGCCACCGGGCTCGCCGTGGCCCGCCCCGACCTCGACGTCTGGGTCATCACCGGCGATGGTGACGGCCTGTCGATCGGTGGCAACCACCTCATCCACGCGCTGCGGCGCAACGTGAACCTCAAGATCCTCCTCTTCAACAACCGGATCTACGGACTCACCAAGGGCCAGTACTCCCCCACGTCCGAGCTCGGCAAGGTCACCAAGTCCACGCCGTTCGGCTCGATCGACCCGCCGTTCAACCCGCTCGCCGTCGCGCTCGGCGCCGAGGCCAGCTTCGTCGCACGCACCCACGACCTCGATCGCAAGCACATGATGGACGTCTTCCGCGCTGCGCACGAGCACCGCGGCGCGTCGTTCGTCGAGATCTACCAGAACTGCAACGTGTTCAACGACGGCCAGTTCAATGACGTCACGAAGCGCACGGTCCGCGACGAGATGATGATCGACCTGGTGCACGGCGAGCCGATCCTGTTCGGCGCCGAGCGGCAGCGCGGCGTGATGATGGCCGACGACGGGTTCCTGCGCATCGTCGAGGTCGCCGAGGTCGGGATCGAGCGCATCCTCGTCCACGACGTCGCCCACCCGTTCCCGTCGCTCGCGTTCGCGCTCGCCCGGCTCAACACCGACGACCACTCGCCCACCCCGTTCGGCGTGTTCCGCGCCGTCGATCGGCCGGAGTACACCTCGGCCGTCGCCAACCAGCTGGCGCGGGCTTCCGAGACCAAGGGCCCGGGCGACCTCGAGACGCTGCTGCGCAGCAACGGCACCTGGCTCGTCGACTGAGCCGACGTCAGATCTCGATCACGATCACGACGAGTCGCTCGCTCAGCGCCGCGACGGCGTCGGCATCGGCGCTGCCGTCTCGGTCGAGCTCGACGCCGTAGAACGCAGCGACGCGGGGTTCGGCAGCGAGCATGCGGGCGATGACGGGGCGGGCGACCCTCCCTGCGACGACGTGTGCCGTCCCGCTGACCGAGCGCCCAGGGCCGGAGGGCCCGGCGCCTCACGGCGGGCCGAGGATCCATCCCTCCTCGCGCGCTGCCCACGCCCGGGTCGCGTCCGGCACGGACGGCTCGAACCACCCGCTCAGCTTCCCGTCCGCATCGGCGTTGCGGAGCGCCAGGGCCGTCGCCGCGACCTGTTCGGCATCGCGGACCCGGCCCGAAGTCATCCGGTCGGTGAACCGACTCGGCCAGACCTCGGCCACCACGACATCGCCGTCGGCGGCGCGCGGAGGCACGAGACCCGTCGTGAACGGCCAGATCGCGAGCCGACCGCCGAAGTCGTGCCACCACCGCCACAGGATCGGCAGGAGGGTCAGGGTCTGGCCGCCGACGCTGCCGGCACCGAGCAATTGCCACACCGAAGACGGGCGATGGCCGGCCGAGCGCAGCGTCGCTTCGGTGCTCCGGTACTCGGCGAGCACGCCATCGGCGGGCTTCGTGGAAGCGAGGTGCTCACCCGACCACGAGCGCGGGTGGCCCCAGAACGGGCCGGCGGCGCACGTCGCCCGCGCCGCCCGGTTCAGGTCGGCTGCGACATCGAAGCGGTTGTTGCGGTTCCGAGCGTCATCGGTCGACGACGACGCGATCGTGCGCCACACGGCGAGCCACGGCGGATCACCCTCGATCCCGAACGCGTCAGCCGTGCCGCGCGGGTAGCCCAGCGCGGCGTCGAACCCGACGAGCACCCGCCGCTGCCGGTGCTCGGCAATGATCGATCGCAGAATGGTGTCGGCGACGGCTCGGGTCGACGGATTGACGAGCACCGGCGTCCCCTCGGCGGCGGCGACACCGATCCAGACCGAGTCGACGCCGGTGGCCGGTGAGCTGCGGGCGCTCCAGTCGACGGCGACGTAGGCGTCGAAGAGCGTCACGCCACGATGAGCGCGACGGCACCGAAGTGCAGCACGGCGGCGAGCACGGTGAACCCGTGCCACACCTCGTGGTAGCCGAACGACCGCGGCCACGGATCGGGCCAACGCAGCAACAGCACCGGGAACCCGACCGTGTAGGCGACGCCGCCGGCGACGATCAGTCCCAGCTCGACCGCGCTGAGGTGCTCACCGAGGGCCGGCGCGACCGCGACCGCCGCCCACCCCATGATCGGATAGAGCGCGTAGCCGAGCCACTGGAAGCGACTGCTCAGCTTCGTCGCCATGCCGACGAAGCCGAGCACTCCGACCGTGGCGAGCAGCGGGATGCCGTAGGCCAACGGCAGCGCGACCAGGCAGACCGGCGCGTAGGTGCCGGTGATCAGCAGGTAGATCGAGCAGTGGTCGAGACGCTGCATGATGCGCCGGGCACGGTACGACTGGGCGAGCCGGTGGTAGGACGCCGAGACGGCGAAGGCGAGGATCAGCGTGCCGACGTAGATCGCAGCGCCGGTCCGTGCCTGGGCACCCGCTGCGAAGACGACCATCAGGACGCCGGCCGGTAGGGCCGCGACGAGCGCGAGCGCGTGCAGCCAGCCTCGCAGCAACGGGCGCTCGGCGGTCAGGACGTCGGTGCGCACCCGCCGCACGGTAGCGCGCCGCGGGCGGGATCGGTCGGCACCCGGATGGTCACGGATCGACCGCCTCGACCACCAGTTCGAGGACGTCGTCGCCGTACTGCTCGAGCTTGGCCGGCCCGACGCCCCGCACGCGCGCGAGATCGTCGAGGTCGCCGGGGAGCGCGTCGGCGATCGCCGCCAAGGTCTTGTCGTCGAACACGGTGTATGCCGGCTTGCCGGCCCGGGCGCGATCGCGATACGACCGCAGCAGGTCGAACAACCGGGCCGACGCCTCGTCGACGTCGCCCGGTCGGGGGCCGAGCCGACCGCGCTGGCGCCCGGCGGTCTCGACCTTGGCGCCGATGGGGAACCGACGGGTGGCACCGTCGCGCTCGGCGACCGCCGCCTCCGGCTCGAGCGCGGTGATCACCCAATCGTGACCCTGGTCGACCAGCACGATGCCGGCGACCGCCATCACGCGCGAACGGTCGAGCAGCGGATGCTCCGGCCGGTCGACGGCCGCGCTCGCCGGGCGCTCGCGAAGCGGTCGTGGCGCTGCGACCGGCGGTGCGGCGGCCGGGTCGGGTGGCTCGGCGGTCAGCTCGGCGACGAACGGGCTCGGGCGCTCGCCGCTGACGACGGTGACGTGACGGGAGGCCCGAGTGATCGCGACGTGGAACAGGCGCCGTTCCTCCTCGGGGTCGTCGGCGAGCCGGTGCGGGAACTGCTCGTCGTCGGCGAGGTGGACGACGACGAACGGCCACTCCTGCCCCTTCACGCGGTGCACGGTCGCGAGCACGGCACCCCGGTCGTCGCGGCGTCGTCGGAGGCCCTCGTGGAGCCACCGTTCGAAGCCGTCGATGCCCGCTCCCGCGGCGTCGTGCAGCCGTGCGAGCTGGCGCAACGCGACCAGGTCATCGCCTTGGGCCGCCCGGTTCATCCCGCGGCGGGTCGCGTCGAGCGTGGCGACCGCCCGACCGAGCCCGATCTCGTCGAGCAGCACGTTCATGACCCGACCGCCGTCCGCGCTCGCGACGAGGTGACCGAGGCG
>JBFHJC010000047.1:0-18240 GCA_041596155.1 Ilumatobacter sp. | reverse complement strand
GTGCGGACCTCGGTGAGCTTCTCGTAGCCGCGGTGCATGTACCCCGCAACCGGTTCGGCCCAGACGACCTGCTCGCCGTCGAGACGGGCGACGATGCGCAGCGTGCCGTGCGTGGCCGGGTGCTGCGGGCCGATGTTGAGCGTCATGCCCTCGGTCTCGAGCTCGACGTTGAGGCGCGCGTCGGCGGCCTGCGCGGCGATGTAGCTGAGCTGCTGGCGCTCGTTCATGAGGGTCACGACTCGTCACCGCCCTCGCCGTCGCTCTCGTCGTCACCGGGCATCGGCTCGACGTCGACGATGCCGGGCCACGGCTTGATCATCCGGCTGAGCAGCGGGAAGTCCTTGCGCAGCGGGAAGCCCTCGAACTCGCCGGGCAGGTAGAGGTTGCGGAGATCGGGATGTCCGTCGAACCCGATGCCGAACATCTCGTGGGTCTCGCGCTCGTGCCAGTTGGCACCGGCGAAGGTGGGCATCCAGGTCGGCATCGACATCGAGTCGGGCACGTCGGCCTTGATCGTCACACCGACGTGACGGCCGAGGTCGTAGACCCGGGCGAACACCTGGAACCGCGAGTCGCCGCCGGCGTAGCCCTGCTGGATGGCGGGCTCGCCGTCAGCAGCGTCTTCCTCGGCGGCCGGCTCGGCGGAGGGGTCGTCCTCGCCCTTGCCGTACGGCGAGGGCATCCAGTCGATCGCCGACAGGAAGCAGAAGTACTCGAAGCCCTGGGCGTGCAACGCCTGGGCCGTCAGGGCCCAGGCCTCGGGACTCACCCGCACCCACAGGTCGTCCTGCGGAACGAGGTGCGTCTCGAGGAGGTGTTCCCCGAGATCGGCACGCAGGTGCTCGACGATGCCCTCGCGCAGTCCGTCGCCGGGCAGCTCGGGCGTCTGCTCGGTGGTGTCGACGGCCTCGGTCGTGTCACTCAACGCCGCCACCTCCGACCACGATCGGCTCGCCGCGCTCGCGCGCGGCGGTCTCCTGGAGCGAGGTGTAGCGCTCGTTCCGCCACTTGGCCGCCATGTCTTCGTTCTTGATGCGTTGTTGGAGCAGCACGATGCCCTCGAGCAACGCCTCCGGGCGAGGTGGGCACCCTGGCACGTAGACGTCGACGGGGATGATCTGGTCGACGCCCTTGGTGACCGAGTAGCTGTCCCAGTACGGGCCGCCGCAGTTCGCACACGACCCCATCGAGATGACGTACTTCGGCTCGGGCATCTGCTCGTACAGCCGCTTCACCGCCGGCGCCATCTTGTCGGTGACGGTGCCCGACACGACGACCAGGTCGGCCTGCCGCGGGCTGGCCGGCAGCGGGATCACACCGAGCCGCATGACGTCGTAGCGGGGCGAGCCGAACGCCGCCCCCATCTCGATCGCGCAGCAGGCGAGACCCCACTGATACACCCACATCGAGTACGAGCGGCCGATGTTGAACAGCTTGGTGAGCGGGGCGGGCATCCGCCCGCGGTCCACTAGGCCCATCTGAGGAGCCCTCGTTTCCAGGCGTACACCAGTCCGTCGAGCAGCAGCACGATGAAGATCAGCATCGTGATCAGACCGAACCAGCCGTAGCGCTCGAGCGAGGTCGCCCACGGGAAGATGAACACCGCCTCGACGTCGAAGATGACGAACAACAGCGCGAACACGTAGTACCGGATCTGGCTCTGCGACCAACCCATGCCGACCGGGTCGACACCCGACTCGTACGCGATCAGCTTCTCGGGACTCGGGCGCGACGGACGAACCGCGGCGGCGACGCCGAGCAAGAGCGCGGCGAGCACGATCGCGGCGAGTCCGAACCACACGACGGTGAGGTAATCGCGCAAGAAGAGCGACATCGGGCAGCGAGGCTACCAGCGATCGTGAAGGGGTTCCCAAACCCTCGCGCGCCGATCGGTGCGGGTCTCGCGACGCCCACCAGACGGGGCTCGGTAGCGTGCCGGCGTGCGTCACGTCGACCGCTCGCAACGGCGCGTCCTCGCCCTCGTCTTCGCATCGACGCTCACCAGCATCATGGGGAATTCCCTGCTCGCGCCGGCGATTCCCGACATCCTCGACCACTTCGGCCGGCCCGACAGCGCCGCTGGGTTGCTCGTGGCGGCCACCGCGCTCCCGGGGATCGTCGTCGCGCCGCTGATCGGCCTCGCAGCGGACCGCTTCGGTCGACGCGCCGTGCTCTCGCCGTGCCTGTTCGTCTTCGGGCTCGCCGGCATCGCCGTGTCGACGGCGCCGACCTTCACGACGATGTTGCTCGCCCGCTTCGCGCTGGGGATCGGCGCGGCTGGGCTCGTCAACCTGGCGATCGTGATCCTCAGCGACCACTTCGAAGGCGACGCTCGCACCCGTTGGATCGGCGCGAACTCCGGCGTCCTGACCGTCGCGCTCGCGCTGCTCCCCCTCATGTCGGGCCAGATCACCCATCTCGCCGGCTGGCGGTGGGCGCTCGCGCCCCAGGCGTTCGGCATCGTGACCGCGCTCGCGGCCTGGCGGATCCTCGAGCCCGGCCGACCTGACCGGTACGTGACGCTCGCCGAGCAGTTGCGCGGTGCGCGGCTGGCGCTCGCCGACCGGGTCGTCCTGTCGAGCGTGATCGCGTCGGCCGTCACGTTCGCCGTGATCTTCGGCGTGTTCCTCGCCGCGCTGCCGACCCACCTCGACGGTGAATTCGGTCTCGGTGCCGACGGGCGCGGGATGGTCTTCGGCGTTCCCGCCATCTCCGCGGCGCTCGTGGCGTTCAACCTCCGCCGCCTTCGCGGTCGGTTCGGCGTCCGCGCGCTGCTGATCGGTTCGGCGACCGTGTGGGCGGCGGCCTTCGTCGTCATCGGCAGTGCGCCCGCGTTGTGGGCGCTCCTCGTCGGTGCCCTGGTGTACGGCTTCGGCGAGGGCGGCATGATCCCCACCCTGCAGGACGAGGCGATGCGGCGGGCACCTGACGACCAGCGCGGTTCGGTGATGGCGGCCTGGACGGCGGCGGCCCGCCTCGGCCAGACCGCCGGACCGCTCGTCACGTCGGGGATCCTCGCCGTCGCCGGAACGACGGCCGCGGTGCTCGCCGGGGCCGTCGGCGCCGTCGCCCTGGTCGGGCTGTACGGGTTCGGGCCGATGCGCCGCTCCGTCTCGTCGGTGGCCGGCTGATCGGCGCTGCAAGAAAAATCGCGACGTTCTCGCTACCTACCGGTCGGTAGGGCGGTACGGTGGTCGCGTGCTCGACGCCCGGACGCTTCTCGCCGACCTCGAAACGACGGTGGAGGGCCTGCTCGAACGGCACCTCGCCACGTCGAAGGAGTGGTTCCCGCACGAGCACGTGCCCTACGGCCGCGGGCGCGACCCGATCCCGGGCGAGGTCTGGACGGAGGACGAAGCCGACCTCGCCGGAGTCACGATCGATGACGCCGTCCGATCGTCGCTGCTCGTCAACCTGCTCACCGAGGACAACCTCCCCTACTACTTCCGGTCGGTCGAGAAGATGTTCGGCGCCGACGGCGCCTGGGGCACCTGGGTCCGCCGGTGGACCGCCGAGGAGGGCCGCCACTCGATGGCGATCTACTCGTACCTGATGGTGACACGGGCGATCGACCCCCACCACCTCGAGCGTTGCCGGATGGCACAGGTGTCGGGAGGCGTGACGCCAGACCCACCCACCCTGCAGGACGGATTCGTGTACTTGTCGCTCCAAGAGCTCGCGACCCGCATCGCGCACCGAGCGACCGGCCGCCTGATCGGCGACCCCGCGGGCTACTCCGTGATGATGCGGGTCGCCGCGGACGAGAACCTCCACCAGCTCTTCTACCGCGACCTCGCCGCGGCGGCCATCGAGCGAGATCCCGACGGCATGATGCAGGCAATCGAGAACCAGGTCACGTCGTTCGCCATGCCGGGCCTCGGCATCCCCGGGTTCACCGAGCACGCCAAGCGGATCGCTGCCGCGGGCATCTACGACCTCACGGTCCACCACGAGCAGATCCTCGTGCCCGTCGTGCTGCGGCAGTGGGACGTCGAGCGCGTCGAGGGCCTCGGCCCGGACGGCGAGCGGGCGCGGGACCGACTGCTCGAGCGCCTCGCCAAGAGCGAACGCGTCGCCAAACGCCTGAGCGAGCGCCGCGCGTCCGTCCTCGCCGCCACCGGCTGACGGCACGGGCATCGGGCCGACGGTGCGCCTCGACGAGGTCGCCGACCGACATCGCCCCGGCCGCTGCGGCGAGCTCGGCGGTGAGCAGCCGTCCCGATGGCCGCCCCCCGGGGTTCCGACCGAGCACCGGAACCGAGAGATCGGACATGTCGCGCAACTCATGCCCCGAGCATGACGACGGGGCGCGGCGCGTCAGGCCGGGACCGCCCGAGCGACACGGCACCTCCCGGCGGATCGAAGCGTGGTGAACCCCCGGCATACGATGGGCGCGTGCACGACGAACTCACCCCGTCGAGCAGCGAACCAGAGCTGCACGACCCGGCCGAACTGCGAGCCCACCGCAAGCTCCGCCTGACCCTCGCCTACCGGCTGTTCGGGGCGCTGCACTGGGGCGAACAGGGCGACGGGCACATCTCGGCCCGCGACCCCGAGCGCACCGACTGCTTCTGGCTGCTGCGGTACGGCGTGCCGTTCGGCCGGGCGACGGTGGACGACCTCGTGCTGGTCGGACCGGACGGCTCGGTCGTCGACGGTCATGGCGACGTCAACATGACCGCCTACTACATCCACTGGCCGATCCACGAGGCTCGGCCGGACGTCGCCTGTGCGGTGCACACCCACACGCCCTACGGCACGCCGTGGTCGGCGTGCGCCGAGACGTTCTCGATGATCTGCCAGGAAGCAGTGGCGTTCCATCGTCGCCAGGCGCTGTTCGACGACGGCGAGGTCGACGTGCAGGGGCTCGACGGCGGCAAGCGCATCGCTGCCGCGCTCGGCGACGCTCGTGTGTGCTTCCTCCGCAACCACGGCCTCCTCACCGTCGCGTCGAACGTCGACGAGGCGATGGGCTGGTACCTGATGGCGGAGCGGGTGGCCGAGGTCCACTGCAAGGCGCCCCGCCCGGCGCCGATCAGCGACCGGGAGGCCGAGATCAGCGCACGCTCGATCGCGTCGCCCGATCAGGGGTGGAAGGTGTTCAACTGGGCGATCCGCGCCCGGGGCATCGAGCCCGGCTGACGGCCTGCTCGGCGTCTCAGCGCGCGTACTGCGTGACGGTGTCGGCGGCGTCGAGAAGCCATCCGGGCCAGATCCCGACGAACAGGGTGAACGCCGCCGACGCGAACACGGCGAGCCCGGTCGACAGCGGCACCCGCTCGCGGGACGTGTCCGTGTCGCCCGACTCGAGCCACGTGCTCACCATGATCCGCAGGTACAAGAACGCAGCGATCACGGCGGCGACCATGGCGATGATCGCGATCGCGTAACTGCGCTCCTCGACGGCGGCCTGGATCACGCCCCACTTGGCGACGAACCCGGACGTGAGCGGCACGCCGGCCTGGGCGAGCAGGAACACGGTGAGCCCGAGCGCCAGTGCCGGCCGCCGCTGAGCCAGCCCGCGGAACGCGTCGACCGAGGTGTCGCCACCCGCGTTGCGGCCGACGATCGACACGACGGCGAACGAGCCGATCGTCAGCACCGAGTAGAGCAAGAGATAGGTCGCGACGCTCGGCATGCCGTCGCCGAGATCACCGCCGACCTCGCCGGCGCGGTGTCCGGCCGCCTCGACGCCGACGAGGATGAAGCCGGCATGGCTGATCGACGAGTAGGCGAGCATCCGCTTGACGTCGGACTGCACGATGGCCAGCGCCGAGCCGATCACGAGCGACAGCACGGCGAGCACCCAGATCGCAGGCCGCCAGTCGTCGCGGTGGAACGGCAGCGCGACCACGAGCACCCGCACCATGGCGGCGAAGGCCGCCGCCTTGCCGACCGACGCCATGAAGGCCGTGATGTTGGTGGGGGCGCCCTGGTACACGTCGGGCGTCCAGACGTGGAACGGGACGGCCGCGACCTTGAAGCCGAGGCCGACGAGCAACATGGCGATGCCGGCGAGCACCAGCGGATCGCTGCCCTCGAACCGGATCGACGTCTGGAACGAGCGGACGATCTCGCCGATGTTCGTCGACCGCGAGCCGCCGTACACGAGCGCGATGCCATACAGGAAGAACGCCGACGCGAAGCCGCCCAGCACGAAGTACTTCATGCCCGACTCGCGGCTCTCGGGGCGTTCCCGATCGGTGGCGGCCAGCACGTACAGCGCCAACGACAGCGTCTCGAGCCCGAGGAACAACAGGATCAGGTCGTTGGCCGCCGCCATCACGACGCCGCCGGTGGCGGCGACGAGGAGCAGCGCGTACACCTCCGGTCCGTCCTTGCCGGCCAGTCGGAGCTCATCGTCGGTCAGCATGGCCACGAGCAGGGTGGCGGCGCAGATCGTGATCGTGAGGAACTGGGTGAAGGTGTCGAACGCCAACGCTCCGGCCATCAAGGTGCCGACACCCTGGTCGGTGACGTCGTCCCAGAGGAACATCGCCAGCCCGCCGGCGGTGCCGGCCGTGACGGCGGTGACGAACGCATAGAGACCGCGCGGCCACGGCGGCGTCAGCGCGCCGGCGACCAGGAGGAACAGCGTGCCGCCGAGCAGCGCAATGAAGGGGCTGAGGTGGAACCACTCGACACCCGGCGAGCTGAACGACCCGTCCTGCGCGAGCAACGACATCAGTGATCACCATCCTCGACTGCCACGGCAGCGGGTTCGGGCGACACGTAGCCGGTCTTGTCCTCGACGTGGGTGACGAGCTCGGCGACGGCCGGCTCGATGCGTTCGAGCATCGGCTTCGGGTAGACGCCGGTGAACACGATCACACCGATGAACGGCAGCAGCACGAGGGCCTCCCGCAGCTTCAGCTCCGCGAACGAGCGGTTGGCGTCGTCGGGCTCGCCGTGGAAGACGCGCTGGTAGGCCCACAGCAGGTACAGCGCAGCGAGGATCACGCCGGTCGCCGCGATCACGACCCACCAGCGAGCGGTGAGGAAGCCACCGATCAGGATCAGGTACTCGCCGACGAATCCGTTCAGGCCGGGCACGCCGATCGAGCTGAGCATCACGATCGTGAACGCCGCGGCGAAGATCGGGGCGACCGTCTGCAAGCCCCGCAGCTCGCTGATCTCGCGAGTGTGGCGCCGCTCGTAGATCATCCCGACGAGGAGGAACAGCGCGCCGGTCGACACGCCATGGTTGACCATCTGCATGACCGAGCCGGTGAGCGCCTGGGTCGTGAAGGCGAACGTGCCGAGCACGATGAAGCCGAGGTGGGCGACCGACGAGAACGCGACCAACCGCTTGAGGTCCTTCTGCATCGTGGCGGCGATGGCCCCGTAGATGATGCCGACGACGGCGAGCGTCAGCCACAACGATCGGCTCCAGCGGGCAGCCTCGGGGAACAGGTAGAGCCCGAACCGGAGGAAGCCGTACGTGCCGAGCTTCAGCATGACGCCGGCCAGCACGACCGAGCCGGCGGTCGGCGCCTGGGTGTGGGCGTCGGGCAGCCAGGTGTGGAGCGGGAAGATCGGCACCTTCACCGCGAACGCCACCGCGAAGCCGAAGAACAACCAGCGCCCGGTCGACGCCGCGAACTCGGCGTGCTCGGCGATCTCGATCAGGTCGAACGTGACGCGACCGACGCCGTTTCGGCTGGCGATGAACACCGTCGCCATGATCGAGACCAACATGAACGCCGAACCGATCATCGTGTACAGGAAGAACTTCGTCGCCGCGTAGACCCGGCCCTCGTAGCCCCAGCCACCGATCAGGAAGTACATCGGCACGAGCACGATCTCGAAGAACACGAAGAAGAGGAACAGATCGAGGCTGATGAACGAGCCCATCACGCCGGCTTCGAGCAGCAGCATCCACGCGAAGTACGGCTTGTCGCGCGCCGGATCGTCGCTGTGGGGATCGATTCCCACGATCGACAGCGGGAAGAGGATGCCGGTGAGCAGCACCAGGAACAACGAGATGCCGTCGACGCCGAGGTGCCACGAGATGCCCCACCGCTCGATCCAGGTGTGCTTCGACACGAACTGGAACCCGGCGCCGTGGCCGTCGAACTCGGCGACGAGCCAGATCGTCAGGGCACCGGTGACGACGGACGCGACGGTGGCGACGAGCTTCATGTATTCGGGCCGGCGCTGCGACAGGACGGCGACCGCGAGCGCGCCGATCGCCGGGACGAGCACGAGCATCGACAGGATCGGGAAGCCGAGCGACCCGCCTGCAGCTTCGACACCGAGCATCAGGCCAACCCCCTTCCGAGCACGAACCAGGCGAGGAGCAGGACGACGCCGATGCCCACGATGCCGGCGTAGTTGCGGACGTTGCCGGTCTGCGCCCTGCGGAGGTGACCCGACGTCGCGCTGACCAGACGACCGACACCGTTGACGGCGCCGTCGACGATCTTGGCGTCGAACCAGGCCACGGCGTCGAACGCCCTGCGGCCGGGACCGCCCATGAACGCGCTGACCGCCTCGTCGTACTTCCACGCGTCGGTCAGGATCTCGGGCTCGATCGGCTCACGGACGCGCTTGGCATACACGGCCATCGCCGCGGCGATGCCGACGACGCCGGCGGCGATCGCGAGCAGCGCGAGCAGCTCCTTGGCGTCGTAGGCGCCCGACTCGGTGATCTCGGCTTCGCCGGCGGCGACGATCGGATGCAGCCAGTCCTCGAGCTTGTGGCGCCAGTCCTTCGGGATGAACCCGAACGACGGCAGCTGGATGACGCCCCCGACGATCGCCAGCCCGGCAAGGGCGACGAGCGGGAACAGCATGATCGGCGGTGACTCATGCGGCTTGAACTCGCCGTGAGCCGTGCTGGCGTGCTCCTCCTCGCCCGCGGGAGCCTCGTGCTCGTTGGCGTGGCTCTCCCAGCGCGCCTCACCGAAGAAGACCAGGATGACCTGACGGGTCATGTAGTACGCGGTGAGCAACGCGGTGACGAGACCGATCGCGTACAGGACCGGGCCGCGCTCGGCCAGCGTGAACAGCAGGATCTCGTCCTTCGACCAGAAGCCGGCGAACGGCGGCACACCGGCGATCGCCAGCCAGCCGACGATGAACGTCGCCGCCGTGACGGGCATCAGCTTGCCGAGGGCACCCATCCTGCGCATGTCCTGCTCGTGGTGCATGCCGTGGATGACCGACCCCGAGCCGAGGAACAGCAGCGCCTTGAAGAAGGCGTGGGTCACCATGTGGAAGATGGCGGCGACGAAGGCGCCCGATCCGACGGCGAGGAACATGTAGCCGAGCTGCGACACGGTCGAGTAGGCGAGGACCTTCTTGATGTCGTGCTGGGCGACGGCGACGGTCGCGGCGAACAGCGCGGTGATCGCCCCGACCCAGGCGATCAGCTGGGGCGCCCAGTCGGCGGCCGCCGCGAGGACGGGGTTCGTGCGCACCATCAGGAACACGCCGGCGGTCACCATCGTCGCGGCATGGATGAGAGCCGACACCGGCGTCGGGCCGGCCATCGCGTCCGGCAGCCAGAGGTAGAGCGGCAGCTGGGCCGACTTGCCGACCGCGCCGACGAACAGGAGCAGGGCGATCGCGGTGGTGGTCGACTGCGCGAGTGCCCCGTCCTCGGCGGCCGAGTTGAGCCCGAAGTAGCTGACCGTGCCGACCGCCTCGAAGGCGAGGAACATCGCGAGCATGAAACCCCAGTCGCCGACGCGGTTCGTGACGAACGCCTTCTTGCCGGCGGTGGCGTTGGCGTCGGAGCGGTGCCAGAACGCGATGAGGAAGTACGAGCACGTGCCGACGCCTTCCCACCCGAGGAACGTGACGAGCAGGTTCTCGCCGAGCACGAGCACCGTCATCGCCAGCACGAAGAGGTTGAGGTAGAGGAAGAACTTCGAGTACTGCGGATCACCGTGCATGTATCCGACGGCGAACAGGTGGATGAGGAATCCCACGCCGGTGACGAACAGCGCCATCGTGATCGACAACGGATCGGCGAGGAACGCCATGTCGATCTGGAGTGACGACACCGGCACCCACGAGAACAGCGTCTCGACGTGGGACCGGTCGTGCTCGTCCATCGACAGCAGGTCGAAGTAGGCGCCGACGGCCACGACGAACGAGCCGAGCACCATTGCGGACGCGAGGTAGCCGGCGCCCGGATCGCCGAGGCGTCGCCCGAAGAGCAGGATCAGGACGAACCCCAGCAGCGGGAACGCAGGGATCAACCAGACGACGTCGAGCACCGCGTCAGCCCTTCATCTCGGCGAGGTCGTCGGCGGTCGCTCCGGGGCGGCGCCGCAGGATCGAGATGATGATGCCGAGGCCGACCACGACCTCGGCCGCCGCCACGACCAGGACGAAGAACACGGCGGTCTGGCCACTGATGTCGCCGAAGCGCACGGCGAAGGCGACGAAGCTCAGGTTGACGGCATTGAGCATCAGTTCGATGCACATGAACATGATCAGCGGGTTGCGCCGCACCAGCAGCCCGGCCGCCCCGACCCCGAACAGCACCGCTGACAACACCAAGTAGTACGTGGTGGTCGGGACGACGGCAGCGAGCAGCGCGGCGTTCACGCGTCACCCGCCTTGCGCTTCTCCTTGCGGGTCAGCAGGACGGTGCCCACGACCGCGACGATCAGCAGGACCGACGTGAGCTCGAACGCGAACACGTGGTCGGAGAACAGGTCGCGCGCCAGCGCCCGGATGTTGCGGTCGCCGCCGGCGTCGAGCGCCGCGCCCTCCTGGAGCGTGTCACGGGCCCGAACCACGGCGGCGATCACGAGCCCGGCCACGCCGAGCCCGACGACGCCGGCCAGCGGGCGTTGGATCGGGAACGGCTCGATCGAGAGGTCCTCGGCCTTGTCGACGCCGAGCAGCATGATCACGAACAGGAACAGCACGACGATCGCGCCGGCGTACACGATCACCTGCACCGCCGCGAGGAAGTGCGCTTCGAGCGCCACGAAGTGCACCGCGATGCCGAACAGGGTCAGCACGAGCGACAGCGCGGCGTGTACCGGGTTCGAGCGGACGATCACGCCGACCGCGCCCGCCAGCACCATCGCCGATGCCAGGACGAAGACCACCAACTCCACTACTGACGTCCCTCAATGGTCGGGACTGGCCGCCGCTGCGCTTCGGCCGCTCCCTCCGTGCGACTCGTCGCTGGCGCTTCCCTCGTCGCCTGCCAGAACAGCTGCCTCACGCGTCCGACTCCTGCTGCGGGGGTTCGGGGGTGCGCTCGCCGTGGCCGAGCTCGTTGCTCCAGCCGACGACGCCACGGAACGTTGCGTCGCCCGACGGCGAGGTGGCGCGCATCCATCCCGACGTGTGCTGGTCCTCGCCCTCGCGCCAGTCCTCCCAGGGGAGCCGCTGCGGCTTGCCCTCGTCGTCGACGAGGAGCTCGCGCTTGGTGTAGATCGCGTCCTGACGGTTCGTGAAGCTGAACTCGAACAGCTTGGTCTCGGTGATCGCATCGGTCGGACACGCCTCGACGCACAGGTCACAGTGGATGCACCGCAGGTAGTTGATCTCGTAGACGAACCCGAACCGCTCACCCGGCGACGTCGGGTTGTCGGGATCGTTGTCCGCGCCGCGCACGTAGATGCACTGGGCGGGGCACACGCCTGCGCACAGCTCGCAGCCGATGCACTTCTCCATCCCGTCCTCGTAGCGGTTCAGGACGTGGCGGCCGTGCAGGCGCTCGGGCTTGGGGATCTTGCGGTCGTCGTCGACGTCGGGATCGCCCGATCTCCCCTGCTTCCTCGCGTAACGGCCACCCGAGTACTCGGTGGTGACCTGCTTGCCGCCGAACAAGCGATGCTGGCGGATGGTGACCGCGAACCCGTCGAGATAGCCCATCAGAATGCAGCTCCTTCCCGCTCCCGGTTGCGGCGGGCGACGATGAGCGCGGCGTTGAACAACAAGTACGCCGCACCGAGCACGGCGACACCGACGATGCCGGTCAAGAGCACCGCGCCGAGGCCGTCGTACTTGTCACGCGCCAATTGGAGCGCGGCGAGCACGAGGAACCAGCCGAGGGCGACCGGGATGAGCAGCTTCCAACCGAAGTCCATGAGCTGGTCGTAGCGCAGCCGCGGCAGCGTGGCACGGAACCAGACGTATGCGTACAGGAACGCCAGCACCTTGAGCGTGACCCAGAGCGTGCCGCCGAGCGGGCCGGCCCAACCGAACAGGTCGAAGTCGCCGATGCGGAGCGGCTGCGGACCACCGAGGAAGAGGGTGACCATCACGCCGCTCATCGTGATCACGTTCATGAACTCGGCGAGGAAGAACAGCGCGAACCGGATCGAGGAGTACTCGGTGTTGAAGCCGCCGACCAGCTCCTGCTCGGCCTCGACGAGGTCGAACGGCGGCCGATTGAGCTCGGCGGTCATCGCGATCAGGAAGACGCCGAACGGGATCACGCCGGTCGACACGAGGTGCCAGTTGGCGATGCCGTCCTGGGCGGCGACGATGCCCGACGTCGACAGGGTGCCGGCCATGAGCAGGACCGCACCGAGGCAGAGCCCGAGCGCCGCCTCGTAGGAGATCATCTGGGCCGAGGCGCGCACCGACCCGAGCAGTGGGTACTTCGAACCCGATGCCCAACCGGCGAGCATGATGCCGTACACGCCGATCGAGCTGAGCGCCAACACCAGCAGGATGCCGACCGGCGGGTCGACGAGCTGCACGCGCGTGACCTGGCCCCACCATGTGACCGTGCCGTCGCGCCCGTCGCTGAAGTCGCCGCCCAGCGGGATCACCGACCACACCAGGAACGCCGGCACGAACGCGAGGAACGGGGCGAGTCGGAAGACCCACTTGTCGGCCTGCTCGGGGAGCAGGTCCTCCTTGAAGAACAGCTTCGTACCGTCGGCGAGCGTCTGGAGGAGGCCGAAGGGTCCGGCCTTGTTCGGGCCGATGCGGTTCTGCATGCCCGACACGATCTTGCGCTCGAACCAGACCATGAACATCGTCCCGACGAGGCCGACCACGAAGATCACGAGCACCTTCGCGGCGACGATCGCCAGAACGCGCGACCACCACGTGTCGGTGTCGAGCATCGGGTCGCCCGGCTCGAACGGGATCGACGCGACGAGCGACGGGAACGCGCTCACGACTCACCCTCCGGTGTCAGCTCCCGCGCTCCGGTGCGAGCGAGTCGAGCGCCAGCGAGCGAGCGGCCGACGACGGCCTGCGTGGCCGGGGAACGCAATGGAGCGCTCATGACAGGCGCTCCACACGGACGTCGGTCACGCGGGCCCCGGCGTCGACGAGATCGGCCACGTCGGCGCCCGTCTGGTTGAACGGGGCCCAGACCGTGCCGCGCTGCACGGTGTCGTCGGCCACCAGCGGCAGCACGACCGAACCGCTCGCGGACACCAGGCGCACCTCGTCGCCCGCCTGGGCGCCGACCCGCGCCAGATCGGACGGATGCACGTGTGCGCCGGCGCCGACGCCGAGCCCGGCGAGCGACGGTGACATCGCCGTGCGGACGGCACGGTCGTACAGCTTGCGGCTGACGACGAGACGGAAGTCGTAGCCGCGCAGCGCCTGCTCGTCGGGCGCCGCCTCCGGCAGCGGGCCGAAGCCGACGATCGCGAGCACGCCCGCGGGAGCCGCATCGAGGGCGTCGTTGGTGGCGCCGGCGTACCCGGGCACCGCCGCGGCGATGGCATCGGTCGCTTCCGCAGCCGACCCGAACCCGAGATCGTGGCCGAGCGCGAGCGCGAGCTCGGCGGCGATCATCCAGTCGGGGCGCGACGTGCCGTGAGCGGTGACCTTCTGCGCCAGCTTCGTCACGCGGCCCTCGAGGTTGGTCGTGGTTCCCGACACCTCGCCCCACATCGCGGCCGGCAGCACGAGGTCGGCGTGCTTGGTGGACTCGGAGGGGAACGCGTCGACGGCGATGACCCGGCGGGCGCCGGCGAGCGCGCGTCGCGCGAGGTCGGCGTCGGGGCAGTCGTTGACCGGGTCGGCGCCGACGAGCACGAGCAGGTCGAGCTTGCCGTCGGCCGCGGCCCGCAGCGTGGCGAGGCCGTCGTGATCGCAGTCGGCCGGAGCGAGGCCGAGCTGCAGCGCCCCCACGACGTTCCCCCGCCGGAGCGCCGGCAGGACCTTGGCGTCGGGTGCGGCGTCGAGGACCGCACGCACGGCAGCCAGGGCGGCGCCCTCCGAGGTCGCCAGGTTGCCGCGGCCGGCGACGACGACGACGTCGCCCGAGCCCAGCTGCTCGGCGACCGCCGGGTCCGACAGCGTGGCGGCGATCTCGGCCGGGCCGGTGCCGGGCGCGTGCCGCACGCTCCGCCAGGCGTAGCGAGTCAGCCCGCTGGCGCGGGGCGAGAACTCGATGAGCCGGGTGGTGCCCTGCTCCGCGGCGTGTCGCAGCCGCAGGTACAGGACGGGCAGCTCCTCTTTGAGGTCGGGGCCGACGAGCACGACGGTCGCGGCCTCGGTGGCCTCGTCGATGGTCGCGCGTGGCAGGCCCAGGATCTCGGCCGGCAGGCCGTCGCCGAACTGGGCGTCGCGGTGCTCGATGCCGAGGGCGTCGGCCAGCTTGCCCCAGGCGAAGGCGCCCTCGTTGGTGGAGCGGGCCCCACCCAGCAGCCCGATCGTGGCGGCCTGCTCGATGATCTGACCGGCGATTGCCAGCGCCGCACTCCACGACGTCTCCGACAGGCCGGACTCGCCGCGCACGAGCGGCGCGCTCACGCGCAGGTCGGACTCGACCGCTTCGAAGTCGAACCGCCCTCGGTCGCACAGCCAGCCCCAGTTGACGGATCCGAGGCCGTCGCCGTCGGAGCCGGTGTCGACGCCCTGGACGCGCAACAGCTGGTCGCGACTCGAGTGCACCGACACCCGGCAGCCGACCGAGCAGGTCGTACACGTCGACTCGACCTCCTCGAGATCCCACGGTCGGGCCTTGAAGCGGTACGGCTTGGCGGTCAGCGCGCCGACCGGGCAGATCTGCACCGTGTTGCCGGAGAAGTACGACGCGAACGGCTCGTCGGGGAACGTGTTGACCTGGGTGAGGTTGCCGCGGTGGATGAAGTGGATCAGCTTGTCGCCGGCGACCTCGTCCGCGAAGCGCGTGCACCGGTCGCAGAGGATGCAGCGCTCGCGGTCGAGCAGGACGTGGTCGCTGATCGGGATCGGCTTCTCGTAGTGCCGCTTCTCCTCGACGTAGCGGCTCTCGCCAGGCCCGTGGCTGAACGCCTGGTCCTGCAGCGGGCACTCGCCGCCCTTGTCGCAGACCGGGCAGTCGAGCGGGTGGTTGGCGAGCAGCAGCTCGAGCATGCCCTCCTGGGCGCGCAACGCGGTCGGCGATGCCGTCTCGACGACCATGTCGGGCGCGACCGTGATCATGCACGATGGCTGCAGCATCGGCCCGCGTCCGGTGTCGATCTCGACCATGCATTGCCGGCACATGCCGACCGAGCTCATGCGCGGGTGATAGCAGAAGCGCGGGATGAACTCGTCGTGACGCTCTGCGGCGGCGATGACGAGCTCGCCCTTGCGCGCTTGGACCTCGCGCCCGTTCAGCGTGATCGTCACCCCGTCGATGACGGGCTCGACGTCCGCTTCGCTGTCGTCTCGCGCCGTCCCCGCCTCGGCGCTGGCCTCGGCACCGATCGTGCCCACCGCGGCGGCCTCTTCGACCGGGGAGTCGTCTTCGGTCACCGCCGGTGCGTCGGCGGCGGCGTCGGTCGGCTGGATCTCGGCGTCGGGCTGGGCCTCGTCGGCCCTGGCTCCGTCGGCGTCGCGCGTGTCGGGTTCCGGGTGCGTCTCGTCACTCAACGTCACTCACCCCCCACCGGTTCGGGGAGCGCCTCGGCGACGACCGGGATGGTGGTGCGGACCGGGCGCTTCGTGACGCGGGACTCGAACTCCTCGGGGAAGAGCGTCAGCGCGGAGTGGATCGGCACGTAGGCGGACGGGCCGACGAAGCAGATGGTCGTCATCTTGTACGGGAAGGGAGTCGCCTCGAGGCCGAGCCGCTCGCTCGCGGCGTGGGGCATGTCGCCCGGGCAGATCGTCTCGCCGACCGCCAGGATCGTGGCGAGGTCGGCATCGGTGCCGTTGCCGGCGACGATGCGATCGACGATGCGGTACAGCCAGGTGCCGCCCTCGCGGCAGGGGACGCACTTGCCGCACGACTCGTGGGCGTAGAAGCGCACGAGGCTCAGCGCAGCGGCCGGGATGTCGGTCGTCTCGTCCATCACCATCACGGCGCCCGATCCGAGCATCGATCCGGCGGCGCTGGCGTCGCGGCCCTCGAACGGGACGTCGAGCTGGTCGGGCAAGAACCACGGAGCGGATCCGCCGCCGGGAACGAACGCCTTCAACGCGTTGCCGTCGCGGATTCCCTGGCTGAAGTGCTCGCCGTAGAGCAGGTCGCGGAACGTCGTCGACCCGTTGACGATCTCGAACACGCCGGGTCGCCGCACATGGCCCGACACCGCGATCATCCGGGTGCCCGGCGACGTCTCGGTGCCGATCGCGGTGTACGCCGCCGAGCCGTTCTTGGCGATGAACGGCAGGTTGGCCAGCGTCTCGACATTGTTGACGATGGTCGGCTTCCCGTACAGGCCGATCGCGGCCGGGAAGTACGGCGGCTTGAGCCGCGGCATGCCGCGCTCGCCCTCGAGCGACTCGATGAGGGCGGTCTCCTCGCCGACGACGTAGGCGCCGGCGCCCCAGTGCAGGACGATGTCGACCGAGAAGTCGGTGTCGAGGATCCTCTTGCCGATGTAGCCCGCGCCGTACGCCTCGTCGAGCGCGGTGGCGATCCGTTCTTGGGCGAGCGCCATCTCCCCGCGCACGTACAGGAAGCACTGGCTCAGCCCGGCGGCGTAGCAGGCGATGAGGCAGCCCTCGATGAGCTGGTGCGGATCGCGCTCCATGAGGAGGCGGTCCTTGTACGTTCCCGGCTCGGACTCGTCGCCGTTGACGACGAGGTATCGCGGCCAGACGCCTTCGGGGGTGAAGCCCCACTTGACGCCGGCGGGGAACCCGGCGCCGCCGCGGCCGAGCAGCGTCGACTTGCGAACCTCGTCGTGGACGTCGGCCGGCGACATGTCGAGTGCCCGGCGGAGCCCGTCGTACCCGCCGGTGGCGTGGTACCGCTCGAGCGTGTACGAATCCTCGTACTTGAACCGCGACGTGACGATCTGGGGCCGATCGCCGTCGTCGTAGTACCCCGCCGCCCACGGGTAGGTGCCCCCCGCGCCGGAGGTGGTGACACTCACGGCGCGCTCCAACCCTCGTCGGTCAAGGTGCCAGGGTGCACGCGCTCGCCCTGCGCAACTGTCACCACGTCCATCACGCATCCGCCTCCGTGATCGTGACCCAGGCGGGGGCGCCGTCGACCTCGTCGGGCGGGACGGCGCCGACCGCTCGGTCGGTGGGGATGTGCTGGCGGTTGCGCCCGAGGGTACCGTGGGGCGGGATCTCGCCGTCGAGACGACCGGCCTGGAGATCGTCGACGAGCTGGTCGAAGTCCTCGGGCGTCACGCGGAAGCGGTGGCGGTAGTTGACCTGGAGCGTCGGTGCCTCGGTGCACGCCGCCTGGCACTCGGCGTGCTGCAGGGTGATCAGCCCGTCGTGGGTCGTGCTGCCGGCCTTGATGTGGAGCGTCCGCTCGGCGTGGTGCATCAGCTCACCGGCACCCATCAGTGCGCACGACATCGTGCCGCAGATGTTGATGAGGTACTTGCCGGTCGGCTCGAACCGGAACATCTCGTAGAACGACGCCGTGCCGTACACCTCTGCCGGCGTGACGTCGATCAGCTCTGCGATGTGGCGCATCGCTTCTTCGGTCACGTACCCGTTCTGTTGCTGCGAGAGGTGCACGAGCGGGATCAACGCCGACTTCTTCTTCGGATACCGAGCGATGATCTCGCGAGCGAGCGCCACGTTCGGGTCGTTCAACCTGCTCATCGCCGGACTCCGACATGAGGCAAGGCGGCGGGGGAAGCGCCAGCGACGAGCCGCACGGAGGCAGCAGCCGAAGCGGAGCGGAGGCCAGTGCCGACCATCATCATCGGTCGACGTCTCCGAGGACGGGGTCGACGCTGGAGATCACGGCGACGGCGTCGGCGACGAGGCCACCGCGCATCATGTGCGGGAGGCACTGGATGTTGGCGAAGCTCGGGGCCCGCATGTGCATCCGGTATGGGGTGGCGCTGCCGTCGGAGACGATGTAGCACCCGATCTCGCCGCGGGGCGACTCGATGCCGACGTACACCTCGC
>JBFHJC010000046.1:0-18256 GCA_041596155.1 Ilumatobacter sp. | reverse complement strand
GTGAGCGCGACACGAACGGGGGATGTGCGGCGGGCATCGGTCAGATGGTGCCCAACGACGATTCGGCGTTGAGCAGCGCGTAGCGCGGCTTGATCAGTCCGTTGATGATCCGCAGTCGTTCGGGGAATGGCGCGAACGCCGACTTCATCGCGTTGATCGTGAGCCACTCGAAGTCGGCAAGCCCCCACCCGAACGCGTGGTGCAGCTGGTTCATCTCCTGGGTCATGGAGGTGTTGCTCATCAGCCGGTTGTCGGTGTTGACCGTGACGCGGAACCGCAGCCGTCGCAGCATGCCGATGGGGTGGTCGGCGATCGACGCGCACACACCGGTGTTGACGTTCGACGTCGGGCACAGCTCGAGGCAGATGCGCCGATCGCGCACGAACGACGCCAACCGTCCGAGCTGCTCGTCACCTGGCGCTCCGGTGATGTCGTCGACGATCCGGACGCCGTGGCCGAGTCGCTCGGCGCCGCAGTACGCGATCGCCTCCCAGATCGACGGCAGACCGAACGCTTCGCCGGCGTGGATCGTCGCGTGGAAGTTCTCGCGCATCACGTACTGGAAAGCGTCGAGGTGTCGCGACGGCGGGTGCCCGGCCTCGGCGCCGGCGATGTCGAACCCCACCACGCCCCGGTCGCGGTTGCGAACGGCCAGCTCGGCGATCTCGAGCCCGTGGGCGGCGGTGCGCATCGCGGAGCAGATCGTGTAGATCGTGAGGTCGGTGCCGGCGCTGCCGCGCTCGAACCCGTCGAGGATCGCGTCGAGCGCCTCCTGCAGGGTGAGCCCGCGTGTGGTGCACAGCTCGGGCGCCATCCGGACCTCGGCGTACACGACGCCGTCCGCAGCGAGGTCCTGGGCGCACTCGAAGGCGACCCGCTCGATGGCGTCGCGGTGCTGCATCACACCGACCGTGTGCGCGAACGTCTCGAGGTACAGCACGAGGTCGTTGCGCTTGGCGCCACGGTTGAACCACTTGGCGAGCTCGTCGACGTCGGTGGTCGGCAGGGCGTCGTAGTCGTACTCGCGGGCGAGCTCGATCACGGTCGCCGGTCGGAGCCCGCCATCGAGGTGGTCGTGCAGCAGGACCTTCGGGGCGCGACGGATGAGTTGCTCGATCATCGGTTCGCTCGGGTGCTCGGTGCCGCGGTTCGGGTCATGCGGCCACCGTATCGAGTCGTCGCAGCGGCAGGTCGGCCGGTCGCTGCAACCAGTTCCACGACGGGTACTCGGCGCCGGCGGAGATGCAATGCACCGTGTAGGCGTGGCGGCTCCGAGGTGACCGGTTCGCGTCGCTCCAGTGGGGGAGCCGGCCGTCGAGCACGACGAGGGTGCCCGCCGGCACCTCGAGCGGCACCAGATCGTCGGGTGCGGCCGGCAGCGGCGACGGGTCGAGCGTCTCGATGACCGTTCCGGCCTGGTCGGAGAGATCGCCGGTGCGCTTGAACAGCTGGCGCAGCCCGGTGAGGTGACCACCCGGCGCGGCCCACAGGCAGCCGTTCTCGCGGTTCGCGTCCTCGATCGCGAACCAGAATCCCGTGACGGTCGACGGAATCGTGTGCAGGAACGTCGCATCTTGGTGGCACGTGACCTCGCCCCCGATGCCGGGCTGCTTGAAGATGTACATGCTCTGCAGCACGAGGGCGTCGGCGAGGCCGATGTCGGCGGCGACCGCCGCGAGCTGCGGCGTGTAGGTGAAGCGCTCGAAGACCGGGTCGAGGTCGTGCATCGCGTGCCCGATCTTGTTGATGCTCAGCCGCTTCGGCTGGCGGAGCTCGCCGTCGGGACCGAACGCCTCCTCCTCGAAGAAGCACCACACGATCCCGCCGCTCGACAGGAACTCCTCGGTGCGCGGCGACTCGTCCTCGATCGTGGTGAAGGCGGTGCGGGCCTCGGAGGGCTCCCAGGCGTCGACGATCTCGAGCGCCCGCGCTCGCAGTTCGGCGCACGCGGCGAGGTCGACGAAGTCGGGAAGCACGAGGTACCCGTCACGCTGGAACGATTCGATCTGGGTGGCCGTGAGCATCGCCCCACAGACTACGCCGTAGCCTGGACCGCATGCCCGGCGAACACCAGCTGACCGTCCTCGGCGCGACCGTGCGCCATGCGATCGAGCACGTCGAGGTGTTCCCCGCCCCGGTCGGTGTCACCACGGTCAGGTTCACCAGCGACGAGCTCAGCTCGATGTGCCCGGTCACCGAGCAGCCCGATCTGTCGCGGGTGGTCATCGAGTACGAGCCCGACGCGTGGTGCGTCGAGTCCAAGAGCCTCAAGCTCTACCTGTGGGGATTCCGCGACCGGGCCGTGTTCGCCGAGGCGCTCGCCGCCGAGATCGCCGGCGAGGTCATGACCACCGCCCAGCCCCGCTGGGTCAAGGTCGTGCTCACCCAACGCCCGAGGGGCGGGATCGAAGTCGAAGCAACCAGCGAGCTCAACCGCTGACCTGCCCGTTCGTGTCGCGCTGACCCTCTGTGTGACGGGGTGAGCGCGACATGAACGAAGGATGCGGGCGGCTGACCTGCCCGTTCGTGTCGCGCTGACCCCCTGTATGGCGGGGTGAGCGCGACATGAACGAAGGATGCGGGCGGCTGATCTGCCCGTTCGTGTCGCGCTGACCCCCTGTATGGCGGGGTGAGCGCGACATGAACGAAGGGCGGGACTACAGGCTCTGGCCCTTGAAGTAGGGGATGCCTTCGGCCGCGGGCGGTCGCAATCGTTGGGCGAACACCGTCACCACGATCAGCGTCACGACGTAGGGCGTGACGAACACGAACTGGCGGTTGACCTCGTCGACGGCGGCGTAGGCGATGAAGGCCAGCACAGCGACAGCCACCTCGAGCGACATCTCGTTCCAGCGACGCCGGGCCGCGGCACGGATCGCCAGCAGCGTCAGGCCGATGGCGGCGGCGAGGATGAGCCCGCGCACCGAGATGCCGCTGTCGAGACTGATCGCGACGCCCTGGGCGTAGCCGAACACCGCGGCACCGGCGGCCACGCCGGCCGGCATCCAGTTCCCGAACACCAACGACGCGAGACCGAGGAACCCGCGGCCGGCGACCTGGCCCTGCTGATACTGGTTGGCGCCGGCGAACACCAACACCGCGCCACCCAGTCCGGCGAAGCCGCCGGAGATGGCGAGGCCGACATGACGCATCATCGCGACCGACACGCCGAGGGATTCGGCGGCGCCGGGCTTCTCGCCGGCCGACCGCAGTCGTAGGCCGAACGGGGTGCGCCACACGATGTACCCGGTCGCCACGATCAAGATGACCGCGATCAGGGTGTCGGTACGGATGTCCGCGGTGAGGCCCCGGAGCACCCCGGCGAGGTCGGAGAGGAGGAACCACCCCTTCTTCTCGAGATCTCCCAGGAGGTCCTGTTGATCCGAGAACACCGGAAGCGAGAAGAGCTGCAGGTTGCCGTCGACACGCGGGCTGCTGGTGATCGATCCGCCGGCGGCCGCGGCCTCGGGCGTCGTGAACCACACGTTGGCGAGGAAGCGCGCGACGCCGGGCCCGATGATGTTGATCGCGAATCCGGCGATGATGTGGTTGACGCCGAAGGTCGTCGTGGCGAGCGACATCAACAGCCCGCCGGCGACGCCGCCGATGATGCCGGCGATCATCGCCGCCCACGGCCCCCAGTGCCACCCCGCCCAGCCGGCCATGACCGTGCCGAGCGTCATCATGCCCTCGAGTCCGATGTTGACCGTCCCCGACCGTTCGGCGTAGAGGCCTCCGATGCCGGCGAGCGCGATCGGGATCGCCAACCGGAGGCCGGTGCCCACGGTCGACGACGAGGTGAGCCGGTCGGCGTCGGCGATGATGCGGGCGACCGATACGACGACGATCGCGATCAGCGTGATCAAGATCGTCAGGTTGCGCCCCTGGTACCACCGCGCCGGCTCGGCGATCGCCTCCTCGTCGACGAGCGGTCCGGTCGGCGCCGGGTCCGGGTCGATGCTCACGCCGTCACCTCCTCCGGCTCCTCGGTCCGGATGGCGGCTTTCGTCGCCGCCTCGCGGATCGCTTCGCGCTGGGCCCGCCGCTGCATCACCTCGAACACGATCACCGCGGTCAGGAGGAACGCGCCCTGCAGGATCTGGCCGATCTCCTGGGGGAAGCCCTTCTGGGTGAGCGGCTGGGTGCCGCGCTCGATCGCGTGCCACACGATCGCCGCGAAGGCGATGCCGACCGGGTGGTTGCGCCCCAAGAGGGCCAGCGACAGGCCGGTGAAGCCGAGCGTCAGCGGGAACTGGTCGCTGTAGCGGAAGTGCTGGGGATCCGACAGCAGCGGGCCGATGCCGATCAGGCCGGCGACCGCGCCCGACAGGATGATCGTCGTCAGCACCATGCGCTTGGGGTTGACGCCGGAGCTCTTCGCCGCCGCCGGGTTGAGGCCCGAGACCCGCAACTCGAAGCCGAATCGGCTCCGGAAGAGCAAGATGTAGTAGCCGATGCCGACGAGCACGGCGACGAAGATGTAGCCCTGAAGGTCGACCGTGCGGGGCAGGTCGGCCCCGAACGTCTCGAAGATCCGGTCGAGGTTGGGGAGCCGGGCGCTGACCGGGATCCGCTTGGTCGCCGAGATCAGGCTGCCGTCGTCGAAGCGGAAGTAGTTGCCGAGCAACCAGGCGGTCAGGCCGGTGGCTACGAAGTTGAGCATGATCGTCGAGATCACCTCGTTGACACCGCGCGTCACCTTCAGGAGGCCGGGGATCGCTGCCCACATCCCACCGACGAGCACGGCCACGACGATGACGTAGGGGACGTGCAGCACCGGTGGCAGGTCGGCCTTGGCGCCCAGGTAGGCGGCGAAGAGAGCGCCGAGCCGGTACTGGCCGTCGGCGCCGATGTTGAACAGTCCCATCTTGAAGCCGATCGCCACCGCGACGCCGGCCACGTAGTACCAAGCGCCGCGGTTCAAGATGAGCACGAGCGACTCGACCGACCAGAGCACGTTGCCGATCTCGGCGAAGGCGCGGATCGGGTTGTGGCCGCCGGCCAGCAGCGACACGCTCGACGCCAGGATCGCGACGATGCCCGCGAGCAGCGGCGCCACGACGTTCGGGCCGAGGCGCTTGACGAGGCGGTCGACGACGCGCTCGTTCGCGGTCGCCTCAGCCACCGTGTGCTCCGTGCGCGCCGCCGGCGCCGTTCGAGGCGTTCGCCGTCGACCCGGTCATGTAGGTCCCGAGGATCTGCGGTGTGGCCTCGGCGGGATCCAGGGTGGCGTTGATCCGCCCGTCGAACATCACGTGCAGCGTGTCGGACAGACCGATCAGCTCCTCGAGGTCGGCCGAGATGAGCAACACGCCCAGACCCTTGGCGCGCGCCTCGCGGATGACCTCCCAGATCGCGGCCTGGGCGCCGACGTCGATGCCCCGAGTCGGGTGGGCGGCGATCAGCACCTTCGGATCGGATGTCATCTCGCGCCCGACGATCAGCTTCTGCTGGTTGCCGCCCGACAGCGTGAGGGCGGGCACGTCGGCCGAGGGCGTGCGCACGTCGAAGCCGCGGATGATCTCCTGCGTCCGTTCGAGCGCTCCGGCGCGGTCGATCCAGCGCCCGTCGCCGTACGGCGCCTGCCACTGGTGCCCGAGCGCGCAGTTCTCCCAGAGGTCGAGCGACAGCACCATGCCGTCCTTCTGACGGTCCTCGGGGATGTACCCGATACCGGCGTCGCGGCGGGCGTGGGTGGACGCCTTGGTGATGTCGGTGCCGAACAGCTCGATCACGCCGCTGGCGATCGGGTCGAGCCCGAGGATCGCTTCGACCAACTCGGACTGACCGTTGCCCTCGACGCCGGCGATGCCGACGACCTCGCCGCGGTGGACCGTGAGCGACACGTCCTCGACTCGCACCAGGTCGTCGATCGTCACGGTGAGGTTGCGGATGTCGAGGGCGACGTCGGTCGTGACGGTGCTCTCTCGGGTCTCCGGGCTCGGGAGGTCGCTGCCGACCATCAGCTCGGCGAGCTCGTGGGCGCTCACCGCGCTCGGGTCGTCGATCTCGGCGACCGTCTTGCCGGCCCGGATGACCGTGATGCCGTCGGCGTATTTGAGCACCTCGTCGAGCTTGTGCGAGATGAAGATGACCGTGGCGCCGCGCTCGGTCGCCTCGCCGAGACCGGAGGTGAGCTCGTCGAGCGATTCGAACAGCTCGTCGACCTCCTGCGGCACCAGGACGGCGGTCGGCTCGTCGAGGATGATGATCTCGGCACCGCGGTACAGCACCTTCAGGATCTCGAC
Source organism: Ilumatobacter sp. (assembly GCA_041596155.1). Lineage (GTDB taxonomy): Bacteria > Actinomycetota > Acidimicrobiia > Acidimicrobiales > Ilumatobacteraceae > Ilumatobacter. The sequence continues at coordinate 12,008 of JBFHJC010000046.1, read as the reverse complement.
CCGTTGCTTCTCGCCCACGCCGAGGTCGGCCACGAGCGCGTCGGGATCGACGTCCAACCCGTAGCGGTCGCTCAGCTCCTTGAGCTCGGACCGGGCGTCTCGTGACGCGAGCCGCCACCACGGCCCGGGTTCGTCGCCGAGGATCACGTTCTCCCAGACCGTGAGGTTGTCGGCCAGTTGGAAGTGCTGGAAGACCATGCCGATCCCGACGGCGATGGCGTCGCGCGGCGAGTGGAACTGCTGCAGCTCGCCCTTGACGCGCACGGTCCCCTCGTCGGGCTGATGGGCGCCGTACAGCGTCTTCATGAGCGTCGACTTGCCGGCCCCGTTCTCCCCGATGATCGCGTGGATCGTGCCCTGTCGGACCGTGAGATCGACCCCGTCGTTCGCGATGACGCCGGGGAAGCGTTTGACGATGTCGCGCAGCTCGATCGCCACCCCTGCTTCGGACATGGGGGTATTTCTAGCCGATCAGCCGGGACGCGAAGGGGCCCGGCCGACCGGCCGGGCCCCTCCGTTGTCGTTCGCGGTGAGTGCGCCCGAAGGGCGCGATGGTCAGGCCTGCGTCGGATCGGTCGGGACGGTGATCTCGCCCGCGATGATCTTGGCCTTGAAGTCCTCGAGCTGGGCGATGACATCGGCCGCCAAGAAGTCGCCCGAGGTCGCGTAGCCCACACCGTCGCGGCTGAGGTCGAACACCGAGATGCCGGGCGTGAACATGCCGTCCGCCTCGGCCTTGATGGTCTCGAACACCGCCACGTCGACGCGCTTGAGCATCGAGGTGAGGATGTACGGCTGCACCTCCGGCGCGGCCGACAGGTACTGGTCGGAGTCGACACCGATCGCCCAGACCTCGCCCGGATCGCCGGCTTCGGATGCAGCCTCGAACACGCCGTTGCCGGTCTGTCCGGCGGCGTGGTACACGACGTCGGCGCCGTCGGCGTACATCTGCGAGGCGATCTCCTTGCCCTTGGCCGTGTCGGCGAAGCCCGAGAAGTCCGGCGGCTGCGTGGCGTACGCCGACAGGATCTCGATGTCGGGGTTGACGGCCTTGGCGCCGGCGATGTACCCGGCCTCGAACTTCTTGATCAGGTCCATCTCGACACCACCGACGAAGCCGATCTTGCCGGTCGTGCTGGTGAGCGCCGCGGCGGCGCCGACCAGGAACGAGCCCTGCTCCTCGGCGAACACGAGGCTGGCGACGTTCTGGAGGGCGACGTCGTCGGCCGTGTCGTCGGGCGTGTTGTTGTCGAACGTGTCGACGACCGAGTCGACGATCGCGAAGTGGGTGTCGGGGTTGGCGGCGGCACCGGCGGCAACGGCGGGGCCCCACAGGAAGCCGACGCCGATGATGAGGTTGATGCCGTCGTCGACGAACAGCTGCAGGCGAGGCGCCCGGTCGTCATCGCCCGACGGGGCCGACTCGCTGGGGACGATGCCCAGCTCGGCGGCGGCCCGGTCCATGCCGGCGGCGGCCGAGTCGTTGAACGACTTGTCGCCACGGCCGGTGATGTCGAACAGCAGGCCGACCGTGGTGGCGTCGGCCGGTTCCTCGGCGGGCTCCTCGGCCGGTTCCTCGGCGGGCTCCTCAGCCGGTTCCTCGGCGGGCTCCTCGGCCGGCTCGGCGTCGTCGTCGCCACCGCAGGCCGCGAGGACCAGCGAGGCGGCGAGGCCGGCCGCCAGCAGGCGCTTGCTCTTGATCATGTCTCCCCCTTCTCGGGATGTTCTGGTGCGGATCGGAGTGATCCGCGGCTGTTCACGTGAACGCCGTCAGGCTACCCGTTGGCGCGGTCGCTCGGTGCCACCCCGACCGCGTCCTCGGCACGGATCGACCAGCCGGTCGACCACACCCCTCGGCGACCCGATTTGCCAGACTGCGGCACATGACCAAGGTGCTCACCGACATCGCCGACGGGGTTGCCACGCTGACCCTCAACGACCCCGACGCCCGCAACACGATGACCGCCGAGATGGTGACCGCGATCGTCGCGGCGATGGACAACTTCGAGGCCGACGAGTCGGTCGGCGCGGTCGTCGTGACGGGGGCCGGGTCGGCGTTCTGCGCCGGCGCCGATCTCGGGAACCTCAAGGTCGCCACCCGGGAGAGCCTGCTGCACGTCTACGAGGGGTTCCTGCGGATCGCCCGCAGCCAGCTGCCGACGGTCGCCGCCGTGAACGGGCCTGCCGTCGGCGCCGGCATGAACCTCGCTCTCGGTTGCGACGTCCGCATCGCGGCCCGGCGCGCCCGGTTCGACACGCGGTTCCTCCAGATCGGTCTCCATCCGGGCGGGGGGCACACGTGGATGCAGCGTCGGATCGTTGGCCCGCAGGCGGCGATGGCCGCGGTCGTGTTCTCGCAGGTGCTCGACGGCGCCGAGGCCGAGCGGGTCGGGCTCGCGTACCGCTGCGTGGACGACGACGAACTGCTCGTCGCCGCCCACGAGTTCGCCCGGGGCGCCGCCACGGCACCGCGCGAGCTGGCCATCCTCGCGAAGCGCACGATCCAGGAGATGGCCGACGTGGACGAGCACGCGACCGCCGTCGACCGCGAGCTCGAGCCCCAGCTCTGGACGGTGCAGCAGCCGTGGTTCGAGGAGCGGATCGCCGCCCTCCAGGCCAGGATCGCCGGCAAGAAACCGTCCAGCGAACGGTGACCATCGAGGCCCGTTCGCCACCGTCGGTGGTGAACGACGGACGGTCGCCACGCGCTCGCCCGGAGGCATCGAAATCGCGCAGAACTGTTACCGAAGTCCCTACCGGCGCCGTGGCGCGCGGCGGCTATGGTGCACATCAAGGGGAGGAGCTACACCAGTCCACCAAGGAGGTAGCCCGTATGAGCCAGCGTCATCGCACTGCTGAAGTGCCGTTGCCGCCAAAGCAGGAACTGCGTGCCCACGCCCACAGCGAACGGCACCGGATCCATGTGGAGCTCAACAACGTGGCCCATCAGGTGAGCGCCGGACTCGAGCCAGAGGATCTGCACGAGCCGGGTGCCGCCTGGAAGCCCGTTCACCATCGCGACCCGGAGGTTGCCAAGTCGAAGCTGGCCAAGCAGCGCAAGCGCAACCGCCGGCACTGGAAGACCAAGATGTGGAAGCGGCGCACGAAGATGCGCCAGGCCAAGGCCGAGGCGTTCCGCCTCGCCGGCGAGGGGTGAACCGACCCGGCTCCGTCAGCCGGTGATCCAGGTCCGCGTCAGCTCGTCGCAGCGCGCGGTCCATTCCTCGGCGGTGATCGCGTAGCGCACGTGGTCCTCCCACACGCCGCCGATCTCCAGGTAGCGCTCCGCCACGCCCTCGCTGCGAATCCGCAGCTTGTCCATCACGCGGCGGCTGTTGACGTTGCGCGGCACGATGCAGACCTCGATCCGGTGGAGGTCGAGTTGCTCGAATGCGAACCGCGCCAGCACGACGACGCCCTCGGCGATGTAGCCCTGACCGGCGCGGTCCTGGTCGATCCAGTACCCGACGGTCGCGCTCTGCAGCGCCCCGCGCGTCACGTTGTTCAGGTTGACCTCGCCGGCGAGCTGCTGATCGACGAACAGCGCGAACGGGTAGGCGTGGTCGGCCGCTCGCTCGCGCTCGCGAGCGTGGCAGCGCGCCTCGAACGCGGTCCGGTCGCGGGTCGGATCGGCGAGGCCGGGCTGCCGCATCGGTTCCCACGGCACCAGCCAGCTCTCGTTGCGTACCCGCACCTCGCGCCACGCCGCGAAGTCCGACGTGATGAGCGGTCGCAACATGACACGCTTCCCGTACAGGCGCAGCGAGGGCTGTCGGCGCACGAGCGACGAGGGGTGACGCGCCACCGTCACCCTCCTGCGGCGAGCGTCACGCGGTCGAGGTGCAGCCGGCGCATCATGGCGAGCACGATGCAGCAGGTGGCCACGATGACGTCCACGTGACGGGACGGTAGTCCGGGGTTGTGGGCGCGGTCGCGCGCCGGCTCGGTCGCGACCATGCGGAAGATCTCCTCGGCGGCGTCGCGTGCCAGTTCGACATCGGTCGTCGGCTCCGTGCCGAGCTCGATGGCCGCGAGCGAGCGGATCGTGTCGCCGTGCAGCACCAGGTCGGTCGCCGCCAGCACGTCGGGCTGTTGGCGGAGCAGGTCGTCCAGGTGATCGGTCACGACGCCGAGCGCGTTCGTCAGCGCCTCGGGACGCGGTGGATCGTCGTCGCGCAACCATCGGGCTGCCAGGGCGACATCACCCCACGGGATCCGGAACGGTGCCGTGAGGCCGCCGCCTGCGACCACCGTCGAATCGGCGCCGACGGTCGCCACGAGTGCGTCGTCGACGGGAACGGTCGGTTCGCCGAGACGCTGCTCGATCCAGCGCCCGACCGGGTCGTCCCCGCCTGCGAGGTGCCAGGCCCAGTGCGCGTGGAGGCACTTGACCCCGGCGCGGGTGCCGCCGACCCCGCCGCTCGGCCGCGGACCCTCGTGGTCGGCCGGGATCTGGGCGTCGCGCTCGGCGGCATATCGGCGATGGGCGTCGGCCAACTCGTCGGCGTCGACGGCGGCCTCCGCGGCGGCCACGCCTCCGTCGGCCTCCAGTCGACCGATCCGCCGGTTCTCCTCGGGTCCGACGAGCCAGTAGCGGGTCGGCATCGGTGTCCCGTCGTCGAGCAGTGGAGCGTTTCGGAGCACCACCGGGTCGCCCGCCGCATCACGGACCACGACGTCGTACCGGCCCCGCGGCTTGCGGCCGAGCAGTTCGCGCACCCGTGCGTCGTCGCCGGGTGCCGTGCTCACGTCGGGTTCACCGGCGGCGTCGGAGCAGGAGCAGGATGAGCAGGACGGCGAGGATCGCGGGTCCGACGCGCTTGAGCACCGCCGGCCCGGCCATGTCGGCGAGGTCGACCGGCTCGGCCGCCGGACCGTCGATCTTGCGCACCTTCGGAGCCGCGTCGGCGGCGGCCTCGGCGGCCGGCGCCGGCTCGGAGGGCTGGGCGTCGTCGACAGATTCGGCGGTCGGCTGCTCGTCGAGCATCGTGTTGAGGTTGGCGGCGAACTGGTCGATCAGCTTCTTGCTGACGTCGCCCATGATGTTGCGGCCGAACTGGGCGACCTTGCCGGTGATGTGGAGGTCGGCAGTCACGGTGCACTTGGTGCTGGTGGGCGACAACGCCTCGGCCTCGGCGTAGATGTCGGCCTCGGCGTTCCCCCGCCCGCCGGTCTCGCGTCCCTTGGCGTGCAGCTTGGCGCGATGGGCGCTGTCGTCGCGCTCGACGAACGTCGCCTCGCCCTTGAATTGGTTGGTGACCGGCCCGAGCTTCACCTTGACTCGGCCGCGGTACACATCTCCTTCGATCTCGTCGAGCTGGGCCCCCGGCATGCACGGCGCGATCCGCTCGACGTCACAGATGATCGGCCATGCCTCGTCGATCGGTCGGTTCACCGTGAACTCGTTGACGATCTGTTCTGCCATCGTTGCAACTCCTCGGGGGTGTCGATGTCGGCTGGCGACCCGGGGCAGGGTACCGCCTCCACGAGTTCGGACCGCAGCTCGAAGAGCACGCGTGCGCCGGCGTCGCCCGCCTCGGGGAGCAGCGGCCAGACCGATCGCTCGAGCCGCACCGGGTTGCGTCTCCGCCCCTCGTACGTGGCGATCGCGATCGGCGACCGGGACGCCGCCACGCGACGCCACGCCTCGGGTGGCACGAACGGCTGGTCCGCGAGACCGACGACGACGGCGCTCGCACCGAGCCGCACGGCGGCGTCGATGCCGGCTCGCAACGACGTCGCCTGTCCCTCGGCCCAGCGCGGGTTGGCGACCTCGGTCACGTCGGCTCCGGGATCCCGCCGTCCGAGCAGCTCGGACAACGGCACCGGGCCGGTGACCACGAGCACCGGCCCGACCGCGGCGCGGCGGGCGGCGTCGATGGCGTGGGCAGCGAGCGGGCGGCCGGCGAGGTCTGCGACGAGCTTGTGTCCCGGCGGCGCACCGAAGCGGGCGCCGCGCCCGGCGGCCAACACGATCACGACGGTCTCCACGGTCGGAGCGCTCCTCACGAGGGGTCAGTCTTCCACGGCGGCGTTCATTGCGCCCTCGGGCGGCGTCGAAGTCATGACGAAATCATGACGAAAAGATTTCAAACATGGTGTTGATGACGATCGTGTGACGATAACTTCGTTCTCCGAACCCATCGTTCGAACACGCGTGCGGACACTCACCGACCACGGAGACCAACGATGCCCTTGGCCCTTCTCGACAACCAGCGAACGCGCTCACGCCGGGCGGCGATGCTCGCGCTCGCCGTCGTCGCCGTCGTCGCCGCCGCACCCGCCGCGCCCGCCGGGGCGGGGCCGCGCACGGATTCGGAGGCGATCGTCGACCAGGCCGGTCGGGCGGTGGAGGCACTCCAGGAGTGGCAGGCCACTCGATCGCCCGTCGACTACGTCAGGTTCGTGCAGGGGCGCGACCGAACGGCGGAGCTGACCGGCGACGACCTCGAGGTCGACGCCGACCAGTTGCGCGACGAGTGGGCGGCGAGCCCGCTCGCCAAGCAGCAGGCGCTGCTGTCCGCGATGACCCAGCTCGGCGTGCCCTACAAGTACGCGGCGTCCGAGCCGGGCGTGGCCTTCGACTGTTCGGGCCTGACGCTCTGGGCGTTCGGTCAGGCCGGCGCCACCCTGCCCAGGGTGAGTGGCGACCAGATCGACGCAGTCGGCGCGAGCGATGCCGGCGAGCCGGGCGATCTCGTGTACTGGCCCGGCCACATCGGGATCTATCTGGGCGCCGGCACGTACGTGCACAGCCCCAACTCCGGCAACGTCGTCGAGGCGACACGGCTGCCGGATCGCTCGGTGTCGTTCGGCGACGCGGTCGCGGCCGGGGCGGCGGACGGCTCGGACGAACCCGTGCAGCCAGCGGCAGGTCCGGACGAGGTCATCGGCTCGCTGGTGCGCGGTGTCGGTTCACTGATGGATCGGACCGCTCCCGTCACGGAGTGACGGTGCCGCCCGCCCGGTGTGGCGGGCGATGATCTCGGCGCAGATCGAGATCGCCGTCTCCTCCGGCGTGCGGGCGCCGATGTCGAGCCCGATCGGCGACATCAGACGTTCGAGGTCACCCGGGTCGTCGATACCGGCCTCGGCGAGGCGTTCCATGCGCTTCTCGTGCGTCGTGCGGCTCCCCATCACGCCGATGTAGCCGACGCGCGTGGCCAGTGCACCCTCGACGGCGGGGACGTCGAACTTCGGGTCGTGGGTCAGGATGCAGACGGCGTCGCGCGGCCCGAGCTCGTGGCCGCGCTCGTCGAACATCGGGCCGGGCCACGTGACGCGCACCTCGTCGGCCATCGGGAACCGGCGTCGGGTCGCAAAGATCTCGCGCGCGTCACACACGGACACGCGATATCCGAGCACCTTGGCCACCTTCGCGAGGGCGGCCGTGAAGTCGACAGCGCCGAAGATCCACATCTGGGGCGGCGGCGACCAGCTCTCCACGAACACGCTGACGATCGGCGTGTCGACGAGGTCCTCGGGCGTCGTCTGGCCCTCGGGGCCGTAGTGGCGCACGCCCGAGCGGCCGGCCTCGAGCTCGGCGAGGGCGTCGCGGTGGCCGACGCGGTCGAGCTCGGGATGGCCGAGCGAGCCGACCGGCTCGGCGCCGGGCTGCACGAGCAGCTTGCTGCCGACATGAGGTCCGTCGACCACCGTCGCCAGCGCGACGGGTCGCTCGGCACGCAGCGCCGCCGACAGTGCGTCGTACACGTGCTCGGCGCTCACCAGTCGAGCTCCTCGATGAACAGCCGGATCGTGCCGCCGCAGGTGAGTCCGACGGCGAACGCCTCGTCGTCGCTGTAGCCGAACGTGATCACGCCGGCGTCGCGTTCGCCCTCCATGATCGACAACGCTTCGGTCACGACCGCGCCCTCGACGCAGCCACCCGACACGCTGCCGACGACCTCGCCGAGCTCGTTCACCGCCATCGCCGCGCCGGGCAGTCGGGGGCCGGAGCCCTCGATGTCGACCACGCGGGCGAGCGCGATGCGCTTGCCTTCGCTGCGCCACCGATCGATGTCGTCGAGGAGGTCCTTCATGTCGCCAGTCTGCCGGACGGGGGCAGCGAGTCGCGGGGCCGGGCGCAAGATGCTCCGATCAGCTCGCCGGCACGGGCGCCCGAGCGGAGCGCTGACGCGTCGCACCACGCGGTCGAGCGTGCCGGGTCGATGTCGCAGGGGGCGCACGTCGTGGCACGCCGCGCGGAGCAACGTGGTCAAGGCTCGCTGATCACACGGGCGAGCTGCTCGACGGCCTCGATCGAGTGCCCCTCGACGAAGTCGTCCACGTGGGGAAGCGCAGCCGCCATGCCGCGCGCCAGCGGCGCGTAGCCCGGCGTGACCTTGAGGGGGTTGACCCAGATCACCTTGTGGGCGACCCGATGCAGCCGCTGCATCTGCTCGGCCAGCACGGCCGGATCGCCGCGGTCCCAGCCGTCGGAGAGCACGACCACGATCGCGCCGCGCGCCATGCCACGCTGACCCCACTCGTCGTTGAACGCCCGCAGCCCCTCGCCGAGGCGGGTCCCGCCGCCGTAGTCGACGACGCGCTCGGCCGCTCGCGCCAGCGCCTCGTCGGGGTCGCGGGTCGACAGCTCGCGGGTGAGGCGCGTCAGCCGCGTGCCGAGCGCGAACGCCTCGACCTTCTGGCGGCCGGCCACCGCCGCATGGACGAAGCGGATCAGCGCGCGTGCGTACGGTTCCATCGAGCCGCTGACGTCGAGCAGCAGCACGAGCCGCCGGTGGCGCGTCGACGGCTCGAGGAACTCGCGCCGCACGGTCTCGCCGCCGGCGCGCATCGCAGCCCGCACCGTTCGGCGCAGGTCGGGTCGATCGGTGCGACGAGCGGCCGCGGCGAGGCGCAGGGAACGGCGCGGCGACCCGGCCAGACGCAGCCGGCTCATGAGGTGCTGCGCGTCGGCGAGCTCTTCCGCGCTGTACTGAGCGAAGTCCTTTCGGCGCAACACCTCGGTGGCGCTGAACCGCAGCTCGACGACCGGACCGTCGGGCGGGGCGGCCTCGTCGCCCTCGTCGGTTCCGTCGTCGTCTCCCGCGTCGATGGCGAGCGTGACGTGCAGCGGCTCGTCGGCCTGCTCGGCGCCGCCGACGCCCGTGGCGTGGTCCCAGAAGACTCGGAACGCTCGGTCGTAGACGGCGTGGTCCTCGGGACGTCGCACCAGGGTCGCCCGGCCGGCCCAGTAGGTCGTCTCGCGGTCGTCGAGGCCGGTGACCGCCAACGCCTCGCCGAACGCGATCGTCGAGCTGGTGGGCACCGAGATGCCGGCGCCGCGCAGCACGCGGCTGAACGCGACGGCGATCTCGCCGGCGTCGCGCACGCTGGCCGCCACGTCTCGCTCCCGCTCAGCCGGTGGCGCGCAGCGCGGCCTGCTTGACGATCTCGGCCAGGCCGTGCTGCTCGACGCGGTGGTGGTCCTCGCGGTACTTCAGCACCGTCCCGAGGGTGGTCGCGACGCTCCGCTCGTCGAGCCGGCTCACGCCGAGCCGCCCGAGGGCGGTCGCCCAGTCGATCGTCTCAGCGACGCCGGGCGGCTTGTACAGGTTGAGGTCGCGCATCGTCTCCACCGCCGCCGCGACCTGCCGTGCCAGCTCCTCGGAGCACGCGGGCACGCGCAGCCGCACGATCGCCACCTCGCGATCGAAGTTCGGGTGCTCGACCCAGTGGTAGAGGCAGCGTCGCTTCAGCGCGTCGTGGACGTCGCGCGTGCGGTTCGAGGTCAGCACGACGATCGGCGGGGTCTCGGCCCGGTACACGCCGAGCTCGGGGACGGTGATCTGGAAGTCGGACAGCACCTCGAGCAGATACGCCTCGAACTCGTCGTCGGCGCGGTCGATCTCGTCGATCAGGAGCACGGGCGGTGGGCCGTCGCCATGACCGATCGCGCGGAGCAGCGCCCGCTTGATGAGGAAGCGCTCCTGGTAGAGCTCGGCCTCGACCGCGTCGGAGGACCGGCCCGCCGTCTCACCGGTCGCCTCGGCGGCGCGGAGATGGAGGAGCTGGCGGGCGTAGTCCCAGTCGTAGACCGCCTGGGCGGCGTCGATGCCCTCGTAGCACTGCAGACGGATCAGCTCGCCACCCGTCCACGCGGCGAGCACCTTCGCCAGCTCGGTCTTGCCGACGCCGGCTTCGCCCTCGAGCAGGAGCGGACGACGGAGCTCGAGCGCGAGGAACACCGCGGTGGCCAGCCCGTCGTCGGGCAGGTAGCCGTACTCGGTGAGCGCGGCGGTCACGTCGGCGGGCGTCACGCGTCCGACGCTACCCGCGCGCGTGGAGGTCAACCCCAACGGGCCTCGCGTCAGTGCAGGCAGAACTCGTTGCCCTCGGGGTCGTGCATGACCGCCCACCGGTGGCCGGGGTACTCGTCGAAACGGACCAGCGCGGCGCCCGTCGTGGTCCATTCGTCGACGTGTGCGTCGAGGTCCTCCTGTGGAACGGGGACGTCGAGGTGGACGCGGTTCTTCGCCGTCTTCGGTTCGGGGACCCGCTGGAACAGCAGGCGCGGCGCGGCGCCCGCGGGGTCGGAGGCGGCGACCGCGTCCGCGAAGAACAGCTCACCGTCGATGCGCACGACGAGCTCGTCGCCGATCGCGCCGGCGTCGAGCAGCTGCTGCACCATCTCGGAGCGCACCTCGATCTCGTAGCCCAGTCGGTCGGCCCACCAGCGGGCCAGCGCGTGCGGATCGGCCGCGTCGAATGTGATCTGCACCATCGTCGCCACGCCGGGATCGTACGACACGTGCGACGCGCGGCGCCGACGGACGCGGTCAGCCCGAGCTGATGGGCTGGTCGTGGCGATCGCCCCGCAGCACCGACAGCTCCAGATCGTCGAGGTCCTCTCGCGCCTCGAGCCCAGCGGCGGCGAGGGTGCTCCGAAGGCGTCCAACCGCCCGGAGCGCCTCGACGCGTCGCTCGTCGCGCGCCAACGCCTCGATGAGCATGTACCAGAGGCGCTCCCGATACGGGTGCTCCTCGACGGCGCTCTCGAGCTCGGCGACGACGATCTCGTGATGCCCCAGCGCCAGCTCGCACCCGAGCGCGGTCTCCATCACGGTCGTCCGGAGCTCGGCGAGGCGCGCCGACTCGAGCCCGAACGGCTCGTCGTCCACGAAATCGCCGAACGGATCGCCGCGCCAGAGATTCAGGGCCTCGCGGCACACGTCCACGCAGCGGTGTGGATCGTGCTCGAGATCGGTCGCGGCGACCACGAGGTCCTCGAACCGGATGGCGTCGACCTGGGAGCGGTCGACGACGAGGCGGTAGCTGTGGTCGGCGCGCTCGATCGTCTCGGCTCCGAGCACGGCCCGGAGGCGCGCGATGTAGGTCTGCAGCGAGCCGTCGGCCGATCTCGGCGGAGTGTCGCCCCAGATCGCCCACTTCAGGCGGTCGGCCGACACGGCTCGGCCGGCTCCGATCACCAGCGCGCCGAGGAGTCGGCGGGCATTGCGGCCGCCCACCGAACGCGGGCCGTCGACGGTCTCGACATCGATCGGTCCGAGCACACGGATGCGCGCGCCGGGCTGCATGACCTCTCCTTCGATTCCAGCGTGCGCCGTGGGCGGGGGTCGTGGCCAGGGTCAAAGGTCGATCGAGTGGATTGCACGCGGGTTGCGAGCGGTCGTCGGGCCGCCGACGAGGTCGGGGCGAGACACTGAGGGTGCAGGACGAGGAAGGGAGGCGTGATGGTACGGATGCTCGAACGGGAGAACCGTCAGGCACCGGACCCGGGCGACACCCGAGTCCGTGTGCCGGAGCGTCCCGCACCGTCGTCTGACGAGGTGAGGGCGCTGGTCGAGGGCCCGCCTCGCCAGATCCGATGGATGAGGTGGTTGGCGGCGCTCGTCCTGATCGTGGCCGGCGCGGGGATCGCAACGTACGTCGCGTTCATCGCCGACGGCGACGACGTGGCGACACCTGTGCCGCGTTCGGCCGATGGGACCGAGCGCTGGCTCGAGTCGCTCGAGCCACAGGTGCAGCCGCTGCAGGTGCCG
>JBFHJC010000045.1:0-19000 GCA_041596155.1 Ilumatobacter sp. | reverse complement strand
GGGTCAGGTTTCGCCGACGAGCAGGTAGCCGTCCTCGATCGTGGGCGGCACGAGCTCGGCATCACGAGGCGGGGACCCCAGGCATCGGTGGGTGCCGTCGGCCCGGCGCCAGCTGGCCCGCACGCCGGGCGGCGGAAGGTCGTGCTGCACCCACGTGCGGCCGGCGGCGAGCGAGGCGAGATGATCGGGCGTCCCGCTGAAGCGGACAGCGCCGGCGATCATCACGACGACCCGATCACAGATCGCGGCCTCGTCCGTCAGGTGGGTGGCGACGACGATCGTCGTGGTGCCGCGCCGTTCGGTGAGGATCTCGCGCAAGCGCAGGCGCTCGTCCGGATCGAGCTCGGCACCAGGCTCGTCGAGCACGAGGAGGCCGGGCTGCCCGAGCAGTGCCTGGGCGAGCGCGAGGCGCCTCCGCATCCCCCCGGACAACGCCTCGACACGGTCGGTCGCGCGGTCGCGCAGGCCGACGCGATCGAGCGCGTCGAACACCATCGAGCGGCGGCGCCGATCGTCGTCGAACCCCTTCAGCACGGCGAGGTAGTCGACGGCGTCGAACGCGGTCGATTCGCCGACGAGGCCGACGTGCTGGGGCAGGTAGCCGAGCCGGCGACGCGCCTCGATCCGCTCGCGCTCGTCGCTCACGTCGAGCCCGTCGATCTCGATCCGTCCGGTGTCGGGCGCGATGACGGTCGCCAGGCACCGCAGGAGCGTCGTCTTACCGGCTCCGTTCGGACCGAGCACGGCGATCAGACCGCCCGCGGCCGACAGCGTCACGGCATCGAGCACCGGGCGCGATCCGAACGACTTGACGACCTGGTCGATGTCGACGACGGCGCGGGTCATGGCGCCAGCTCCTCGAACGCTCGATCGAAGCGATCGTGACGCGCCGCGAGCACCGCGATGCCGACGACAGCGACCGCGAGCATCGCGACCTGTCCGATCGCGCCGAACACCGCCACACCGTCGTCGCTCGCGGCGCGCACGACGAACGCGGCCACGAACCACGACGCCGCCGCGACGGCGGCGGCCCGGCGAGGCGGGAAGACGGTCATCAGGGCCAGCGCCGCAGAGGTCAGCCCGAGGGCGGGCAGCAGCCACGCCGCCGCCATCGGGCGCGTGGCCGGCGACAGCGCGGTGAGTCCGCCGACGATCGCCACCGAGACGACGAGCACCGTGACCGCCCGAATCACCACGAGCCGGACGCCGCGCATTGGAGTCGCGAGTTGGGCCTCGTACATCGGGTCGACCGCCGGACCGTAGGCCAGCGCGACGCCGAGCACCGGTATCGCCGGCGCCAGCACCAGCATCGTGAAGAGGCTGTCGCGATCGCCTTCCTTGGCCGCGCCGAGCCCGACGAGCACGGCGATGGCGAGCGACAGATACCACGCCCGTCGCAGCGCCGGCGTCGCGACCACGAGGCGGGTCACGCGCGCCGGGAATCCCACGCGGCGCAATCCACGCTCGACCCGGCTCGGCCGCGGAGCGTCGAGCTCGGCGGTGATCGACCGCCAGTTCGCCTCGATGCGGGCGGCATCGACGGCCGGGATGTTCATGCTCTCTCCTCCGCTCATGTCAGCGCCTCCTGCATCACGCGCCGGGCGCGCATCAGACGGGTCTTCACGGTGCCCTGCGGGACGCCGAGGAGCCGAGCCGCCTCCTTGGTGGACAGCCCGTCGATCGCGGTCGCGATCAAGACGGCGCGCAGCTCCGGCGGCAAGGTTCGCAGCGCGTCGCCGAGATCGCCGTGCGAGCCGTCACCGAGCACGGCCTGCGCCACCGGTTCGGTCGGGCCGAGGGCCGGCTCGACGATCGACGCCGGGTCGACCGGCGTCGCCGCCCGCTTGCGCAGCTGGTCGATCAGCCGGCGGATCGCGATGCCCCACAACCATGCGCCGACCTCACCCTCGCCGCGATACGAGCGCGGCGACCGCCACACGGCGACGAATGTGTCCTGGATCGCGGTGTCCGCGAGATCCGGGTCGCCACAACGCGATTGCAGCCGGGCGGTCAACCAGCTCGCATGGCGGCGGTAGAGCTGCTCGAGCGCGCTGCGATCGCGAGCGCCGATACGTGCGATCAGGGCACGATCGTCCGACTCGTCACCGCGCGCCGTCGGCGCGCCCGCTGGAGGGTGATCGACCACCACGACCATCCTGTCGTGTCGACCGCGTCGAACGGTTCATCGACGGATGTGAACCGGTGGCCGCGTTCGACACGACAGAGGAGCATGACCATGCTCGCTCCCCCGCTCCCCCCGGCCGCCCGGCAGGACGCCCAGCACGCCGATCCACCGGGCAGGCCGTTCTTCCGTCGATGGGCGTTCAGGTTCGGCGCGCTGGCGGCGATCGGCGCGTCGATCGCCCTGGACGCCGACGCGCTCGTCGTGGTCCCGCTGCTGTTCGTGCTCGTCGTGCCGTTCGAGAAGATGTTCCCGCGGCACCGCGGCCAGAAGGTGCGACGCCCGCTGGCGTCGCTCGACATCAGGTACGCGCTCACCGCGCCGCTGCTCAACATCGCCGGCATCACGGTCGCGGTCGCCGTCGGGCTCGCGAGCCTGGCGTGGATCCCCGGTCTCGCCATCCGGCCGGTCGTCGCGATGTTACCGGCGGCCGCACTGCCGTTCGTCGCACTCGCGCTGTTCGACATGGCGGTCTATTGGGTGCACCGCTGGATGCACGAGGTGCCGGAGCTGTGGAGGTTCCACGCCGTGCACCATTCCACCGAGCACCTCGACTGGATCAGCGGGTTTCGCGCCCATCCATTCGACGGTGCGCTCGTCGCTCCACCGTTCGTGTTCTTGCTCGCCGCCGGCTTCGACGTGCAGGTGACCGGAGCTCTGGCGATCATCCAGATCCTGGTCGGACTCTTCCTGCACGCCAACGTGCGGTGGCGGCTCCGGCCACTCCACCGGGTCGTCAGCACACCGGAGTTCCACCATTGGCACCACGCCAACGAACGCGACGCGCACTGTTCGAACTACTCGGGTCTGCTGCCGATCTGGGACGTCGTGTTCGGCACCTACTACATGCCCCGTAACAGGCGGCCGCTGCGGTACGGGGTCGACGACCCCATGCCCACGACGATGCGCGGCCAGCTCCGGTACCCGTTGCGCCGGGTTCGCTCGCCGTGGCAGATGTTCCGCCACCCCTGGCGGACCGTGCGGTCGGGGTGGGCGACGGTGCGACGCGTGCTCCGAGGCATCCGCCGATCGACGTTCCGCCCACGGCGCCGCCACCCGAAGCGCGGCGAGCCGTGCAACTGGGCGCTCACCCCACCTGTCCACGACGCTCGACGCGCCCCGATGAGCCGCATGTGACCGCAGCCGCGTCCGAGAACCGCGCTCGGCGCGGTGACCGCGACCTGGCACGCTGGGGCGGTGACCGACCAACGCCGGCGCATCCGGCTGCTCGTCCCGGGCGACGACGGATATCTCGTGGCGACCGAGCACGGTCGACTGCCCGCCCGCGACCTGACCCTGGAGGACGGAGAATCGACGCTGACGGCGATGCGGCGTCTGCTCCCGGCGATCGGCCTGCCGGGCCACGCACTCGACGTCGTCCTCGACCAGCGTCGCGACGACGACCTCGACGGTGCAACCAGGCAGGCGTTGATCGTGCTCGAGCCCCAGCCGGTCGATTGGTCGCTGCCCCCCGGCTGGAGTTGGGGGCCGAGTGCCGACCTGGCCGACCTGCCCGAGGCACTCGCCGCCGTTGCGACCGGACGGCTCGACGAGCTCGCGGGCCGACGACCGGTGCCCGCGCAGCGGGCCGCCTGGCTGCGACCCGGTTGGTACGACGAGGTGGTCGCCTGGATCGACGACGTGCTGCGGTCGTCCGGCCGACCGGCCGCCGACGAGGTCGTGCCGATCCGGCAGTGGGGGATCTCGACGGTGCTCCGCGCCGACACGCCCGCAGGCCGGGTCTGGTTCAAGGCCGCATTCCCGGGGTTCCGCCAGGAAGCCGCGATCACCGAGTGGCTGCACCGCGTCTCTCCCGGCTCGGTGCCACCCGTGCTCGCGGCCGACCGCGATCGTGGGTGGCTCCTGCTCGACGACCTCGGCGACCGTACGGAGGCGGCCGACGAACCGGCGACCCGGGCGGCGATCGACGAGCTCGTCACCGTGCAACGGCTGACGGTCGACCGACTCGACGAACTGCGTGACCTCGGGGCGCCCGACCGCCGCCTCGGCCGGCTGGTCGGGGACCTCGTCGAGGCGCTCGACACCACCGTTGCCCGTGAGATCCTCGGCGATCCGCATCCACCGTCGATGGTGGAGGCCCTCACCGAGGCGATCGCTCACGTCGACGGGGTCCTCCCCGACGTGCTCGTGCACGGCGACTTCCACCCCGGGAACATCGCTCCCCGCGTTCGAGGGGCCACCGTGTTCGACTGGTCGGACGCTGCCATCTCGAGCCCGTTCGTCGACATCCCGACCTGGACGTGGTGGTACCCGGACGACGACGACCGCGTCGAGCTCGTCTGGAGCTGCTTCGAAGCGGCGTGGGATCGAGAGCACGACCTCCGACCGGGCACCATCGACCGTCGCGCCGCGCTGACGGCCGCCGGCGCCTATCACACGGTGAGCTACCTCCGGATCCTCGAGCGACTCGAACCGCTCGCCCGCCACGAGCACGCCGACGGGGTCACCCACTTCTACGAGCTGGTGCGTCGTGGGTGCCGGGACGGTCGCGATGAGTCGTGACGTCATCGACGAGGTCGAGCTCATCGCCGACCGCGGTGAGTTCTCCGGCGTCGTCCGAGTCGATCACGAGGAGACCGTGACGACGACGGCGCGCGGGCTCGCCGACCGCGCCCACGGTATCCCGAACGCGATCGACACCAGGTTCGGGATCGCGAGCGGCGTGAAGGGGATCACGGCGCTCACGTTGATGTCGCTCGTCGAGCGGGGCGAGCTCGCCCTCGACACGACGGCGCGAACACTCTTGGGCGACGACCTGCCGCTCATCGACGGCCGCGTCACGGTCGAGCACCTCCTCGCCCATCGATCGGGGATCGGCGACTACCTGGACGAGGCCGAACACGACGACGTCACCGCGCACGTGATCCCGGTTCCTGTCCATCGGCTCGACCGCACCGAGGCGTACCTCGCCGTGCTCGACGGCCACCCGCAGGTATCCGAGCCCGGGCAGCGCTTCGCCTACAACAACGGCGGCTACGTCGTGCTGGCGCTGCTCGCCGAGCGTGCGACCGATCGGCCGTTCGCCGAGCTCGTGTCGGAGCGCGTCCTCGAATCCGCAGGGATGACGGCGACCGCGTTCCTCCGAAGCGACGAGCTGCCCGGTGACGCAGCGGTCGGCTACCTCGGCGACGGGCCGCGCACCAACGTGTTGCACCTGCCGGTCGTCGGGACCGGCGACGGCGGGATCCACTCCACCGCCGCCGACGTCATGTCGCTGTGGCGGGCGCTGTTCACCGGCGAACTCGTCACCGGGGAGGCGCGCGAGCTGATGCTGAGCGAACGGAGCCGCAGCGACGGGCGCGCCTACGGTCTCGGATTCTGGCTCGACGCGCCGGACCGCCCGGCGCTGGAGGGCTACGACGCCGGCGTCTCGTTCCGCACGGCGTTCGACGGCCCGAGCGGGCGCTCGTACGTCGTGCTGTCGAACACCAGCGAGGGCGCCTGGCCGGTCGCTCGCGAGCTGGATCGACTGGTCTTCGGCTGACCCGTCAGAGCACGGGCAAGCCGAGCTCGCGCGCGATCACCAGGCGCTGGATCTCGCTCGTGCCCTCGCCGATCTCGAGGATCTTGGCGTCTCGGTAGAAGCGCGCCATCGGCGTCTCCTCCATGAAGCCCATCCCGCCGAGCACCTGGGTGCCGACGCGCACGGCGTCCATCGCCGCTTCGGTCGAGTACACCTTGGCCATCGCCGCCGCCTTCGAGATCGGGCGGCCCTGGTCCTTCAGCCACGCGGCCTTGTATGTGAGGTTGTGGGCGTTCTCGACCTTGACGGCGAGGTCGGAGAGTTGGAACGCGATCCCCTGGTTGGCGCCGATCGGGCGTCCGAACGCGATGCGGTCGTTGGCGTACTCGACCGACATCTCGAGCGCGGCCCGGGCGCAGCCGAGCGCCAGCGCCGAGATCGCGATCCGGCCGTCGTCGAGGATCGTCAGGAAGTTGCGGAACCCATCGCCGGGCTTGCCGAGCAGGTTGGCCTCGGGCACCCGGCAGTCGTCGAGGGTGATGCCATGGGTGTCGGACGCGTGCCACCCGAGCTTGTGGTACGCCGGCTCGATGATCATGCCGGGCGTGCCGGCCGGGACGATGAACGCCGAGATGCCGTCGTCGGTGCGTGCGGTCACCGTGGTCAATGAGGTGATCTCGGTGCCGCAGTTCGTGATGAACGCCTTCGACCCGTTGATGACCCACTCGGCGCCGTCGAGCACCGCCTTCGTCGTCGTGGCCCCGGCGTCGGAGCCGCCACCCGGTTCGGTCAGGCCGAACCCGCCCAGGGCGCGTCCGGTGACGAGATCGGGCAGCCATTGCTCCTTCTGGTCGGCGTTGCCGAACTGATAGATCGGGTTGGCGCCGAGGCCGACGCCGGCCGACAGCGTGATGCCCATCGACTGGTCGACGCGGCCGAGCTCCTCGATCGCGACGCACAGCGACGCGAAGTCGCCCCCAGCGCCGCCGTACTCCTCCGGGAAGACGATGCCGAACAGGCCGAGCTCGCCCATCTGGCGCACCACGTCGACCGGGAAGTGGTGGTCGACGTCCCACTGCGCGGCATGCGGGGCGATCTCGGCCTCGGCGAACTCGCGCACCATCTGGCGGAGCATCTCGTGCTCCTCGGACAGCTCCCAGCTCATGCTCCAACCTTAACGCGCGCTAAGGTCGGCTGTCACCCCCGTTCGGAGCGGGCGGTGCCCTTGCGGACCTGCTTGTCGCGGTACATCCGGCGGTCGGCGCCGGCGAGCATCCGGGTCGGGGTCGGGTAGGTGCCCCTGAACACGGCGACGCCGCACGACGTCTCGGGCAGCCCTGGGTCGCCGAGGACGCGGCCGACGACGGCGTCGATCACATCGGGCTCGGCCCGCTCGATGACCAGCGCGAACTCGTCACCACCGAGCCGACCGAAGACGTCGCTCGCGCGGAGATGGCGTCCGACCCGGTCGACGAACGTGCAGATCAGGGCGTCGCCCGCGGCGTGGCCCTGCTGGTCGTTCACCACCTTCAGGCCGTCGAGATCGAAGTACACGACGCCGAGCGGAGCGCCCGATTGCTGGGCGCGGCGCCGGATCCGGCCGAGCTCCTCGAGGAACCCTTGCCGCGACAAGACGCCGGTCATCGGGTCGCGGCGTGCCGTGTCGACGAGGTTGGCGAAGCTGCGGCGAAGCGCCGTCGTCAGCGTCGCAACGAGGACGAACGACCCGAACCGCAGGCACGCGTTCACGAGCACGATGGTCGCGGTGTGATCATCGCTGCCGACCCGAACCGCGAGCGCCAACGCCGCGGCGCCGACGGCGACGACGAGCGACTGCCGCAGGGGCAGGACCCACGCTGCGGCGACGACGACGAGCGAGTAGAGCAACGTCAGCGAGATCTCCGGACCGGTCGCCCAGTCCGCGAGTCCGACGAGGATCACGGCGACCGTCACCGCCACCACCCGCACGGCCGGGAGCATCCGGTCGACACGCTCGGTCCAGGCCAGGAGGGTGTTCTCGATCATGCCTGCGGGCAGATTACGCACTGTCGGCCGTCGGCGGCGGTAGGCGCGGTCACGAACCTGGCGCGCCGGTGTCGGCGGCGTCGACGACGACCAACACCTGATCGAGCGCCACCGCGTCGCCGGCCGCGACATGCACGGCGGCGACGACGCCGTCGAACGGCGCGGTGAGGGTGTGCTCCATCTTCATCGCCTCGACCACGGCCAGCGTCTGGCCGGCGGCGACCGCATCGCCGGCCGCCACGCCGATCGCGATCACGGTGCCGGGCATCGGGCTGCGAACTGCGCCGTCGCCGGGGCCGCGAGCTCCCTCGTCGCCGGCGCCTCGCGGGACGACGTCGGCGATCTGCCAGCTCGTGCCGCCGACCGCGACGTGGGTGACCGGGCCCGACCGGACCGTGACGACGTCGGTCGACCGGCCGTCGACGACGACCGTGAGCGAACCGTCGGTGCCGGCGATCGCCGCCCGGTGCTCGTCCCCGGCGTCGATACGGACCCGCCATCCACCGTCGTCGGGCGTGACGATGACCTCGTGACGGCCCGACCCCGCGACGTCGAGCTCGAGCCGGGTCGTCGCCGGCCCGCCGAGCCGCCAACCGCTGAGCGCCTCCCACGGATCGGTCGAGTCAGCGCGTGCCGCCAGCGGCGGGACGGCCGCGGCGATGATCGCCGTAGCCGGGATCGGCCCCGTGGCGAGCTCGGCGAGGCGGCGCTCGACCAGCCCGGTGTCGAGATCGCCGGCGACGACCTCCGGCACCGCCAGCAGACGGCGGAGGAAGCCGACGTTGGTCGTGACGCCCAGCACGGCGGTGCGCGCCAGCGCGCTGTCGAGCCGGTGGAGCGCCTCGGCTCGGTCGGCACCGTGGGCGATCACCTTGGCGAGCATCGGGTCGTAGTCGGAGCCGACGACCGACCGGCCGTCGATGCCCGCGTCGACGCGCACCCCGTCACCGGCGGGGAACACGACGTCGACGATCCGACCTCCGGTCGGCAGGAAGCCGCGATCAGGGTCCTCCGCGTAGACCCGCGCCTCGATCGCGTGGCCCCGGATCTGGAGGTCGTCCTGCGAGAACGCCAGCCGCTCCCCCGCCGCCACGCGCAGCTGCTGCTCGACCAGGTCGATGCCGTAGACCAACTCGGTGACGGGGTGCTCGACCTGGAGCCGGGTGTTCATCTCCATGAAGAAGAACTCGTCGGGCCGGTCGGACGACACGATGAACTCGACGGTGCCGGCGCCGGTGTAGCCGCAGGCGCGGGCGGCGTCGACCGCCTGCCGGCCCATGGCGGCGCGCACCTCGGGCGTGAGCAGCGGCGACGGCGCCTCCTCGATGATCTTCTGGTGGCGGCGCTGCAGACTGCACTCGCGCTCGCCGAGGTGGACGACGTCGCCGTGGGTGTCGGCGAGCACCTGGATCTCGATGTGGCGAGGGTTGCGGACGAACCGCTCGACGAGGAGGGTGTCGTCGCCGAAGCTGTTGCGCGCCTCGCGCCGGGCGGATTCGATGGCGGCGGCGAGGGCGGCCTCGTCCTCGACCAGGCGCATGCCCTTGCCACCGCCACCGGCGGATGGCTTCAGCAGCACCGGGAACCCGGTTTCGAGGGCAGCGGCGCGCAGCGCGGCGTCGTCGAGACCGGCCCGGTCGGACCCGGGGACCACGGAGACGCCGGCGCTGGCCACCGTCGCCTTGGCGGCGATCTTGTCGCCCATCGCCTCGATCGCCTCGGGCGGCGGGCCGATGAACACGATGCCGGCGTCGGCACAGGCTCTGGGCAGGGCTGGGTTCTCGGACAGGAACCCGTACCCGGGGTGGATCGCCTGAGCCCCGGCCGCGACCGCTGCGGACACGACCGCGGAGACGTCCAGGTAGCTCTGGCGCGCCGCCGCCGGGCCGATCCGCACGGCGACGTCGGCAACGCGGACGTGCAACGCATCGGCGTCGGCGTCGGAGAAGACCGCGACCGAGCGGATTCCGTGATCGCGCAACGTGCGCATCACCCGCACCGCGATCTCGCCGCGGTTGGCCACCAGGACCGTGTCGAACATCGTCATCGCGTCGCCCTCACATCCGAAACACGCCCCATGCGATGGGTTCGAGCGGCGCCTCGCTGACGGCACCGAGCGCCAGCCCGAGCACGTCACGGGTCTGGCCGGGCTCGATGATGCCGTCGTCCCACAGACGAGCGGTGGAATAGTAGGGATGGCCCTGCGTCTCGTACTGCTCGCGGATCGGCGCCTTGAACTCCTCCTCGGCCTCGGGCGATTCGAAGTCGCCGCGAACCGTCGCGAGCACCGACGCGGCCTGCTCGCCGCCCATCACCGAGATGCGTGCGTTCGGCCACATCCACAAGAAGCGAGGTGAGTACGAGCGACCACACATCGAGTAGTTGCCGGCGCCGAACGAGCCGCCGATCACGACGGTCAGCTTGGGCACGCGACAGGTCGCGACGGCGGTGACCATCTTGGCGCCGTGCTTGGCGATGCCGCCGGCCTCGTAGTCGCGCCCGACCATGAAGCCCGAGATGTTCTGCAGGAACACGAGCGGGATCTTTCGCTGGTCGCACAGCTCGATGAAGTGGGCGCCCTTCTGGGCCGACTCACCGAACAGGATCCCGTTGTTGGCGACGATGCCGACCGGATGGCCCCAGATGCGGGCGAAGCCGGTGACGAGGGTGTCGCCGTAGTTGCGCTTGAACTCGCTGAAGCGCGATCCGTCGACGACGCGGGCGATCACCTCGCGGACGTCGTAGGGCACCCGCGTGTCGGTCGAGACGGCCCCGGTGAGCTGCACGGGATCGACCACGGGTGGCTCGGGGTCGGTCACCGACCACTCGGGGGCGGGCGGCGGCGGGAGGGTCGCGACGATGTCGCGCACGATGGCGAGCGCGTGGCGGTCGTCCTCGGCGAGGTGGTCGACGACGCCGGAGATGTGGCTGTGGACGTAGCCGCCGCCGAGGTCCTCGGCCGACACGACCTCCCCGGTCGCGGCCTTCACGAGCGGTGGACCACCGAGGAAGATCGTGCCCTGGTTGCGCACGATGACGGCCTCGTCGGACATCGCCGGCACGTAGGCGCCACCGGCGGTGCACGATCCGAGCACCGCCGCGATCTGGGGGATGCCCTTGGACGACATCTGGGCCTGGTTGAAGAAGATGCGCCCGAAGTGGTCGCGGTCGGGGAAGACCTGATCCTGCTCGGGCAGGAAGGCGCCGCCGGAGTCGACGAGGTAGATGCACGGCAGCCGGTTCTGGAGCGCGACCTCCTGCGCCCGCAGGTGCTTCTTGACCGTGATCGGGTGGTAGGTGCCGCCCTTGACGGTGGCGTCGTTGGCGACGATGACGCAGCGGCGGCCGGCGACCCGGCCGACGCCGGTGATGATCCCGGCGGCCGGGACCTCGCCGCCATACATGCCGTGGGCCGCGAGCGGTGACAGCTCGAGGAACGGGGCGCCCGGGTCGAGCACACCATCGACGCGGTCGCGCGGCAGCAGCTTGCCGCGCTCGACATGGCGCTGGCGGGACCGTTCCGGACCGCCGAGCGCAGCCGTCGCCACGGTGGCCCGCAGATCGGCGATCAGCTCGTCGAACGTGGCGGCGTTCCGGGCGAACACCTCGCTCGCCGGATCGCAGGTGGAGGTGAGCACCGGCCAGTCAGCCACGGCGGAACCTTAACGCCGGCTAAGGCGCGTGTCCACGCCCGCCTGCGCACCGGTGAGCGATCTCAGGGGCCGGCGGTGAAGAAGCCGATCGAGATCGTCTGGTTCCCGCTCTCCTCGAGCGCGAGCACCTCGACCTCGTAGATCCGGTTCGGACGAAGGAACTCGGCGGGCACCGACAGCGCGGTGACGTCGGCGCCGACGTGGACGTCGTACTCCGGCTTGGAGTTGCCGTGGGGGTCCTCGTACTCCTCGTCGGTCACGATCACCTCGTAGCCGGTCATGACGACCGGCCCGCCGTCGATGGTCTCGGTCACCGGTTCCCATGCGACGACGACCTCGTCGCGGGCCACCACCGAGTCACCGGCGGTCTCGGCGTCCTCGGCGAGCTGCGGGGATGTGATCGCAGGAGCGGCCGGGATCGCGTGGGTGAACCAGGCTTCCCCGACCATCGCGACGCCGTCGTACGAGACGGCCGCGACGCGGTACATGCCCTCGGGGAACCACGACTGGATGTCAGAGATCGGCACCTCGCTGTTCTCGGGCTCGCGCGACTCGAACAGCAGGTCCGACACGGCGAGGGTGTCGAAGTCGCCGAGCGGGTCGGCGACGAGCATCGGCGAGCCGTCCGGATACGAGACGCACATCACCTTCCACGCCTCACCGCCGAGCACGGCGTGCACGCCGGTGTCGGCATCGGTGGCGTTGTGCTCGATGTACAGCCGGGCCGTCTCGAAGTCGGCCACGTCGGGTTCGTCGCCGGCGGGGCACTCGGCCGCTCCCACGCCGTTGCCCGGTTCACCGCGACCGGCGGCCACCTCGTCGGTGGTGGCGGCGGGCGCGTCGTCGGTGGCGGCGCTCGGCGTCGCGTCGCCTCCGCCGCACGCCGCGAGGGCCAGCGCCGCGGCGACGAGGAGGGCGATGGTCGTGCGTTCCATGCCCCGATCGTCGTCCCGTCGACCTGACGGGCTCCTGACGCCGCCGGGCGCACCACCTGAGTCGCCACTAAGGTGGCGACGTGACGATCGAGATCCGCGACGTCGGCCCCCGCGACGGTCTGCAGAGCGAGACGCCCGTCGAACCGGCCGACCGCGCCCGGCTGGCGATCGAGCTGGCCGCGGCGGGCCTGGCCCACGTCGAGGCCGCCTCGTTCGTCTCGCCGAGAGCGGTCCCCTCGATGGCAGGTGGCGCGGACGTGATCGCCGCCCTCCCCCGTCGCGACGACGTGACCTGGTGGGCGCTCGTCCCCAACGGGCGCGGCGCCGAGCTCGCTCTGACGGCCGGCGTCGGCCACATCACGGTCACGATCTCGGCGTCCGAGGGCTACAGCGTGAAGAACGTCGGTCGATCGACCGCCGAGGCGATCGACGGGCTGGGCGAGATCGCACTGACGGTCGGCGATCGCGCCGCGCTCGACGTGGTCGTGTCGTGCGCATTCGGCTCGCCATTCGACGATGTCGCCGACCCTGACCCGACGCTGGCGATCGTCGCCCGTTGCCGGGAGGTCATGCCCGGCGCGCGGGTCACCCTCGCCGACACCACCGGCACCGCCACGCCACGCCGGATCGGAGAGGTCGTTCGGGCGCTCGGTGATCGCGACGACCTCGGCCTGCACCTGCACGACACCCGCGGGACCGCACTCGCCAACGCTCTCGCGGCGATCGATCTCGGCATCGCTCGGTTCGACACCGCGGTCGGAGGGCTCGGCGGATCGCCGTTCGCGCCCGGCGCAGGCGGGAACCTCGCGACCGAGGATCTCGTCCTGGTCCTCCACGACCTCGGCGAAGCGACCGGTGTCGATCTCGACGCCCTGCTGTCGATCTCGCGACGTCTGCCCGAACTCGTCGGACACGGGGTGCCGAGCCGGGTCTCGGCGGCCGGACCGATCCCGGCCTTCGGGGGTCACGGGTGAGCCGGCGTCGCCGGGAGCTCCTCGCCATCGCCGCGGACCTCTTCGCCGAGCGCGGGTTCGCCAACGTCACCGTCGACGACATCGGCGTCGCCGCCGGGGTCAGCGGCCCGGCGTTGTACCACCACTTCTCCGGCAAGGAAGCGCTGCTCGGCGAGATGCTCGTCGGGATCAGCGAGTACCTGCTCGACGGGGGGCGCGCCGTCGTGGCCTCCGGCGGCGACGACGTCATCGAACGGCTCGTTCGCTTCCATGCCGAGTTCGCCGTCGACGACCGGGCCCTGATCACGGTCCACTTTCGCGACCTCGTGCACGCGACGCCCGCCGACCAGGCGCGAGTGCGGCTCCTGCAGGGCCGGTACGTCGCGCTGTGGACCGCTGCGCTCCAGGAGCGGGCGTCCGGGCTGGACCGACGCGCCGCCCAGACCGCCGTGCACGCGACGTTCGGCTTGCTCAACTCGACCCCGTTCAGCTCGCGGTTGAGCCGTGCCGAGATGCTGACCACGCTGACTGCGATGGCGTTGGCCGCCCTCGCCACCCAGAGCACAACCGCCTCGGTGCCACCCGTGTCGGTCGGCTGAACGCGTTACGTGACCGTCGCCTCGGCCAGTGGCCGAAAGTCCGGATGCACGGCGGGCCAGATGGTTGAATTTCCTGGTCACACAGGCGATGATGGGGTGATCGACGGCCACGCTCCGTGACCGTCGAAACGGCCGTTTCTCGACCACGGATGCGCAACGACCGGCACGGCGCCGGCCGACCTGGGACACGCAGATCGACGTCGAGGGACGGCCGTTTCGCGCCCCGGCCGACCCGATCGCACCGCCCAGCGCTCGCTACCGTCGCCGGGGTGCAGGTCGACACACATCTCCCGCTGGGCAAGGTCGATCCGGGCATCCGGGCGACCGAGCAGCCCGTCGACATGACGCGCGTCCACCTCGATGCCGAGCTGGTCGAGCGACTCGGCTTCGACGGTCTCGTGCTCACGGAAACCAAGGAGGACCCCTTCGTCGTGATGGCCATGGCCGCCACCACGACCGCGCGGGTCGACCTCACCACGGCCGTCGCCATCGCCTTCCCCCGCAGCCCGACGGTCACCGCGATGTCGGCCTGGACACTCCAGCGTGCGAGCCGGGGCCGGTTCAAGCTCGGTCTCGGCACCCAGGTCAAGGGCCACATCGAACGCCGCTACGGCATGACGTGGAGCGCGCCTGGCCCGTGGCTCGAGGACTACATCGACGCGGTCAAGGCGGTGTGGACCTGCTGGCAGGAACGCACCCCGCTCGACTTCCACAGCGACCACTACGACCTCACCCTGATGAACCCGCTGTTCGACCCCGGCCCGATCGACCACCCGTTTCCGCCGATCCACCTCGCAGCGGTCAACCCCCACATGGCGCGGCTCGCCGGACGCCACGCCGACGCGGTGCGGCCGCACCCGATCTGTACACGCCGCTACATCGGCGAGGTGCTGCAACCGGCGGTCGCCCAGGGGGCCACCGAGACCGGCCGCTCGCCCGACCAGGTCGAGATGGTCGCCTCGCCGCTGATCGTCACCGCCCCGAGCGAGGCGGAGCTGGCCGAGAAGGTGAGCACCGTACGGTCACGGATCTCGTTCTACGCGTCGACCCGCACGTACCGCGCCGTATTCGACCTCCACGGCTGGGGCGACATCGGTGAGGAGCTGAGCGTGCTGAGCCGCCAGCAGCGATGGGACGAGATGGAGCAACGGGTCAGCGACGAGATGGTCCACGAGATCGCCGTGGTGGCCCGATACGACGAACTGCCCGAGGCCGTCCTGACGCGATACGGCGGCCTGTGCGACCGGGTCGAGTTCTCGATCCCGGTGTCGAACCCGGACGACGAGGCACTGCTCGCCGAGATGGTTGCCGACATCCGAGCCGGCTGACGACCTAGGCGGGCGACAACGCGGCGGCGCGCGGGCCGATCAGGTCGACGAAGTTGCCGTGGTAGAAGGCGTGGCGGTCGGCGTCGGAGCGGCCTGCCATCGACCGTTCGAACCGCTCGATCGGGCGCCGGCCGCCCTCGACGTGCGGGTAGTCGCTCGAGAACAGCACCGTCTCGGCGCCGGCCTGCTCGACGATCCAGCCGACGTCCTCGGTCGGGTACGGGGTGAACCTCATCTGACGTCGTACGTACTCGCCGGGGCGGAGCGACAGCTTCCGCAGGCGCTCCTCGTGTCGACCGAACGCCTCGATCGCCGACTCCATCTGACGTATCCAGGACGGCACCCAGACCGCGCCTTGCTCGATGACGCCGACGCGAAGCTCGGGAAACCGCTCGAAGACGCCGTCGAAGATCATCGTCGCGAGCGTCTGGGCGGGCTGGACGGGAATCGCCATGTAGTCGACCGAGCGGAAGTTCTCCTCGCCCCCGTGGAAGTCGCGCGGAACCGGCCGGCCGTTCACGAAGTAGTTCGGATCGAGCAGCTGCCCGGTGCCGCCGACGTGGAAGACGATCGGCACACCCGCCTCCTGCGCGGCCGCCCACACGTCGTCGAGCCCGATGTGGCTCGGCGAGTGGCCCGGCGGACAACTCGACGCGACGAGGAGCGCCGCCGCCCCCATCTCGATCGCCTCGCGGGCGTGCCCGGCGGCGAGCTCCAGATCGGCGAGCGGAACGTACAGCGCCGGCAGGAGGCGCGGGTCGGCCGCGCAGAACTCGACCATCCCGCGGTTGTGGGCCCGCGCGGCTCCGATGGCGAGCTCGCGATCGCCGGAGTGCTCCCAGTCGCGCAGGCGCGTGTTGTGGAACGTGTTGAACACGAGCTGGCTCGCGAACCCGAGCAGGTCGAGGGCGCGCGAACGGTCCTCGGCGAGGAACGAACCCGTGGCCGCGAAGTTCTTGCGCAGCATGATCTCGTCGGCCTCGGTGGCGGTGTACGCCGCGCTGCGGTGACGCTCGGCGAGGCGGTCGAACGCCGCGTCGAGCCGGTCACGTCCGTCGATCAGCTCGGTCGACTGCCGGAGCTCGTTCCCGCCCGGATAGCTGAGGGGCTCGATCCGGTCGCGAATCGCCGGGTCGGCGTGGTCGCGCAGCCAGTTGGGCGTCTCCATGATGTGGGCATCCGCGTCGTGGACGACGAGCCCGGTCGAGTTGTACGCCATGCCGCGAGCGTACGACGGCGCTGCCGGAGCCGATGCGTCGGGAGCGGGCTCAGCCGAGGATGGATTCGGCGGCGGCCCGCCGGTCGCGCTCGCACGCCGCGCGCGCCACGCAGCCGGAGAGGTGATCGTTGACGAGGCCCATCGCCTGCATGAAGGCGTAGATCGTCGTCGGGCCGACGAACGACCAGCCGGCTCGCTTGAGCTCCTTCGACAACCGAGTCGATGCCTCGGTCGTCGCCGGGATCTCGGCGGGCGCGGCGCCCGGGAACTCGGCGTGCGGCCAGAAGTACGCCGCCAGCGAACCGTGCTGTGCGATCGTGTCGAGCGCGCGGCCCGCGTTGTTGATCGTCGAGCGGATCTTGCCCTCGTGCCGCACGATGCCCTCGTCGGCGAGCAGCCGTCGCACGTCTCGCTCGCCGAAGCTCGCCACCCGCTTCGGATCGAAGCCGGCAAAGGCGGCACGGAAGTTGTCGCGCTTGCGAAGGATCGTCAGCCACGACAGACCCGACTGGAATCCCTCGAGGCAGATCTTCTCGAACAACCGTGCGTCGTCGGTCACGCCGCGCCCCCACTCGTCGTCGTGGTACGCCGCGTAGTCGGGAGAGGACGCACCCCACCAGCACCGCGCCACGCCGTCGTCACCGATCACGACCTCCACGGGCGCCAGTGTCGCGCGTCAGGCGACGGCTCGCAGCCGACCCGACCGCCGTGGGCGACGTCGTCGAGCGCGCACCGCACCATCCAGGCGACCGTGTGGCCGGCCCCGCGACGCCGTACCACACGCGTCTCCCGCGCCGTGTTCGCGCTGATCCGGTGCACCACGGCGAGCGGGTCGAGGTCGACCCGGTACGGTCCGGCTGCTCGATCGCTGACGCTGCGGCGCCAGCGGCGAGACTCGTTCCATGCCGCTCGACGCCGACACCGCCGCGCTCCTCACGACGCTCGCCGAGACGGCTGCACCAGCGCTCTCGGACGGGACGGTCGAAGAAGCGCGCCGCAACTACGCGGCCGCGCCCCTGCCGCCGTCGGATCCGCTCCTCCGCGTCGAGGACCGGACGATCGCCGGGCCAGCCGGGGACATCGCCGTCCGCCTCTACGCCGGTTCGCACGACGCAGGCTTGCCGGTCGTCGCGTTCTTCCACGGCGGGGGTTGGGTGTTGTCGAGCGTCGACGGGCATGATCCGCTGTGCCGCCGGATCGCCGCTCGCGCCCCGGTGATGGTCGTGTCGGTCGAGTACCGGCTGGCGCCCGAGCACCCGTACCCGGCTCCCCACGACGACTGCTGGGCGGCGACCGCCTGGCTGGCCGAGCGCGCCGGCGAGTGGGGCGGCGACGGCACCCGTCTCGTGGTGTGCGGTGACTCGGCGGGCGGCAACCTCGCCGCAGGTCTGGCCCTGCGCGCCCGCGACGAGGGGCTCGCGCTGGCGCTCCAGGCGCTGATCTACCCGTGCCTCGACGACCGCCAGGGCGATTACCCGTCGATGTCGGAGAACGGGGAGGGTTACTTCCTCACCGCCGCGGACATGGCCTGGTTCTGGGACCGCTTCGTACCGCCCGAGCACCGTGACGACCCGTACGCCGTGCCGGCGCGAGCCGGGTCGCTGCGCGGTGTCGCGCCGGCGTTCGTGCAGACCGCCGAGTACGACCCGCTGCGCGACGAGGACGAGCGCTACGCCGAGCGGCTGGCGGCCGACGGGGTGGCCGTCGAGCTGATCCGCTATCCGGGCGTCGTGCACGGGTTCGTCGCCCGCTGGCACCTGATGGCACGGGCCGAGCAGGCGCACGATGACCTCGCTCGCGCCATCACTGCGGCCGTGGTCTGATCAGAGCTCGAGTCGTCGCTCGATTCCTCGCACGGCGGCGAGCAGGGTGTCGTTGATCGGCGTCGCCACTCCGGCCTCGCGTCCGCCGCGGCAGACGGCGCCGTGCATGACGTCGACCTCGGTGCGCGAGCCCTTCTCGATGCTCTGGAGCATCGACGCCTTGAAGCCGTATGGAAGCCCCTCCCACGCCCGGCGCCACGGCTCGGCGGGGTCGGTCGTGGTGACGGTGACACCGAGGGCACGAGCCACCGCGACCGCCTCGGCGACGGTCGCGATCGCCATCCGTTCGACGTCGGGGTGAATCGACAGCTCGCCGTACGGGAGGCCGGTGAGCGCGCTCCAGGCACCGGTGGCGACGTTGACGAAGAGCTTCTCCCACATCATCGCCCGGATGTCACCGCTGACGTCGACCTCCAGACCCGCCTCGCGAAAGGTGACCGCCAGGCGTTCGATGCGATCGGACCGCGAACCGTCGAGCTCGCCGATCGTGGTGCGGCGACCGGCCACGCCGTACTCGACGAGCCCGGGCTCGACGATGCGCCCACCGACGAACGTCCGGCCGGCCACGAGCCGCTCCGGGCCGATGACGCCGGCGATGATCTCCTCGCATCCGACACCGTTCTGGAGCGTGAGCACGACGGTCTGCGGACCGATCACCGGCCGGGCGGCGGCGACCGCGCCTTCCGTGTCGAAGGACTTCACCAACACGATCGCGAGGTCGCACACGGGGGCCGCGTCGTAGCCCGTCGCCGCCCGTACGCGCACCATTCGCTCGCGCTCGCCGTCGTGCAGCCGGAGG
>JBFHJC010000044.1:0-19345 GCA_041596155.1 Ilumatobacter sp. | reverse complement strand
GTCTCGTTGCCGCGCTGGGTGAAGTGGATCAGCTTGTCGCCGGCGACCTCGTCGGCGAAGCGGGTGCAACGGTCGCAGAGGATGCAGCGCTCGCGGTCGAGCAGGACGAGATCGGAGATCGGGATCGGCTTCTCGTAGTGCCGCTTCTCCTCCACATACCTGGATTCACCAGGGCCGTGGCTGAACGCCTGGTCCTGCAGCGGGCACTCGCCGCCCTTGTCGCACACCGGGCAGTCGAGGGGGTGGTTGGCGAGCAGCAGCTCGAGCATGCCCTCCTGAGCACGTTTCGTCGTGTCCGATTCGGTGTCGATGACCATTTCGGGCGAGACCGAGATCATGCACGACGGCTGGAGCTGCGGGCCCCGGCCGGTGTCGACCTCGACGAGGCACTGACGGCACATTCCCACCGACTTCATCCGCGGGTGGTAGCAGAAGTGCGGGATGTAGGTGTCGTGGCGCTCGGCGGCGGCGATGACGAGCTCACCCTTGCGGGCTTCGATCGCCCGCCCGTTGAGCGTCACCGACACCACGTTCGGATCCGGCTCGGGCGCCGCCGGTTCGTCGATCGGTTCCGGATCGACCTCGTCACCCTGCACGTCGGTGGCGACGTCGTCGGTGTCTTCGACCGCCTCGACGTTCTCGTCGAGCTCGTCGACCGCGACGTCGGCAGCCTGCTCCTGTTGAGCGGTGTCGTCGCTCGTCGCGTCGACGGGTTCGGTCTCTTCGCTCATCAGCCTGCAGTAACGGGGATCGAGACGCGCGTCGGCGCCGGGACGACTTTGGCCTCGAACTCGTCACGGAACAGTGTGAGAGCCGAGTGCAGTGGAGCATATGCCGACGGACCGACGAAGCAGATGGTCGTCATCTTGTACGGGAACGGAACGGCTTCGAGCCCGAGGCGCTCGCTCGCCGCGTGCGGCATGTCGCCGGGGCAGATCGACTCGCCGACCTCGAGGATCTGATCGAGGTCGGCGGTGGTGCCGTGGCCCGAACAGACGCGTTCGAGGATCCGCAGCAACCACGTACCGCCCTCGCGACACGGCACGCACTTGCCGCACGACTCGTGCGCGTAGAAGCGGGTGAGGGTGAGTGCCGCCTCGGGGATGTCGGTGGTCGAGTCCATCACCATCACCGCTCCCGAGCCGAGCATCGACCCGGCGGCTCCGGCTTCGCGCCCTTCGAAGGGGATGTCGAGCTGGTCGGGGAGGAACCACGGCGCGGAGCCACCACCCGGGACGAACGCCTTGAGTTCGTTGTCGTCGCAGATGCCCTGGCAGAACTCGTCGCCGTAGATGATGTCGCGGAACGTCGTCGAGCCGTTGATGATCTCGTAGACACCCGGACGCTTGACGTGACCCGAGATCGCGACCATGCGGGTGCCGGGCGACGTCGGCGTGCCGATCGCCGTGTACGCCGATGAGCCCTGGTGTGCGATGAACGGCAGGTTGGCGAGCGTCTCGACGTTGTTGACGATCGTCGGCTTGCCGTAGAGGCCGACCGCGGCCGGGAAGAACGGGGGCTTGAGGCGTGGCATGCCGCGCTCGCCCTCCAGCGACTCGATCAGCGCGGTCTCCTCGCCGACGACGTACGCACCGGCACCCCAGTGCAGCACGATGTCGAGCGAGAAGTCGGTGCCGAGGATGTTCTTGCCCACGTAGCCGGCGGCGTACGCCTCGTTGAGGGCGACGGCGATCCGTTCCTGCGCGAGCGCCATCTCGCCGCGCACGTACAGGAAGCACTGCGAGAGACCCGCCGCGTACGACGCGATCAGGCAGCCTTCGATCAACTGGTGGGGGTCGCGCTCCATCAGGAGGCGGTCCTTGTAGGTGCCCGGCTCCGATTCGTCGCCGTTGACCACGAGGTACCGCGGCCACACGCCCTGCGGTGTGAAACCCCACTTGACCCCGGCGGGGAAGCCGGCACCGCCGCGTCCGAGCACGGTCGAGTTGCGCACCTCGTCGTGCATCTCGGCGGGTGACATCGCCAGGCACTTCTCGAGACCCTTGTAGCCGTCGGTGGCGAGGTAGCGCTCGAGCGTGTAGCTGTCTTCGTACTCGAACCGGGAGGTGACGACCTTCGGGCGGTCGCCGATGTAGAAGCCGGGGATGTACGGATGTGTGATCGCGGTCATGACTGAATCACTTTCCCTCGTCGGCCGGTGGGTCCATCGGGATCCACGCCGGACCGCCGGTGACCTGGTCGGGATGCACGGCGCCGACGCCGCGGTCGTCGGGGATGTGCTGGCGGGTGCGCCCGAGTGTGCCGT
The DNA here is from genome assembly GCA_041596155.1 of Ilumatobacter sp. GTDB lineage: Bacteria > Actinomycetota > Acidimicrobiia > Acidimicrobiales > Ilumatobacteraceae > Ilumatobacter. Next base: position 17,079 of record JBFHJC010000044.1, on the reverse strand, counting down.
GGGGCGGGATCTCGTCGGCCAGCTTGCCGGCCCGCAGATCGTCGATCAGTTGGTCGAGATCGTCGGTGGTCACGCGGTACTTGTGCCGGTAGTTGACCTGGAGGCAGGGCGCCTCGGTGCACGCGGCCTGACACTCGGCCGGCTCGAGCGTGATCAGACCGTCGCTCGTGGTGCCACCCGCCTTGACGCCGAGTCGTTGTTCGGCGTGGTGCAACAGGTCGCCGGCACCGAGCAGGGCGCACGACATCGTGCCGCAGACGTTGATGACGTACTTGCCGACCGGCTCGAACTTGAACATCTCGTAGAACGAGGCGGTGCCGAAGACCTCGGCCGGGGTGACGCCGATCAGTTCCGCGATGTGGCGCATCGCGTCGTCGGTGACGTAGCCGTTCTGTTCCTGGCTCAGGTGGACGAGCGGGATCAGTGCCGACTTCGGCTTGGGGTACCGCGAGATGATCTCGCGGGCGATGATCACGTTGTGATCGGTCAGACGACTCATGAGCCAGCTCCTGTGAACTCGGTCGTGTCGACGCGTGCCTGGGGGGTCATCGATCGACGCCACCCAACACCGGATCGACCGACGAGATGATCGCCACCGCGTCGGCGACGAGGCCACCGCGCATCATGTGCGGCAGGCATTGGATGTTGACGAACGACGCGTCGCGCATGTGCATGCGGTACGGGTTGGTGCCGCCATCGCTGGCGATGTAGCACCCGAGTTCGCCGCGTGGGCTCTCGATGCCCACGTAGACCTCGCCCTCGGGCACCTTGAAGCCGTCGGTGAAGATCTTGAAGTGGTGGATCAGCGCCTCCATCGATTCGTCGATGCGCGCCCGCGGTGGCGGCGTGACCTTCTTGTCCTGGATGCGGAAGTCGCCCGGAGGCATCCGGTCGAGGATCTGACGCACGATCTTGATCGACTCGCGGATCTCGTTCAGCCGGATCGCGTAGCGGTCGAACGCGTCGCCGTAGGTGCCGACGATGACGTCGAACTCCATCTCGTCGTAGTGCAGGTACGGCATGTCGCGCCGGAGGTCCCACGCCACGCCGGTCGAGCGCAGGATCGGCCCGGTGGCGCCCAGCGCCAGCGCCTCGTCGGGAGTGATCACGCCGACGCCCTGGAGCCGCTCGCGCCAGATGGGCTGACCGGTCATCAAGATGTCGTACTCCTCGAGCCGCTCGGGCACGATCTCGAGCAGCCGCAGCACGTCGTCGCGCCAGCCCGGCGGGAGGTCGGCGGCGAGGCCACCCGGACGGATGAAGTTGTGGTTCATCCGCAAGCCGGTGACCTTCTGGAAGAAGCGCAGCACCTCCTCGCGCTCGCGCCAGCCGTAGATCATCATCGACACGGCGCCGAGGTCCATGCCGTTGGTGGCCATGAACAGCAGGTGCGACGACATGCGGTTGAGCTCGGAGAGGAGCATCCGCATCCACACGGCTCGATCGGGGATGTCGCCGTCGATGCCGAGCAGCTGCTCGGTCGCCATCGAGAACGCGAGCTCGTTGTTGAACGGCGACAGGTAGTCCATGCGGGTCACGTTGGTGCCGCCCTGCATGAAGGTGAGCTGCTCGGCCGTCTTCTCCATCCCGGTGTGGAGGTAGCCGATGATCGGCTTGCATCGCAGCACGGTCTCGCCCTGCAGCTCGAGCATGAGACGGAGCACACCGTGGGTCGACGGGTGCTGCGGCCCCATGTTGATGATCATCGTCTGGTCTTCGTCGGGGTCGTCGGGGAGGTCGCCGAGCATCGCCGCCTCGGCCTCGCTCATGCGCAGCACGGCACCGACCTCGCGCATCAGCTCGCGAGCGGTCGTCTCCGACCGCGGCTTGATCTCCTGCTCGCCCTCGGACGTGTGCACCGGCGGCCGGGGGTCGGGTGTGACGGTCACGACTCGCTCCAACTCACGTCGGTGAGGGCACCATGCTCCGGGCGAGCACGCTCGCGACGCAGGAGTGTCACCACCTCGCTCACGCAGGGCTTCCTTTGAACTGGACCGGGATCTGGCCGACCTCGAAGTCCTTGCGGAGCGGGTGGCCGTCCCAGTCCTCGGGCATCAGGATGCGGGTCATGTCGGGGTGGTCGGCGAACACGATCCCGAACATGTCGTAGGTCTCGCGCTCATAGGCCTCGACGCCAGGGTGCAGCTCGAACAGAGACGGCAGCGAAGGGTCCGACTCGGGCACCTGGACGCGCAGGCGGACCCGGCGGCGGTGCGCGATGTCGAGCAGGTTGACGACGACCTCGAACCGTTCGCCGGTCACGCCGTCTGGCAGCGGCCGGTCCATGTGCTCGAGGTAGTCGACGGCGGTGAGGTCGACGACCATCGTGTAGCCGTCGTCGGCGAGCGTCTTGGCGAGGTCGACGTACTGCTCACGCGCGGGGTGCAGCACGACCTGGCCCCGGCTGTCGGACACCGGGCAGCCAGAGGCCGACGCCTCCGCGCCGACGGACTCGTCTGCGCCCGCGGTGGTGGTGTCGTCGGTCGTGTCGCTCATGATCACTTGGTTCCGAGCAGGACCGGGGTGGAGGTCGGCGCGATCTCCTCGACGTGGACGTTGGCGCCCGCGCCGGTCTCGGCCCGCCGGCGGAGGATCTCGCCGTCTTCGATCTTCTGGTGCAGCGTCTCGATCGCGTGGATGAGGGTCTCCGGCGTCGGGGGGCACCCGGGCGCGTACACGTCGACCGGCACGACCTGATCGACGCCCTGCACGATGGCGTAGTTGTTGAACATGCCGCCTGAGCTGGCGCAGACACCCATCGAGATGACCCACTTGGGTTCCATCATCTGGTCGTACACCTGGCGCAGCACCGGGGCCATCTTCTGGCTCACCCGACCGGCGACGATCATGATGTCGGCCTGCCGCGGCGAGGCGCGGAACACCTCCATGCCGAAGCGGGAGATGTCGTAGTGGGCGGCACCGGTGGCCATCATCTCGATCGCGCAGCAGGCCAACCCGAACGACGCCGGCCAGGACGACCGCGAGCGCGCCCAGTTGACGAGCTCTTCGAGCTTGCCGGTGATCGCGTTGTGCGGAACACCACCGAGACCGTCGGCCAGCACGTCGTCGAGGACGCCCATCGCCTACGCCGCCTCCCCGCCGCGGTCGACGCGCCCGTCGAGCCCGACGCGACGGATCGTCGACGACGAATCGCGGCCGGCCGACACCATCGCGGCGTCGACTTCGAGGTTCCGGTAGCGGTGGAGCGGACCCCACTCGAGCCCGCCGCGGGCGACCTCGTACACGAACGTCAGGAAGAACACGATCGAGAACACGACGATCGCCCAGAAACCGAACTCGCCGAGTGCGCCGCGCTCGACTGCGTACGGGTAGAGGAACACGATCTCGATGTCGAACATGATGAACAGCATCGCCACCACGTAGAAGCTCACCGGGAATCGCTCCGGCGGCTCGCGGCTCGGCACGATGCCGCACTCGTACGGCGCTTCCTTCGCCGCCGACGGGCGACGCGGTGCCAGCAGGCGGGAGGCGACGAAGCTCAGCGCACCGAAGAGGATGGCCAGCAACATCAGCACCACGAGCGGCAGGTACTGGCCCATGGTCAGGCGGCGGCGAGCGCCTTGCGGCTCAGGTTCTGAGCGACGAAGCGGTCACGGCGGTGCAGCGCCCAGCAGAGCACGAGGAACACGATCGTCGAACCGATCGTGATGTATGCGGCCGGTTCGCGCAGTGAGCCGAGGTCGCGGATCATGTACACGTACTGGCGTTGACGGGTCTCGTCGATCTGGGGCGCGATCGGCGCGCGTCCCGGCTCGGTGAACAGCGGCTCGAGCGGCGCGACCTCCACGAGCGTGTAGTACGGCTTGTGGAAGAACGCGATCTGGTCGAACTCGCCGTTCGGCCCGAGCTTCGGGAACGCCGACTCGGCCGGCGGGTCGACCTCGTACACGGCGGTGACCGCGTACTCGCCCGGTGCGAACGCGCCCTCCTCCTCGAGGAACACGCCGGCCGACGCGGTCGCCTGGCCGTACTCGGGTGCCGACTCCTCGACGCGGGCCCAGCCCTGGCGATCGAGCTGGGCGGCGACCGCCTCGGACGCCTCGGCGGGGTCGGAGCTCTCGTCGACCGGCAGGCGCGCCTCGACGACGCCGGCCTGGAACAGGAGGTCGACCTCCTGGATGACCGTGCGGCCCTCGACCTGCTTCCAGGACGCGTCCTCGCCCTTCAGGCCGATGCCGTAGATCCACCAGATCGCGCCCATCAGCGCCATCCAGCCGGCGAGACCGGTGAGCGTGACGATGAAGCCCAGCCGGGCACCGACGTTGGTGCCGAGGATGAGGTACACCGACCCCATCAACACGGCGACGCCGATGATGACGGTCAGCACCCCGCGGAGCTCGGGCTCCCAGTTGACGGCCAGCAGCGAACTCAGCATCACAGGCTCCGCACGTACTCGACGATGGCTTGGATCTGCTCATCGGTCAGCATCGCGCCGAAGCCCGGCATACGGCCGCTGCCCTGACCCTGGATCCCGTACTTCTGTCCCAGCACCGACCCGTTCTTGATGAAGTCGATCATGTCGGCCTCGTTCGGGAAGTGGGCGTTCACCGAGCCGCCGGTCAGGTTCCACCCGAACGCGCCCTGGCCCGGCACGCCGGGGTCGCCCCAGCTCCAACCCTGGGTGTGGCACCGGGCGCAGCTGTACGCGCCGCTCGCCAGCTCGAGGTTGAACAGGGCCTCACCGTACGAGCCGTAGGTCCCGTCCTCGACCCCCGCCAGCGCCAGCGTGTCGATGTCGGCCTGGAGGTCGGAAGGGAGGTGGCCCGACGGGCACGTGCGCGGGTCATCCTCGCCCTCGGCACAGTCCTCGCGCTCGATCTGGATGCTCTTCATGTACGCGATCAGGGTGTCGATCTGCTGGCTGTTCATCGGCCCACCACCCTCGAGGCCCCACGGCGACATCGGAGAGAACGGGCGGCCGTAGACGAGGATGAAGCGGACCTCGTCCTCGTCGAAGCGGTAGAAGATCGTGTTGACCGCCGGTGCCTTCCACTCGACCGAGGTCACATCCCGCGTCGTCGGGTCGGTCAGGTTGTAGGTGGCGACGCCGCCGGCACCGCTCATGCCGCCGTGGCAACCGGCGCAGTTGAACGACTCGAGGAACGTACCCGTCGGGGCGAAGATCCGCGACCCCCACCGCACGAACGCCTCCTCCTGCGCGTCCTCGGCACCGGCCTGGCGGGCCGGTTCGAGGATCCAGTAGAGCGGCAGCGCGACGACGATGACCACGAGCAGGATGACGCCGATCCCGAGCACGCGCGTGAGGCGCGGGCCCTCGAGGATCTCGTCCTCGTAGTACTTCTTGCGGTTGGCGGCCAGCTCGATCTCGGAGCCGAGCTCGTCGCGGGCCTGGCGGAGGTTGAGGAACGCGTAGACGATCCAGCCGCCGAGGATGACCGCGAAGAGCAGCCAGGCGATCGATGTCGTGGTGAGGGCGATCATGGGTGGTCAGCAGCTCCGGCGCGTGTGCGAGTTCGTGGCCGAGTTCGGGGTCGGTCGGGTCATCAGTGCTCTGCAGCTCCGACGCAGTGGGGACCTTCGGCCTCCTGGCCCGTGGTGTTGGTGCCGATCGGCATGCCCTGGACGATGTTGCCGGTGTCGATCGTCACCTCGCCGGCGGCCGAGAACTCGAGCGGGAAGTGGTCCATGCCGCGCGGCGCCGGACCGCTCTTCTTCTCGCCGACCCGGTTGTACTGCGAGCCGTGGCAACCGCACTCGAACCACTGGCTCGAGGTGCACTGGGGCACGCGGCAGCCGAGGTGCGGACACTTCTGATAGCTGGCGATCAGGCCGCGCTCCATGCCGGGCAGCAGGACCGACGGGTAGATCGCGGCCGCCTTCGGGATCGCGTCGACCGGGTACTCGGTGATCCAGGCACGCGCTTCGGGGGCGTAGAAGAACCCGTCCCCGCCACGAATCCCGGCCTCGATGTCGGCGATGCGGCCGACCGGAACCCGGCCACCGAAGCCACCGGTCTTGGTGGGCCACAGGAACGCCACGAAGCTCGCCGCCGAGAACGTGCCGATGCCGGCCGCCATCAGCGAGATCGTGGCGCGGTTGAAGAACTGGCGGCGGCTGACGCCGAGCGCATCGGGGTCGGGCGGCACCCACGGGGTGATCCCGGTGTCGGTCTCGACCTTGGCCAACGCCGTGCCGGTGCGGGCGGCGACGCCCTCGGCCTCGGCCTGCGCCGCCGACCGCGTGGGTTCGGGGTGCCGCAGCCGGGCGCGCGCCTCGGCGTCGCGCTTGACGGTCTCGGCGCTGAGCGCGCCGGCGCCGCGCACGTCGGACCGGCGGGCGAGCGTCAGGAAGGCCACGGCTGCGAGGACCACAGCAGCGGCGATGGCGATGATGATGACGGCGGTTGCGCTCACGGTGTCGACTCCTTTCCGTCGCTCACAACTCGAAGAACAGGCCGTCCCGCCACGGCAGGGTGAAGTTGAAGCCCGGTCCGCGGAAGAACGAGCCGATGATGACGAGCACGGCCCAGAACATGAGGTGCACGGTCATCAGCGAGATCGCGAACTTGCGATCCTCCGGCTTGTTGGACGGGTTCTTGTCGATGTACGGGGCGAATCCGAGCACGATCAGACCGACGCCGGGAATGGTCACGCCGGCGACCATCGGGTGGAACATCGTGAGCAGCTCCTGTAGCCCGAGGAAGTACCACGGCGCCTTCGACGGGTTCGGCGTCAGGTTCTGGTTGGAGAGCTGCAGCAGCGGTGCGTTGACCCAGATCGAGAAGAGGAACGTGAACGCCGTGACGGCGAGCGCGGCGACGAACTCGGCGGCGAGCAGGTGGGGCCACGTGTGGACCTTGTCGACCGGCTGTGCCTTGACATCTTGGATCGAGCCCGACTTCACGACGGTGAGGAGGCGTTGGGTGTGGCCGCCCGGTCCGGCCCCGATCGGCACACCGCCCCCGCTCGGTGCGGCCTGCACGACGGACGCCACCTTGTCCTGGACGGCGACGCCGCCACCGCCGGCCGCGGCCTCACCGCCGTCGGCCTGCTGCTTGGCGGCGCGGCTGCGCTCGAGCAGGTGGGCGGGGATGCGGGAGTCGCCGGGCGACTCGGCCGGCTCGTCTGCTGACGCGGCGGGCTCGGCGGCCGGCTCCGGCGACTGGGCGGCCGCCTTCTCGCGGGCCTCCTGCGCCCGCTTCAGCAGGTGTTCGGGGATCTCGGTCATGGGGCTGGGACCTCGCCATGGATCGTACGGACACGCGACGGCCGCAGCGAGCCGCGGTCGATCGACACGAACCGGAGGGCCGTTGAGCGAGACATCAGAGCGGCCCCGAGATCCCGCCGTCCTTGCGGACGCGCCAGAAGTGGATCGCCATGAAGATGACGGTCACGAACGGGAAGAACAACACGTGCAACACGTACCATCGCAGGAGCGTCTCGGAGCCGATCTCGGCGCCTCCCAACAGCACGAATCTGACGTCCTGACCGAACACCGGCGTGTATCCCATCATGTTGGTGCCCACCGCCACGGCCCACAGCGCGAGCTGGTCCCACGGGAGCAGATAGCCCGTGAACGAGAGCAGCAGGGTGAGCTTCAACAAGATGACGCCGATCACCCAGTTGAACTCGCGCGGCGGCTTGTACGCGCCGTGGTAGAAGACGCGAGCCATGTGCAAGAAGACCGACAGCACCATGAGGTGGGCGCCCCATCGGTGCATGTTCCTGACCAGCAGGCCGAACGTCACCGACGTCTGGAGGTTGGAGATGTCGTCCCAGGCAGCGGTCGCCTCGGGGCGGTAGAAGAACATGAGGAAGATGCCGGTGACCGTCAGCAGGATGAACAGGAAGAAGCTGAGGCCGCCGAGGCAGAGCGTGTAGCTCACCTTCACGGCGTGCCGCTTCACCTTGACCGGGTGCAGGTGGTACAGCACCGAGTTCATGATGACGTAGCTGCGGTTGCGGGGACTGTCGCTGTAGCCCTTGCGGAAGATCGAGCCCGGCCGGAAGATGCTGCTCCAGACCTGGCCGCCCTGAACGTTGTCGACCGCCTTCTGGACGCGATCCTTGATGGTCGGCTTCGGGGTGTCGTCGATGATGCGAGCCATGTCTCAGCGTTCCCCGGCCACGCAGGCCGTCCGCAGCGTTCCCCGGCCACGCAGGCCGCGGCTGGTCGTTCGCTCGCCGGCGTCTCGCTCACTCGTGTGCGAGACCGCAACCAGTCGGGTGAAACTCGTCCTCATGTGTTTCCTCAGAACCTCATGCCGTAGCCGTAGCCGTGGTTGTTGGTGCGGACGTGGGAGTCGCCGGCGGCGGTCGGCTGGCCGGCCTTGCCGAGGATGATCACCCCGGTCGGGCAGCGGTCGACACACAGCGCGCACCGCGTGCAGATGTCGTCGTCGATGATGAACATGAACGCGTCCGACGGATCGATGCCGGGACGCTCCGTGCCGTCGGCGTCGACCACGGCATCGGGGCTCACCATGTGGATGCACTTCCACGGGCAGATGTCGACACAGCCCTCGCATGCGATGCACTCGGTCTGGTCGATGTGGATGAACTGCTTCGGCTTGACCGCGCGCGTGAGGTAGTCCGCGTCGACCTCGACGAGCGTGTACTCGTCGGTGTACGGCATCATCGGCGGATTCGCGTCGGTGGTCGCCATCACGAACCGTTCCCCGGCCACGCCGGCCGTCCACAGCGTTCCCCGGCCACGCCGGCCGTTTTCGCCCGCTCGCGCGCTGGCGACTCGCTTGCTCGAGCGCGCACTTCCATGGAACGGAAACCCGCCGGCGAACCCCCGGGGTTCCGTGTCGCGGGCGGGTGCGCCCCAGGGCGGGCGCGGGCCGCCCGGTCGCGACGAGAACCGCACCCGGTCGCGCCAATTCGGACCGAACGGAGCGAGCGCAGCGAGCGAGTGAGGGCGAGCGGCCGTGCCGAGCGCAGCGAGCGAGTTTGGCCGAGCATCACGACTTCTTCACCAGGGGTCGGCCGTACGTGCTGGTCGGCAGCTCCTTGGCGCCGGCGTCTTCGCCGCGCTTCTGCCACCAGCTCCACATGAACAACATCAACCCGAAGAAGTACACGTGGATCAGCACGACGACGATGTCGCGGATCGCTTCGTACTGCAGGGTGATCGGGTTCCAGCCGCCGAGCGGCTGAGGCTTCAGGATGCCACCGGGGCCGTAGATGATGTTCGTCTTGTCCCAGCCGAGCTCCTTGTCGGCATGGTCGATCCACTGGTGCGGCACAACGCCGAAGGCGAGGAACATGACGGCGAAGGCGTACGTCGCGCCGAGCATCGCCTCGCCCCACGAGAACGGGGTACCGCGCGGCCGCCGCTTGCCGTAGGGGATGACCGCCAGCGTGAGCAACGTGGCCGCGACGAGCGACACGATGAACGCAACGTTCACGAACGGGACGGCCTTGCCCTCGAGCGGGTTCCACCAGTTGATGGCGATCATCTCGGTCGCTGGTGCCTTTCGGTGTGTGCGTCTCGGTGTTGCGTCGTCGGCCCGGGCAGCGTTCGTGAACGGCCGCACGAGGGCATCGCCCTCGCACTGTAGTCGCCCCGCCCGAAGGCGGGACATCCAGTGAGAAGACAAGTGTGGGGACCAGTTTGTCCGCCCGAACAGGTTGTGCATAAGTGATCGCCGAGCGGGTCGCGACGCACTCGCACGGGTCCTCGACGCCACCCCGCCGAGCGCCCGCGAGAAATTCGGAAACCCGGGGTGGCGCGTCTATCGTGTCGGTTCATCCGAGCTGACGGTCGCAGGCCGCCCGCTCGAATCGAGTCGGCCCGTCCGCCCCCGTTCGCGAGGGTCTCGGGCGTCGATCCGCATTGGAAGGACGAGCGTGACCGAAATCCCCGAGCATCTGCTGAAGCGAAGCCGCGAGCGACGTGCCGCGCTGGGCCTCGGCGGTGACGAGGAGGGTTCGGGCGGCGATCAGCCGGCGGCGACACCCGCCACCACCACGCCCGCCGCACCTGCGGCCGCGGCGCCGAGCGCACCCGCGGGCCGCGCCGCCGCTCCGGCACCGGCCGCCCCCGCGCCGCCGCCGCCCGACACACCTGTCGTGGCCGCTGCGAAGGCGCGCCGCAAGATCCCGTTCTGGGGGATGGTCGCGCTCAGCATCCTGCCGTTGTGGGCCTTCATGTACGCACGCGCCGTCACCCAGGAGGCGGAAGCGGCCGAGGGCCCGCTGGGCATCGGCGCAGAGATCTACACCGGCGCCGGATGCGCCGGCTGCCACGGTGCCGCCGGAGGCGGTGGCAGCGGGTATGCGTTCTCGGGCGGCGAGGTGCTGTTGACGTTCCCGAACATCGAGGACCAGCTGCGGTACGTCTACTTCGGCACCGGCGAGTACAACCTGGCCGGCGTCGAGATCTACGGCGACCCCGACCGCCCCGGCGGTCCCCACGTGACGGGCGCCCAGGGCCCGATGCCCCAGCAGGGCGAGTCGGTGGGCGGGGCGCTCCACGACGACGAGATCCTCGCCGTCGTGTGCCACGAGCGCTACGCGTTGGGCGGGGCCGACCCAACCGCCGAGTACGCCGAGGAGTTCGAGACGTGGTGCTCGGAGGAGTCCGAGATCTTCACCGATCTCGAAGCGGGTGGCCTCCTCGCCGATCTGCACGAGCGCTTCGAGGGGATCATCCCGATCGGCGACACGCCGGCGCCGGGTTCCTCGGCGCGCGAGTGACCCCGATGTGAGCGCGCACCCCAGCGCGGTCGCCGACGTCCTCGTGATCGGCGCCGGCCCAGCCGGCTGCGCGACGGCCCTCCAGGTCGCGCGCTCCGGACGTCGCGTGGTCGTGGTCGAGCGCGACGCCACCCCGGCGCGGCGGCGACCGGTCCTGCTCACGCCGCGGGCGGTGGCCGAGCTCCACGCCCTCGGTCTCGGTGACGCGCTGACGTCGGCGCACCGCGTCGATCGTCTTCGCCTGTCGGCGGCCGGGTCGTCGACGCTCTCGGCGTGGCCCCGACATCCGCGCTTGCCGACGAACGGCGCCGTGGCCCGTCGCGAAACCCTCGACGCAACCCTGCGCGACGCCGCGACCGCAGCGGGCGTCACGATCCTCACCGCGCACGACGCCCTGGCGCCGATCGTCGACCGCGGCTTCGTGCGCGGCGCGCACCTCCGCGATCCCGAGGGTCGGAGGTTCGAGGCCCGGGCGGCGTACACCGTCGTCGCCGATGGCGCCAACAGCCAGTTCGGTCGGGCGCTCGGCACGTACCGAGAACCGTCGTGGCCCTACGCCCTCGCCCACCAGGGCGAGTTCGAGTCGCCGCTCGCCGGCGTCGGCGAGATCGAGCTGGTGCTCGACCTGCGCGACCGGGCCGGCACGCCGATCACCGGGTTCGGGTGGTTGTTCCCGACCGGGCGCCACACGGTCGGCGTCGGGGTCCTGATGATGTCGACGTCACCGTCGTTCCAGGTGATCAACCCCGCCCACCTGTTCGAGCGCTTCGCCGCCGAACAGGCCGAGGGGTGGCAACTGGCCGATGCTCCGACCGGCGATCCGTCCGGTGGCCGGATCACGATGGGTACCTCCGTCGGACCGGCGGCGGGTCCGACCTACCTCCTCGTCGGCGATGCGGTCGGCGCCGCGAACCCGGTGTCGGGCGCCGGGTTCGAAGGCGCCCTCGAGACCGGCCGGATGGCGGCCGCCGTGCTCAACCGGGCGCTCGACTCGGGATCGTCGGCGGCGCTCCAGCAGTACCCGAAGCAGCTCGCGGACCGCTTCGGCACGTACTACCACGTCGGCCGGCTCGCGACCCGCCTGTTCGGCCGACCCGCCATCGCCACACGCCTCGCGACCTTCGTCGGCCGTCGTCCAGACGCCGCCGCTGGCTTCGTGCGCATCGCCACCGATTCGCTCCGGCCCGGCCGGGGCGGCGTCCCCGAGCTCGTGTTCGCCGCGGCTCGCGCCGTGACGAAGGTCGCCCCCGACGCCTGATCATCCGGCGAACGGATCGCCTCCGGGCGCACTCCGTCAGCGCCGCCACGTGCGGGCACTGACCGGCCGCGTCGCGACACCGAGGTGAGCGAGCGGCGAAGCGCCAGCGGAGCCGGCAGCTCGCCAGGCGGAGCCCGTCATGTCGCGCCCGTCGATCGCGCCCGCGACGGCGCGGAGGCGACCAGCGCAGCGAGGCGAGCAGCGCAGCTCGGCAGGGCGGGCGCCACATCAGCGCCGCCACGTGCGGAGCACCAGACGAGACGGCGCTACACCCTGAGCGCCCGGTGGCGGCGACGAAGGGTCACCACCGACAGCGCGAGGATGACGGGGTAGATCTCGAGGCGGCCGAGCAACATCTGGCCCATCGTCACCCAGCGGGCGAACCGTGGCAGCTGGAGGAAGTCGCTCGTCGGGCCGACCTCCCCGAGACCGGGGCCGACGTTGCCGAACGCGGTCGCCGCCGCCGAGAACGAGGTGATGAGGTCGGGGCCGGTCATCGCGATCGCGAACGCCCCGCCGCCGAACGTCGCCAGCGCCAGCACGAGGAAGCCGACGATCTTGTTGGCCGTCCGGTCGGGCAGGATGCCGCCACCGAGCCGAACGGGTCGCACGAGCCGCGGATGCAGCTGGCGCAACGCCTCACGGTGGGCGTAGCTGGCGACGGCGAGCACCCGGATCAGCTTCACCCCACCGGCGGTCGACCCGGCCATCGCGCCGATCGGCAACAGGAGCATGATCACGGCTTGGCCGGCGTCGGACCAGCTGCCGAAGTCCTCCGTCGCGTACCCGGTGGTCGACACCACGGTGAGGGTCGTGAAGACGCTGCCGCGCATGCGGTCGGCGACCGATCCGGTCATGTCGGACACCACGAACAGCAACGCCGACACCGCCGCCACGACCAGCGAGTAGAGGTGGAACTCCTTCGACCGCAGCAGCGGGCCCGGGCTGCCGCGCAGCAGCCGGTAGATCAAAGTGAAGCTCGTGCCGGCCAGGAACATGGCGGCGATGCAGATCCACTCGATGACCGCCGAGTCGAAGTGCCCGAGCGACGCGTTGTAGGTCGAGAACCCACCGGTCGACACGGTCGTGAAGCTGTGCGCGACGCCGTCGTACAGGCTCATGCCCGCCACGACGTAGGCGAGCGCGAGCACGCCCGTGAAGCCGATGTAGACCGCCCACAGACGGCGAGCGGTCTGGCGCACCCGCGGCGTCAGCCGCTCACCGGTCGGGCCGGGTGCCTCGGCCTCCAGCAGGCTCATCCCACCGGACCCGACGGTGGGGAGCACGGCGACGACGAGCACGATCACGCCCATGCCTCCCATCCACTGGGTGATCGCCCGCCAGAAGAGCACGCCCGGCCCGGTGCCTTCGATCGGTCGCAACACGGTGGCGCCGGTCGTCGTGAACCCCGCGATCGACTCGAACATCGCGTCGTCGACGGCGGTGATCGCACCGGTCAGCACGTACGGGATCGCGCCCACGATCGCGAGCACCACCCACGCCAGCGTCACCGTGATGAACACGTCGAGGATGCGGATCTGGTGCGGCAACGTGGTGAAGCGCCACAGGGTGGCGCCGACGAATCCGACGACCGCGCCGAGCAGGAGGAGGACCACGACGTCGTCGCCGTCACGCATCCAGTCGACGACACCCGACACCGCGATCCCTCCACCGGCGACCGCCAGCGTCAGGCCGGTGATGTGGCCGATGAGGGTCTCGTACGACCGAACCCAGCGCTCCTCGAGGTCGCGCCGCAGCGACCCCATCATCCGTTCGGCCATCAGACACCGCCCATGCGTCGGTGAACCGTCACCCGCCGAACACCCGCCGTACCTCGGGCAGCGCCGCCGGACGCGCGAACAGCACGATGCTGTCGCCGGCGTGCAACCGGGTGTTGCCGCGCACGATCTCGGTCGTGCCGTCCGGGCGTACGACGGCGCCGAGCAGGACCGACCGCCGTAGATGGAGGTCGCGCACGAACGCTCCGTCGCCCGGGCTCCCGGCCTCGATCACGAACTCATCGACCTCGACGTCGCTGTCGAGGAACGTCGCCACCGACGACGTTCCGCCGCGCAGCTGCTGCAGGACGGCGTTCGCGGACGCGGTGCGCGGGCTGAGCGCGGCGTCGATGCCGAACTGGCGCACGAGCGGGAGCAGAGCGAGCCGGTGCAGCACGGCGACCGTGAAGGCGTCGTCGTTCTCGGCGGCCGCGAACGCACAGGCGAGCACGTTGGCGGTGTCCTCGCCGGTGGCGGCGATGACGACGTCGGTGGTCCCGATCGACTCCTCGGTGAGCAGGTTCGTGTCGGTGATGTCGCCGTGGATCACGGTCACTTTGCGGAGTCGCTCCGAGAGGGCCTCGGCGAGCTCTGGGTCGCGCTCGACGAGCACGACGTCGGCGCTTCGCACCAGCCGCTCGGCGACGCGAGCGCCGACGGCGCCACCGCCGAGCACCATCACGCGCCGCACGCGCTTGCCGACGGCGTCGAGCGCCTCGAGCACCTCGTCCTGCTTCGACACCGGGCACAGCACCCGCACGTGGTCGCCGGCGTGCACGACCAGGTCGCCGCGGGGGATGATCGTCTCGCCGTCCCGGGTCACCGCACCGAACAGGAAGCGCCAGGTCTCGACCTGGCCGATGTCGGCAAGGCTGCGGCCGACCATCTCCGAGTGGGGGCCGACGACGAGGCCGAGCACCACGAGCTGGCCGTTGGCCATCGGGTACACCTCGTCGGCGCCCGACACGCTCACCAGCCGGAGGATCTCCTCGGCGGTGTCCGCGTCGGGATCGATGATGAGGTCGGCAGCCACGAGCTCGCGGAGGTACGCGCCGTCCGGGCCTCGGAGTTCGTCCGTCTGGAGCCGCACGACGGTCTGCTTCGCGCCGAGCTGCTTCGCGAGCGCCGAGGCCATCATGTTGACCTCGTCGTCCTGGGTGACGCCGGCGACCAGGTCGGCGTCAGGCACGCCCGCGGCGCGCAACACCGAAGGGTGGGTGCCGCTGCCGATCACGGTCTGGACGTCGAGCTCCTCGCCGAGCGCCCGGGCGATCATCTCGTTCTGCTCGATGACGACGACGTCGTGATGCTCGGCGCCGAGACGTTGCGCGAGATACCAGCCCACCTCGCCGGCGCCGATGATGACCACGTGCACGGCGGTCAGCATGCCGCATCGGGCTGTCCCGGCCAGTGATCCGATCGGCGCCGCGATCGTCGATCGTCAGCCGGGGGCGTTCGCGAGGGCGCTCGCCAGCAACGCGTCGGGCGCGCTGCGGAGGGCGTCGACCTCCGGACCATCGCCGAGCGCCTCACATGCCGCCACCGCGTCCGCCACGTACTGGCGTGCCGTCGCGATCGCGCTCTCGATCCCTTCGTCGGCGCGGACGATGGTGAGCGCCGCGTCGCGCCCGGCGCCGTCGAGGGGCGCACCGAGCATGTCGCGCAGCTGGTCGCCCGTCGACCGACCGTTGGCGAGCGTTCGTAGCACCGGCAGGGTGTACACGCCCTCCTCGAGGTCGTGGCCGGCCGGCTTGCCCAGCTGCTCGGCGGTGGCCGTCAGATCGAGCACGTCGTCGACGATCTGGAACACCATGCCGTAGGCGTTGCCGTACTCGGTGAGCGCGTCGACGGCGGTGCGATCGAGCTCGGCGACGAGACCACCGATGCGGGCGGCGGTGCCGTACAGCGATGCCGTCTTGCCGTGGATCGACGCGAGGTAGCTCGCTTCGGTGCGATCGGCGTCGTATGTGTGGCGCAGCTCCTCGATCTGGCCCTCGCAGAGCCAACCGATGGTGCGGGCGAGGAGTCCGGCGACCTCGGTGCCGAGCGATGCTGCGATCTCCGACGCACGCGACAGGAGGAAGTCGCCCGCGAGGATCGCCTGGAGGTTGCCCCACCGGGCGTTGACCGTTTCGACGCCGCGGCGCGTCTCGGCTTCGTCCATGACGTCGTCGTGGTACAGCGACCCCAGGTGCACGAGCTCGCACGCGACGCCGCCGCGCACGACGTCGTCGCTCGCGCGCGCGCCGGCGAGACGGCCGGCGACCACCGCGAGCACCGGCCGGAGCCGCTTGCCACCTGCGACGATCAGATGAGAGGCGATCTCGGTCAGGTAGTCGTCGGTGGTGACCACCGAGGCGCGCATCGCGTGTTCGATCCGCTCGCGGTCCGCGTCCATGCCCGGCAACGCCAAGAGCGGCGACGTCACGGGGATCTCCGACACGCCACGCAGGCTACGTGCTGGCACTGCCGGCCGGAAACACGACCTCGCGGTTCGGCAACGACCGCGACGGGTATCGACGACGTCGACGTCGTCACCCAGGGTGGCGACGTCGACCCGGTCAGGTCGATTTCGGATGCGGGGTCGTCCAGGCAGGCTCCCGGCGCGCCGATAGAGTGGGTGCACGCACTCGCCACTCGCAACGAAAGGCGACTCATGTTCGAACGCTTCACCGACCGGGCCCGCCGGGTCGTGGTCCTCGCCCAAGAGGAAGCGCGCCTCCTGAACCACAGCTACATCGGCACCGAGCACATCCTGCTCGGGCTCATCCACGAGGGCGAAGGCGTTGCCGCCAAGGCGCTCGAGTCGCTGTCGATCAGCCTCGAGGCGGTCCGCAACCAGGTCGAGGAGATCATCGGCCAGGGCGGCTCGTCCCCGTCGGGTCACATCCCGTTCACGCCGCGCGCCAAGAAGGTGCTCGAGCTGTCGTTGCGCGAGGCGCTCCAGCTCGGACACAACTACATCGGCACCGAGCACATCCTGCTCGGGCTCATCCACGAGGGAGAGGGGGTCGCCGCCCGCGGGCTCGAAAGCCTCGGCATCGATCTCGACTCGGTGCGAGCCAAGGTGATCGAGATCATCGGGCAAGGCTCCCAAGCCCCTAGTGGGCACATCCCCTTCACCCCCCGGGCCAAGAAGGTCCTCGAGCTCTCGCTGCGCGAGGCGTTGCAGCTCGGCCACAACTACATCGGTACCGAGCACATCCTGCTCGGGCTGATCCGCGAGGGTGAGGGGGTCGCCGCCCAGGTGCTGGTCAAGCTGGGGGCCGACCTGTCTCGTGTCCGCCAGCAGGTCATCCAGCTCCTGTCGGGCTACGCGGGCCCCGGCGGCCAGGCCGGAACTGGCGAGAAGGCCGGT